>SVKS01000156.1 GCA_015068345.1 Oscillospiraceae bacterium
AAGCAAATTCAATGAGGGCAATTGCCGCTACGACCCATCCCATCCCCGGATGCGCCGGGCGGCGGAGGAAGCCCTGGAGGTATTGCTCGAGACTCCTGCTATTTTTGAGGTGAATACCGGAGCCATCGCCCGGGGGTACCGCACCATGCCCTACCCGGAGGATTGGATGCTCCAAAAGATTGCCAAAGCTGGGAAACCGGTGATCCTCACCTCCGATTGCCATGACCGGCGAAATCTTCTTTGCCGTATGGCGGAGGAGAAGGAACGCCTGAAGCGTATGGGAGTCGAAGTTTTGGATACCCTCGGCAAATGATAAACACAAAGGAAGCGGGTTTGCCGCTTCCTTTTTTTGTACAACTACAGATTGGAAAAACAACAACAAATAGGGCCTGGTTTTTGGTGTGCATCCCTGCTACAATAGAATCACACCGGTGAAAAAAGAATTTGGAGGATGCTATGCAAATTGCGCTTGCAGAACAATTGAAATACTACCGCCGTCGGGATACCAGAACCCAGGAGGATCTGGCTTGTGCCCTGGGGGTGACCTCCCAGGCGGTATCCCGTTGGGAAACCGGGACTTGCTACCCGGATATAGAACTGATTCCGGTGATTGCCAACTACTTTGGGGTTTCCATTGACGAGCTCTTTGGCTATCATGGGGAACGGGAAACAAAAATCAGGGATCTGGTTTCAAAAATATCGGAAATGAACAGGCAAAATAACGGTGTGGACCTTTGCGTGGAGGAGTGTATTCAACTGGCCCGGGAGGGGTTGGTGGAATTCCCGGGAAACGAAAAGCTCATGCTTTGTCTGGCTTCGATTCTCTTCAACGCCGGTTACGTGCGCCATGGGGAAAAGCACATGACCGATGAGAATGGATACGACACCTACGACGTGGAAGGTAACAGGGTCTGTGTGGAGTGGCAGGAAGCCATTTCGCTTTATGAAAATGTTTTGGAATCCCTCCCGGTGGGAGAAGACTACCATCGGGCATTGGGGGAACTGGTTCAGCTTTATGCCAACACCGGTAAACTCGAAAAGGCAGATGCGATGATTGCTAAAGCTCCCGGAATTGGCGAAAGCCGGGAACTCCTTCGACTGGTTGCCCATCGGAACAAGGCGGGGAGTGCTTACCACGGAAAAGCCATTCTGGAATTGGCAAAAACCTGCGCCGAGGTAATGGTGTGGAGTGTTATGCTGAACCAGAAACACCTGACCGACGCGGAAGCGGAGGAAAGCATTGGCAACGCCATTGGAGTAATGAAAAGCGCCTGTCCGGATGGGAATTTTGGATTTTACCATCAAAATATGATCTGGCTTACCATGTATCATTCGGAATTCCTGTGGAAGGTTGGAAAGAAGAAGGCGGCATTTGAAGCCCTGGACGAGGCTTTGATGCATGCCAGGGCTTTGGAAAAGGCATTTTCTGCCACCGAAGTGAGCTATACTGCACCTCTCCTTCGGAATCTGCGGGAACCTTCCTATCATATTCCGGAAGCCAGGATTGTCGAAACCCTGCCGGTCGATTGGCCCTGGTGGCAATCTCCCGATTATCGTGAGGTGAAAGCTGAAATGGAAGCCGACCCTCGTTGGAAGGCGTGGGTCGAAAGAACAAAAGGCGCTCGATGAGCGCCTTCGTCTTTTTGATTAAGAAGAAAAGGGAGGAAAATGCTGGGATTACTTGCGTAATACAGTTAGTTGTGATATAATAACAGGAAAATTGATTTGTGTATCAGGTCCAAGGGTTTGGACGCTGTCTATGGGAGGAATCTGTTTGTTACATAAAAGCAGAAGCTATGAGCAGGTGAAGGTATTCTCCTTGCCGAAGCTCTTGTTGATCATGGCCCTGGATATCATATCCATTGGTGTTTCCTATCTTTGTGGCCTTCTTGTTCGGTTTGACTTCAAGTTCAGTTCGATACCGGAAAAATACATAGCTGAGTACAAGAGAGTGATCCTGGTCTGGTGCGCCATCTGTGTGGTGGTTTTCCTGTGTTGCAAGCTATATAACAGTATCTGGTCCTTTGTCAGTACTGAGGAAGTGTTCCGGGTGGCGGGAGCCTACCTGGTGCTCGGAATCATGAGTATCTTGGCGGTTTCTCTAAAGTTACTGGATTTGCCCCGGTCGGTTTACGTGGTTGGTTTGATTTTCAGCTTTGCCTGTACTATTGGGATTCGGTTTGCTTATCGGTTCCTGCGCATTATTTATCGTCAGGTTTGGGTTGCAGGCCGCGCGGACAAGCGTGAGTTTTCCAACGTGATGATCATCGGTGCCGGTGAGTCGGGCCGGGCACTGTTGCAGGAGTTCTCCACCAGTACCTACCTGTATGATCGGGTGGTTTGTTTTATTGATGATAACCCCATTAAAAAGGGCAAGCGGCTGGGCGGGGTGCCCATTGTGGGCAGCCGCAACGACATTCCGGATGCTGTGAAACAGTACGGAATCAAAAAAATCATTTATGCTATCCCTTCTGGCACGGCCCAAACCCGCAAAGAAATTCTGGATATTTGTGCAACCACCAATTGCCAGGTCCAGGTTCTGCCAGGTATGTATCAGCTGGTCAATAAGGAAGTCAGTGTCAGTAAGATCCGAAAGGTGGATGCCCAGGACCTTTTAGGCAGAGATCCCATTCAGGTCAATGAAAAGGACATCCTGGATTACATTTCGGGCAAGGTGGTTTTGGTAACCGGCGGTGGTGGTTCCATCGGCAGTGAGCTTTGCCGCCAGATTGCCCGGGCCAACCCCAAACAGCTGGTCATTTTTGATATTTACGAAAATAACGCCTACGAGATACAGATGGACCTCCGGCGGAACCATCCTAAGCTGAATCTGGAAGTAATGATCGGTTCGGTGCGGGACAAAAAACGTCTGGAACAGATTTTTGAGCGTTTCCACCCTGAAATCGTGTTCCATGCGGCGGCCCACAAGCATGTGCCTCTCATGGAGGACAGCCCCAACGAAGCCATCAAAAACAACGTATTCGGCACCTACAAAACCGCAAAGACGGCGGCGGAATATGGTGTCAAGCGTTTTGTGCTCATCTCCACCGACAAGGCAGTGAACCCCACCAACATCATGGGAGCTTCCAAACGGCTGTGTGAAATGGTGGTACAGATGATGAATCGTGAATCGGCCACCGAGTTTGTGGCGGTTCGTTTTGGCAATGTGCTGGGCAGCAACGGCAGTGTTATTCCTCTCTTCAAAAAGCAGATTGAAGCCGGCGGCCCCGTTACCGTGACCCATCCGGATATCATCCGATACTTTATGACCATTCCCGAGGCGGTAGGTCTGGTCCTGCAGGCCGGGGCCTATGCAAAGGGCGGCGAGATCTTCGTTCTTGATATGGGTGAACCGGTGAAGATCGATACCATGGCCAGAAATTTGATTCGCCTGTCCGGGTACGAACCCGACGTGGATATCGAGGTGAGATATACCGGACTGCGCCCCGGCGAAAAGCTCTACGAGGAACTCCTGATGAAGGAGGAGGGGATGCAGGATACCGACAACAAACTCATTCATATAGGGAAACCCATCGAAATGAACGATGAACGCTTCAAGGAACAGCTTCTGCGGCTGGAAAAGGCCTATCGGGAAGAAACCCCCGACATGAAGGAGATCGTTTCGGAGATCGTTCCCACCTACAGAATTACTCCCAATGCATAACAGTTACATAAAATACGAGACGCTTCGTGTAGTGAAGCGTCTCGTATTTTTATCAGTCGAGCCAGTCGTAGGTCAGGTCAAATTCGTATTTCGCTATAAAATTGAATTCGATATCCAAAATTCTGCCATCTTCATCCCGATGGACGTTGTAAAAAAGGATTACCGCATCCTTCGCAGCGGTGAGGGTAGTCCCCCACAGGGGCGCTGAAAAATAGGCTTCCGGCGTTTCCGGATGGAAGGAAAGTCCTTTGCTTTGTTGCAGGAAGACGATTTCCGGGATGATGCCGTCCTCCACCGTCCAGGTGGGCAGGGGGCGGGGAATCTGTTGGTACCAACCATCCCCCAAAGGGTGATGATTGGCTTCAAAATAAGCTTTGCTGTTGGGATAGGGCCAACCGTCGGAACTGAACTTCACATAGTCGCCGGGTTGGGCAATCTCCCCTTTGCCGTTTCGTACCTCAAGAGAAAAGACCCGATAGGTTCCATCCGGGGCGATTTGCAACTTGCCTTCTTCCAAAAGACGTACTTCCTCCACCGTACGATCCCCAAGACGCAGGGCGTGGATAGGAATGGACTTTTTAATGGCGTGTCTCATGGAGCTCCTTTTTTGTCAGAGTACGATGGGATTTCGAAGGGGAATATCCTCGGTGAGATTCAGGTGGAACTTTTCCACAAGGGCAAGGGCTTTTGCCAAAACATCGGCTTCGGCAAACCGGTAGGGCTGGTGGGCATCCACACCGATGACGACCTTGTTGCCCACCTCACCGGCAATCTGCCAAAAGTGGTTGTTGGGGTAGTGACGGCCTTCCTTCAGGCCCAGAAGGTTGATCTCCAGGGGAATATCCAGTTCTTTGCACCGTTCACACAGGCGGGTATAGTGTTTTTTGTAGGTGGAAACACAGCCGATGTAGTGGAGAAGGTCGGGGTGGGCCAGGTAGGTGAAAGCCCCGGTCTCTAAACCTTCAATGACCTGATCCACGTAAAGCCCCAGCCATTTGGGGTCGATGGATTTTGCACCACAGCCGGGGTAGCCTTCTTCATCGTGGAGAAAGTGCTGTCCCATGATCAGATAGTCCAGAGGATAGTTTTTCAGGAGGGCCTGCAGATGGGGGAATACCCCAGGGTAATATTCGGCTTCCACACCGATCAACAGGTGAATTCTGTCTTTGTATTCTTCCCGCAGGGCCACCAGGGCACTAAAGTAATCGTCTACTTCCGAAAGTTTCATTCGAAAGGTGGAGGTGTGGTCGGTCTGGAAGGGCATGGGAGAATGGTCGGAAAAGCCAAGGGTTTTGATCCCTGCAGCAAGGGCGGCTTCTATATATTCCCGCTCGCTTCCTTCGGCGTGGTTGCATCGGGGGGTGTGGGTGTGCAGATTGACGGTCATAGCGTTCTCCTTCGCGCCGGATTAATGTGCCCCGGCGGTATTCTTCTGGTATTCGGTCAGGGCGCGGATGGCGTCCTCATTGGCTTGCAGTTGGACAAGGCAAAGTCTTTCGTAAAGTCCCCCGGCAGTGACCAGGTCTTCGTGACGGCCCCGTTCCACAATGCGGCCGTTTTCCAAAACCAGGATTTGGTCGGCTTTTTTCACGGTGGAAAGACGGTGGGCAATGACGATGATGGTGCGCCCGCCGGAAAGATGGTTGACTGCTTTTTGAATCTCGGCTTCGGTTTCCACGTCCACGGCGGCGGTGGCTTCGTCCATGATCAGGATGGGAGCATCCCGCAGGATGGCCCGGGCAATGGAAATGCGTTGCTTCTGCCCGCC
>SVKS01000157.1 GCA_015068345.1 Oscillospiraceae bacterium
GATGGCAATCTGTTCATCCCGTTCGTTGGTGTGGAAATCAAGCTTCCCTGGATCCTCTTCGTAATCCTGGCGGCAATTTTTGTCACAGGTACCGACAATGCCACCAACCTGACAGACGGAGTGGATGGTTTGCTTTCGGGTACTACTTTACCTATCATGATTTTCTTCGCCCTGGCAGGTAGCTTTGTGCTTACCGGTGGAGCGGCTAGTGTTACCATTCCGGCGGCGGCTATGGCCGGTGGTCTGATTGGCTTCCTGATCTATAACTATCATCCCGCTAAGGTCTTCATGGGGGACACCGGATCCCTCTTTATTGGCGGCATGGTGGCCAGCATGGGTTTTGTGGCCGGCAATCCTCTGATTCTGGTGCTGGTGGGGCTGATCTATTACTGGACGGTTCTTTCGGTTATGCTGCAGGTGGGCTACTTTAAGCTGACCCATGGTAAACGAATTTTCAAAATGGCTCCTTTCCATCATCATTTGGAAAAGAGCGGATGGAACGAATACAAGCTATTCTGGGTATACACCCTGGTAACGGCGGTTCTTTGTGCCATCGGTTGGTTTGGTATTGCATAAGGAGCCAATAAAGGAGAAGCCAATATGGCAAACAAGGTAGATCCAAAACGACATAAGATGCAGACCGATCGGGAAGAGTCTCGACGCCCCCATACTCAAAAATCCATGGGAGCAGAGCCGGCTCGGGATCCCAAACGTCATGCAAAGCAAAAAGTTCCATCAGGAAAGAACCGTGTGGTGGATATGGATCGCTTGATTGAAGCGAAAAATGCCGATTATGCCACCCGCACGGTGGATTATAACCCAGTGGATGCTACCTTTTTGATGCTTGTGATGATTCTGCTTCTGTTTGGCTTGGTTATGGTATTTTCTGCAAGCTACGCTCAGAGTCTGGAAGATAATGGAAGCGCATCCTACTACTTCACCCATCAGCTGGGGTTTGCGGTATTTGGACTTGTATGCATGTTCGTTTTCGGGTATTTGGTGAACTATTATTACCTGAAAAAATGGACTGTCTTATTTTACGTGGTCTGTCTGATTCTCCTCCTGGCGGTGGTCTTTTTCGGGGAGGAAACCAATAACGCGGTCCGGTGGATTCGTATTGGTTCCATTCGTTTTCAACCTTCGGAGTTTGCAAAAATAGCCGTAATCTTTTTCATGGCCCGTTGGTGCGAAAACCATCGGAACCGTATGAAGAATTTGGATACGGCTCTTCTGGGATTTGCCATTGCCGTGGTGCCTGTGGTGGGCCTGTTGGCGTTGCAACCCCATTTTTCCTGTGCCATTTTGATTGTTGCCACCGCTTTTATCATGTTGTATATCGGTGGAATTGGAAATAAGTGGTTCTGGCCCATTGTCGGCTTGGGCGGAATTGCGGTGGTTATGTTTATTTGTTTCGGGGACCAGATTCCGGTGGACTACATTGCAAACCGTTGGACTGCGTGGAAAAATCCTGCCATGTATCAGCAGGGAACCGGTTATCAAACCATGCAATCTCTGATGGCACTGGGTTCCGGTGGTCTTTTTGGTGTGGGACTTGGAAACTCCCGGCAGAAACAACTCTTCCTGCCGGAATCTCACAACGACTATATTCTCTCCATTGTAGGGGAGGAGCTGGGTTTGTTCGGAATTCTGGTAATTCTTTTGCTATTTGCTCTTTTGATTTGGCGGGGCGTGGTGATTGCCAGAAAAGCCCGGGATCGATTTGGTTTTCTGCTTGTGATTGGAATCATGGCAAAGATTGCCCTGCAGGTACTTTTGAACCTGGCGGTTGTTACCAATGCCATCCCGGTTACCGGCATGGCGCTTCCCTTCTTCAGTTACGGTGGCACGGCGCTGGTAGCCCAGCTTGCGGAAATTGGCGTCGTATTGAATATTTCCCGTCAGGCACGGCCGGACGAAAATAACATCAAACAATAAAGGAATGATCAATCCATGAAAATGCTTGTATGTGGCGGCGGTACCGGCGGCCATATCAATCCGGCCATTGCGGTTGCCGGGTTTGTAAAGGCCCGTCGGCCCGATGCGGAGATTGTATTTGCGGGGGCTTCCCGGGGGATGGAAGAAAAGCTGGTCCCCCAGGCGGGATATGAGCTCCATACTGTGGACGTATCGGGATTCAAGCGGTCTTTTGCGCCCTCGGCCATTGTTTTCAATGTGGGAGCGGCCTTTCGTATGCTGGCTTCCCGCAAGAAGGCTTATGAGATCGTAAAGAGCATTGCACCCGACGTGGTTTTTGGTACCGGAGGTTATGCCTGTTTCCCCTACGTGCAGGCAGCCCACAAATTGGGAATTCCCTGTGTGCTACATGAATCCAATGCCCTTCCCGGCAAGGCCGTGATCAATGCGGCGAAATATGCCGAAAAGATTCTCCTGGGTTTCCCGGAAGCCAAAGAACGACTGCCCAAAGAATATCAGGAGAAAGCAATCATCACAGGAAATCCCATTCGCAGTGGTATGGCTGTTGCCGATCCTGAAGCTATGAAGGCAGAACTGGGATATGCAGGAAAGAAACTGGTTCTTTCCTTCTGGGGGTCTCTGGGTGCCAGAGAAATGAACAAGATGATCGCCGACTTTATTGCCCTGGAAGCTGAGGAAAAGCCCGGTTTTGCCCACGTCCATGCCACCGGTACCTACGGTTGGCGGTGGATGCCCGAATTGGTTGCCGAACGGGTGGATCTGAAGGAACATCCTGATATCGATATGCGTGAGTATATTCATAACATGCCCCAACTTCTGGCGGCGGCCGACCTGGTGATCTGCCGGGCAGGAGCCATGACTACCATTGAGCTTTCGGCAACCGGAACACCAGCGATTATTGTGCCATCACCCAACGTTGCAGAAAATCACCAGGAGAGCAATGCCCGTGCTCTGGAAGGGCGTGGATCTGCGGTGGTGGTGTTGGAAAAAGAATGCTCAGGAAAGCTTCTTTACGAAAAAACCAAGGAATTGCTTGCTAATGAGGTAAGACTCAAGTCCATGTCCAAGGCCGCATTGGATGGGGCGATCCTGGATGCTGACCAACGCATCTATGAAGAACTGAGACAATATTGGAAATAAATCTATAAAAGGAAACGTTCGAGCCGGCGTTTCCTTTTTTGATGGGATAGAAATGGGAAATTGGGAAATCCAACAAAACGACTGGAAACTCCCGTATAATTATGCAAAATGCCGTTGACAAAATGGGGGGAATGATGTATGATTATCCCATCATCAATTTGGAGGATATAAACGTGAAAAAGATTATTGCAATGCTTCTTGCTGTTATGATGCTTGTAACCATGGCATCCTGCGGCGAAGCCGAAGCTGCCGGTGCGAAGGTGATTGAAATCCAGCTGACCGAAGAAGAATACGCCTTTGGTGTTGATAAGAATCAGCCCGAACTTCTGGAAAAAGCCAATGAATTTATTGCCAAGATCATGGAAGACGGTACTTTTGACGAAATCTGTGACAAGTACTTTGGCGACGGCGAACCCTCTGCTGTTGTTTCTGCTGAACTGGATACCAGCAAGGATCAGCTTGTGGTTGCTACCAACGCAGGTTTTGAACCCTTTGAATACATTCTGGGCGAAAACTACTACGGCATCGATATGGAAATCGCCGCCCTCTTCGCTGAATATCTGGGCCAGGAACTGGTCATCAGCAACATGGATTTTGATGCCGTTTGCCTGTCGGTTGGCGAAGGCAAGTGTGACATCGCCATGGCTGGTCTGACCGTGAAGGAAGACCGCAAGGAATACGTGAACTTCACCGATTCCTACTATAACGCTTCCCAGATGATCATCGTTCCCGCCGCTGATACTTCCTTCGACGAAGCGAAGACCGCTGCCGATGTGGAAGCTATCCTGGCTGGCTTCGACAGCACCGTGAAGATCGGTTTCCAGAATGGTACTACTGGTCAGTTCTACGTGGAAGGCGACGCGGATTGGGGCTTTGATGGCTACGCCGTGACCCCTGTTGGCTACAAGAATGGTTCTCTGGCTGTACAGGACATGCTCAATGGCAACCTGGACTACGTCGTCATCGACGAAGCTCCTGCCAAGTGCATCACCGAAGCTTTCAACGACTAATTAAGTCAACAATATCGCAATCACGCGAGGGCGTATGAAAACGCCCTCGCATTTTCCCGGTTTAAGGGATATGAATTCCTTTGGAAAGGATGGTATCGGAAATGGAAGCATTTCTTACTACCTTTAGTTTCGGGCGGAAAATCCTGAAATTTCTCGAGATATTTATCGATGGAGGCGGCTACAAAAAGGTCCTGGAAGGGCTTCAAAATACCGTTATCATTGCTGTTCTTGGTCTGATCATCGGTATTGTGATCGGTACTTTGATTGCTACCGTTCGGGTGGTACCAAAGTATCGGCTCCTGCCCCGGGTGCTCAATAAGTTCTGTAATTTCTACGTGGGTTTCTTCCGGGGAACTCCCATTGTGGTTCAGCTGCTTTTGGCTTATTACGTTATTCTGCCGCTTCTGGGGCTGAATTATCCCTCTCTTTGGGTTTGTGTCATTGTATTTGGGGTGAATTCCGGTGCATATGTATCGGAAATCATGCGTGGCGGTATTCAATCGGTGGACGGCGGCCAGCTGGAAGCCGGCCGTGCGGTGGGCCTTTCCTTTACTACCAGCATGATGCGTATTGTGATTCCCCAGGCGGTAAAAAATATTCTGCCGACTCTGGGCAATGAATTCATCGCCCTTATCAAGGAAACCTCGGTTGTAAGCTTTGTTGGTACTCTGGACATCTACGTTGCCTTCAACAACATCGGAACCAACAGCTATGAATTCATGGTGCCTTACCTTGTTATGGCCATCATCTATATTGTTCTTGTTATGATGATTTCGGCCCTGATCAAAGTTATGGAAAGGAGGTTTGGCAAGAGTGATCGACATCAAGAATCTCACTAAGAGATATGGCTCCCTGGTGGTGTTGGATGATATTACCGAAACCATCGAGGATGGGGAAAAGGTAGTTATTATCGGCCCCTCCGGATCAGGTAAATCCACTCTGCTTCGTTGCCTCAACTGTATGGAGGATCCCACCTCCGGTTCCATTATTTTCAATGGGGAAGATCTGGCGGACATGAAGGTGAATATCAATCATGCCAGACGGCATATTGGTATGGTGTTCCAGCAGTTCAACCTTTTCAACAACATGACGGTGCTCCAGAATATCATGCTTGCTCCTGTACGGGTAGGAATTGAAGATCTGAATGCCGCAAAGCGTAAGAATGTTGTCATCACCATAAAAAACCTCTTCCGTAAAGAAAAGGAACCCCTTCTGCCTCTGCCAATGGGACGAAAGGAATTGAAGGTCAAGGCGGAAGAGACCGCCAGAACCCTTCTTCGTCGTATCGGCCTTGAGGAGAAAGCGGATGCCTATCCTGCCACCCTTTCCG
>SVKS01000015.1 GCA_015068345.1 Oscillospiraceae bacterium
GAAACGGCACCTCCTGTGTGTCAAATCGTAATGAAATGGTCAATATCCCCTTCCTCCGGGGGTTCAAACAGGGATTCAAACATGCTCCGCAAATTTTCGTCCACCTGGTAAGCCTGCACCTCACCCCGGAGAACGGCCTGGTTACGTCCTTCTATACGGGCTTCCCAGACGTCACCCGGGATTTTCAGGTAGTGCAGCTCCACCGTATGACCCAAGCGCGCAAAATGTTCCCGGGTGTTTTTTCGCTCCTCGGCCTTCCAAAAGCCCCAATCGAAGACCACGTCCACTCCCATGGACAGGAGTTCTTCCGCCTTTTGGAACAGGTAGGCTTTTGCCCGGGCGGTGTAGACCTGGTGCATATCCCCAAGGTAGGGGTCCAACAGGGAAAGCATCAGCTCGTCCACCGAAAGGGAGACCCCGGGGAGGGTTTTTGCGTAGGTGGTTTTACCGGAGCAGAGTTTTCCGCAAATCAGAATCAGTTTTGCCATCAAGATACCTCCTTTGGATCAAAAATCATAACGTCTCCCAGAGGGGTGACGGTTCCGTTTTCCACCATAAGGCCGCCTCTGCCGGCAAGTGGTGCATAGACCCGCTTCTTACGCTCATCCAGGACCCGGCGGATGGCCTCATTTTGGGTGGGGAACCCTTCGTAATGGACTTCCAGATAAAAATCGGAGAGCCAGGGAAGCCCTTCGTAATAGGAAAAGGAAGGGTAGTCCTTGTCGGGGGAAAGGTGGTATTTCGCAAGCTGGATCACCGCTCCGGCGCTGTAACCCAGGATGAGCCCCCGGTGTTGCAGAATGAGGTCGGATAGCCCGAAATCCCGGATGCGCTCCATCATGGCATCGGGGAGCCCGCCGGGGAAATAGAGCACATCGGCTTGACGAATCTTCTCGGCGGCGGTTTCGGAGGTGTCGGTAAAGATATTCAGGAAGGTGATGGTGTCTGGGACAATCCCGTAGGGGGATAATCCGCCCACAATGCCCTGGAAATATCTTCCTCCCGGGGCATAAAGGGCATCCCATTCGGTGGTGGTGCGAACGTGACCTGGACGAAAGGAAAGGGCGATCACCACCACCCGCATATCCGGATATAAGCGGGATTTCATGGCATGATATATCCATGGAGCAGAAAGGTCATACCCTTCCAAAAGAAAGTGAGTCATAAGGGGCCTCCTTTCGCATAAAGGGACAAAAAGCCACCGGGGGTCCGGTGGCTTTGAATGGATGTACTTAGAAAAACGAGCCTACAGCGTAGGTAAATACGCCAAGAAACAGGAGCACCGCAAGCACCAGGGCGATAATGCGGGTGCCTGTTGAATAGGATGGGCGTTTGTTCATTCCACAGATACCAGGTAGTAGTAGATGGGCTGACCGCCGTATACCAGGCTGACTTCCGCATCGGGGAACTTTTCCTGGGTCTGGGCCTGCACGGCTTCGGCATCGGCTTCGGTTACGTCTTCGCCGTAGAAGATGGTAATGATGCCGTTTTCACCGCTGCCGGTGGCATTCAGCATGGAATCCACTGCATCGGGAATGTTTTTGGCAATGGCACAAACCTTATTTTCCGAAAGGGCCAGAATGTCGCCTTCCAGAATCTCGTTGCCTTCAAACACCGAATTGCGGGCGGCGTAGGTGATGCTGCCCGAACGGACGGCGCCGATGGCTTCCTTCATGGCGTCGATGTTTTCGTCGGCGGAGGCGGTGGGTTCAAACACCAGCATGGCCGAAATGCCCTGGGGAATGGAGTGGGTACCAAGAACCACGACCCGCTTGTTTTCCACAAGGGAAACGGTCTGGCGGGCGGCAAGCTCGATATTCTTGTTGTTGGGCAGAACGAAGACGGTTCTGGCGTGGACCTTTTCGATTTCGGCCAGAATGTCGGCGGTGGAGGGGTTCATGGTCTGACCGCCTTCCACCAGGTTGGAAACGCCCAGATCCCGGAATACTTCGGCAATGCCCTCACCGGCGGCAACCGAAACGAAACCGAAATCTTCGGTCAGCACTTCCTCTGCCGGGGCGGCAGGGATTTCTTCCGCCATGCCGGTTTCCACCAGCTTTTCGGTGTGCTGTTCCTTCATGTTTTCAATTTTGATCTTGGAAAGGGAGCCGTAGGTCAGAGCTTCTTCCAGGACCTTGCCGGGGTTATTGGAGTGAACGTGAACCTTCACGATCTCTTCATCGTCCACCACCACCACGCAGTCGCCGATGGATTCAAGGTACGCCCGCAGGGGCAGGACAGATTTTTCGGCTTCGGCCTTGTTGATGAGGAATTCGGTGCAGTAGGCAAACTGGATATCTTCGGTATCGAACTTTTCGAAGGCACTGGTAGTTTCAGCAGAGGCGGTGAATTCGATCTTTTCGCCCTGCAGGGAGGCGATGAAGCCGTCCAGAATGTAGCAATACCCCTGCCCACCGGCGTCCACAACGCCGGCCTTGGCCAGTACGGGGTTTTGGGTGGGGGTCAATGCAAGGGCCTCGTCAGCGGCCTTTTTGGCTTCGACGATCAGGGCGAGGATATCTTCTTCGGTTTCGCAGACTTCCATGGCCTTTTCGGCGGCTTTGCGGGAAACGGTCAGAACGGTACCTTCGGCGGGCTTCATAACCGCACCGTAGGCGGCTTCCACGCCGGCCTTCATGGCGGCGGCAAATTCCTTGCTGGTTGCTTCCTTCTTGCCCTTCATGCTCTTGGACATGCCCCGGAACAGGAGGGACATGATAACGCCGGAGTTGCCACGGGCGCCCCGCAGCAGGGCGGAGGCGGCCTTGCCGGCCACGTCGGTCAGGCTGGTTTCCACCGGAGCGGCGGCAAACAGGTCGGCGGCGGCCATAATGGTCATGGCCATGTTGGTACCGGTGTCACCGTCGGGAACCGGGAAAACGTTCAGCTCGTTGAGCCCATTCTTGTTTTTTTCGATCATGGCGGCGGCGGCAACGATCATGCCGGCAAATTCTACGCCGCTGATGGTTTTGTATTCCATAACTTTACCCTTCTTGCTCCTTATTCCTCTTCGTCGGAGGTATCCACGTAGTCGATGCAGACATCTACCCCGGTGACCCGGATGCCGGTGTCATGCTCCACCACAAACTTGACCTCATCCATGATGGAGGTAGCAACGGTGGTCATATTAATGCCATGGCAACAGGCGATGTGCAGTTCGATGTGAATGCCCTTGTCGTTGTGGGTGATCTTCACGCCACGGGACATGTTCTTGACGCCCAAAAGCTGCATCAAACCGTCCGAAACGTTGCGGGAAACGATACCCTTGACGCCGAAGCAACGGGAAGCGGCGTAGCCGCAGATGGAGGCGATACAATCATTGGGAAGGATGATGCTCCCAAGGTTGGTGCTAATTTTCATAACGGTCTTCCTTTCTTTTTCCGCTTGGTGGGAAGAACAGATTTTTCGTTTTGACTTCAGTTTGTGAATTGTCAACTTATCATACCATAAAATCTTGGAATTTGCAAGCAAAAGAGAATAATTTCAGGCAACTACGTCAGATTTTCTTCTTTTTCATTTCGACACGGTTGATGGGAGTACCCAAAGCCATGAATTTTTCTTCGTATTCGGTGGTGATGTTGGGAAGGCCGCTGGCGGCCAGGTCATAACAGACGTTTTCAGCGGTGAAATCGGAAACGGCAATTTCCTCCAGGGCAAAGTCGAAGAGGAGACGGTTGTCGGTTTTGAAGAAGATCTCCCCCTCTTCGGTCAGGAGGCCTGCATAGGTTTTCAGGAAATCCCGATAAACCAGGCGACGCTTGGCGTGCTTTTTCTTCACCCAGGGATCGCAGAAATTGATATAGATCCGATCCAACTCCCCGGGGGCAAAGTATTCTTCCAGATCGGCTGCATCGCCGATCACGTAACGCACGTTGGTGACCCCGGCCGCCATGGCCTTTTCGGCGGCCATGACGATGGCTTCGGATACCCGCTCCAGGGCAATCAGCCCCCGATCGGGATTGGCTTCAGCGGTACCCAGGGTAAATTTACCCTTTCCACAGCCAATTTCCAACATGAGCTTGTCGCACTTCAAAAACTCGCGCCACTTACCTTTCAGCTCGGCAGGATTTTCCACCATCAGAGGGGAGCAGGCTTCCAGCCGGGGGCCGATGTTTTTCTTTTTACGCATTCTGACAGACATAATATTTCGTCCTTTTATTTTTTATTTGAATCGCATGGGGAATCCGTCCCCCATGATATCGTGTACCGGGGAAAAGATGACAAAGGCGTTGGGATCAACCTCACTTACGATCGATTGTACCTTGGACATCTGTCGGGCGGAAATGGCACAGAGCAGGGTTTCGTTCTCGCTGCCACTGTATCCTCCCAGGGAGGGAATGCGGGTGACACCCCGATTCAGCTCCTCTAAAAGACGGGAGCAAACCTGGTCGCCCAGAGTGGTGACGATGGTAGCCATTTGGCTTTTTTCCAGACCGTAGAGCACCGTATCAATGGCGCCGGAGGAAAGGTAAATGGCGACAATGGAGTAAAGGGCAATAATCGGATCCCCCAGAATCATGGCCCCGGCAGCTACGATGATCAGGTCGCAAATCAGCATCAATCGCCCCATGGTCATGTGAGGAAATACCAGCTGTATCAGCCGGCTGATTACGTCGGTACCTCCGGTGGAGGCATCCTGGGTGTAAACAATACCAAGACCTGCTCCGCAGACTACCCCGCCGAAAATACAGAAGAGCAGGGAATCGCTTTCGCCCAAGGCCAAAAGCCCCTCCAGAGGAACCGTCAGGTCAATGAGCAGGGAGGAAACCACCGTGGCGTACAGAGTCCACACAATGTAGCGAAACCCGATAAAGCGGATGGCCAGCAGGATCACCGGCAGATTTAAGAAGAAGACGGAAAGACCCACCGGAAGATTCCACAGAGTGTTAAAAATCAGGGCAATACCGGTAAGTCCGCCGGTATTGAGATTTGCGGGAACAAAGAATAGGTTGATGGAAATGGCATAGATCAGACAGCCAATGGTAATGATGACACCCTTTTTGAAAAGCTGCCACAGAGAAGGCTTCGTCATGGGCGCCAACCTTCCCGGGAAAGGGCCCGGAGTCTCTTCATCACGTTGTTTTCGCCCCGACCGAAGTAGTCGTGAAGAGTGGCATATTCTTTGTAAAGCTGGTTATAAATGGCGGTGTTTTCGGCTTTAGGCTGGTAAACCAGGTCGGAAAGGCGGCCCATAGCCAGGGCACCCTCCTCCAGGGTGTCAAAGCCCCCATTTTTGCTCCCGGCGGCAACTGCGCCGCAAATGGCGCTTCCCTGGGCGGTGGCCTGGTCGGATGCGGCAAGCTTGACCGGAAGTCCTAAAACGTCCGAAAGGATCTGCATCAAAAGGGGGTTCTTTTTGGCGATGCCCCCGCAGGCGATGATTTCATTCACCGGGATTCCGTGGGTTTTATAGTTTTCCACGATCATGCGGGTACCGAAGCAGGCGCTTTCCAAAAGAGCCCGGTAGATTTCTTCCGGGCGGGTCAAAAGGGTCATGCCCAAAATCATACCCGAAAGGTCGAAATCCACCAGAATGCTCCGGTTGCCGTTCCACCAATCCAGGGCTAAAAGACCGCTTTCCCCGGGGGAAAGGGCGGCTGCCTTTTGGGTCAGGAGGGCGTGGATGCTGATATGATTTTCATCGGCTTCGGCCTGGTAGGCGGCGGGAACCTGATGCTCCACAAACCAACCAAAAAGATCGCCAAAACAGCTTTGTCCGGCTTCGTAGCCGTAAAAGCCCGGCATAATGCCGTCTTCCACAAATCCACAGATGCCCGGGACCGATATCTCCCTGTCCCCAAGCAGCATATGGCAGCCGGAGGTGCCCAGCAGACAGAAGAGAGTTCCGGGGGAAGTGACCCGCAGGGCGCTGGCGGCCACGTGGGCATCGGGCATACCTACCGCCACGGCGGTACCGGGGGCAAGACCGAATCTTTCGGCGGCTTCGGGAGTGATGGTTCCCGCAAGACTACCCGGTGCCAAAATGGGCCCCGCAAGCTTTTCGTCATATAAATTTGCCAGGCCCGGGTCCAGCTGGGTTAAAAAGTCCTTTGAGGGAAACCCCTCCCGTTTGTGCCACAGAGCCTTGTAGCCCATGGCGGAGGCGGAACGGGTCAGCTTTCCGGTGAGCTGCCAAACCATAAAGTCCATGGCTTCCACAAAGTAGGCGGCGGTGTGGTAGATCTCCGGGGCAAGCCGCAGGGTTTCCATCATTTTGGGTAACAGCCACTCGGTGGAGATTTTACCCCCATAACGGGAAAGGAAGGCTTCACCCCGCTCTTTGGCAATGCGGGTGGCTCTTTGAGCGTCTTCTTCGGGGGAATGGTGCTTCCACAGTTTGGGGAAGGCGTGGGGGTTATTTTGATATTCCGGAAGGAAACAGAGGGGGGTACCGTCTGCCGTGACGGGAATCAGGGTACAGGTGGTAAAATCCAAACCCAGACCAATTACCTCCCGGGGATCCACTCCGGCGCTGGCAATCACTTTTGGCAGGATGGTGGACAAAACCTCCAGGTAATCCTTCGGGTGCTGCAGGGCAAAATCGGCGGGCAGCGGTGTGCCGTCCGGCAGTTCCCGGTCCATGACACCATGGGGATAATCCATAACTGCCGAAGCCAGGGAATTCCCGGTGGAAAGGTCGTAAAGCACAGCCCGGCCCGAAAGGGTGCCGAAATCCACGCCGATAGAATAGCGTTTTTGCATGGTAATTCTCCTTTTTGAAGGGGATTATTCCGGCTGATAGGGGAAGACCGGCATGGGTTCCCGCTTGAAGCGATTGATCCGGTGGAGCCGGTCAATCTTGGCTTTGGCGTCTTCATCAGGGCAGACGCCGGTGCGGATGTATTCGTCCAGGGTGGCGTAACGGAAGCCGAGATTGTCCTCGTCGGTTTTGCCGGTTAGACCGTCGGAGGGGGGCTTTTCGATAAAGTGTTCCGGCAAACCCAAAACCCGACCGATGGCCTTCACTTCGGTTACCGTCAGGGAAAGCAGGGGGGCAAAGTCGCCGCAGGAGTCACCGTAACGGGTAGAATAGCCCACGTAATATTCCGAAAGGTTGCTGGTGTTGGCAACCCGGCCATTTACACTCTGGGAAATGGCATATACCGTGGCCATACGCATCCGGGGGCCAAGGTTTACCGTGGTCTGACGGGACAGGGGGCCCACAGAAGCCTCCATTTCCCGGCACAGGGCGGTGAAGGAATCGTGCAGGTTAACCGTGATGTGGGGAATACCAAGAAATTCCACCAGCTCTTCGGAAACGTGGATGTCGGGTTGGACGCCATTGGGCATCAAAACACCAAAAACCCGGTCTTTTCCCAGGGCTTCGGCGCACAGGGCCGCCACAATGGAGCTGTCTTTGCCACCGGAAATGCCCAAAACGGCGGGGCATCCGGGTCCGTTTTCATCAAACCAGTTGCGGATCCAGTCGCAAAGCTGATTTTTCACAAGTTCTGCCTGAAAAGCCATAGTCTTCTCCTGTCTATCGGTATTCTTTCCCCAAAGAAGGGGAAGCATGAAGTGATTCTCTTTTTACTGCGGAAGGTTTGCGGGATGCGACCTTCCTTTCCCTATCATTGTAACACAAAAAGCGGTTCTGTTTCAAGTATTGGCGTGATTTTCTTGGAAAAGCCGCCTTCAATCGCTAAAAATTGCGGGCAAATGCTGTTACAATCATGGGGAATCGGAATGAAGAGAGGATGAAGTGAATATGAATGAGCAGATACGGACAAGCCGGGAGGCGCTTTGGCGGTATTGGATGTCCTCCAGACCGCTGCGGCGGGTGGTTTCCGCCCTGGCCACCCTGGGAGCCGGGGTATTACTTTCCCGGTGTGTGGTGTTTGGGGGGTATGCACCCTTCGGAGTATCCTTCCTTTCGGCCCTGGCGGGGGACCGATCGGTGATACTGGCCTTGGCGGGGGTGCTTGGAGGCTATGCCAGTTTGTTGGGAAGCGGCATTGGTGCGAAATATCTGGCTGTGTGTATGATAGTCCTGGTGCTGTCCCCTTTTTTGAAATGGATCATGCCGTCCGAAGGGAAACTTTATCCCTGCCTGCTTGCCGGAATTGCCACGGCAGTGATGGGCTTGGTGGGAGCGCTGGAAGGGCGGGGAGACAGCGTGACCTGGGTTTTGTACGTGGCCGAGGTGATGCTGGCTGCTCTGGGGGCATATTTATTCCGAATAGCCACCAGCCGGGAAGAGAGGGATCTGTCATCAGAAGCGAAGTATATTTTGCAAGCCCTTTCTCTTGGGTCTCTGTGCCCGGTGCTGGTGTATGGGGTTTCGGTGGGGCGAAGCCTTTGTATTCTGATGGTATTGTGGCAAATCAGGCGGCGGCAATCGGTCCGGGCGGGGATGGCGGCGGGGCTCATGAGCGGGCTCGCCTGTGACATGACCTTTGGATTTACCCCCTTTTACGCCCTGACCATGGCCCTGGCCGGGGTGTTTGGGGCGGTATTCAGCAAATTTGGGAAATTTTTGACCGGCTTGGCTTTCCTGGCGGCGGGGGCGGCTGTGACGGTATGGGGTCGAGCTGCCGGGGGAGAGCAGTTTTCTCTGGCCTCCCTGTACGAATATATGGCGGGGACGGCGCTCTTTCTGGTGTTGCCGGGATTTCTTTCTGCGGCAGGAGAGCGGGTGACGCTCGGCAGTGGAACAGTGACGAAGCCTGTGGCAAAAAGGGAAGATGAACATGCCGAGTATCTCCGGCGGCATATGTATGACCGGCTTTATGCGGCGGCAGAGGCGTATATGATGGTTTCGGAGCAAACGGTGGCTATGAAGAGGAGTTTTCCGGAGCAATTGATCGTTCCTGCCATTCGGGAGCAGAGGTGTACCCAATGTCCCCGGCGGAGCGAGTGTGTCTCTGACGGGGTGGCAGAGCGGGAGTTTGCGCAGCTACGGCCAAAGTTGGAACGGGAGGGGGATATCCGTGCGGAACAGCTTTCAGAGCTGTTTCGGGAATTTTGCCCGGGGTATGAGGGCTTTGCATCCGAGCTTGGACGAATCTGGTTTGCCTCCCGGGTGCAAAAAAGCTACAATGCCCGGCTGAATGAGGGAATGGAAATTCTGGCGTCCCAATACAACGGTATTTGCCGATTGTTCGGCAGGACCGCCCAGATTTTGCACGAGGACTGCAGTTTTGATTACCGTCTGGAGGGAGAACTGGAAGTTCTGCTTGCGGAATACGACATAGGAGCCCGGGTGGTGGCAGTACGGGACTTTCGGGGAAGGCTGTCATTGGAAATACAAACCAGGCAGGAGGATCTGTTTGAAAAGCTCCGGGACCACCTGGAGGAAACCCTGTCAGGGGCAACGGGGCGAAGGCTTTCCGTGGATACGATCCGACGGGAGGGGGAATGGGGAACCATTCTTTTGCGGGAAGCCCTGCAATATGATTACACCCTGGGGACCGCTGCCCGGCGAAAACGGGGCAGTGAAAGAAACGGCGACTACGGCAGTTGGTTTCAAACCGAGGATCGGCTCTACCTGCTGCTTTCGGATGGCATGGGTTCCGGGGAGGAAGCCCGCCGGGAAAGCGTGCGGTTTGGCAGTATGGTGGAAAAACTGATCAAGGGCGGTATCGATCCGGAGGAAGCGATTCGCACAGCCTTGGAAACCCGTATGATTGCCGACGGTATGATCATGGCCACCGTGGATCTTTTGGAGGTGGAGCTTTACAGCGGAAATGCCATGTTTTACAAAAGCGGCGCGGCTCCCTCCTACATATTGAGCCGCGGCAAGGTCAAACGTGTGGGGAACAGCGGTTTGTACGGCGAAAAAATCAAGGTACAGCGGGAAATCCTGACCGAAGGGGACGTTGTGGTCATGGTGACCGATGGCACCGGGGATGGATTGGAGGATACGGCGCTGATGAAGGAGCTGGAAGGGTTTAAAGGACGGGATCCTCAAAGTTTGTGCGAAGCCCTGATGAAAAGTAAACGGGTTTCGGAGCGGGGCGGGGACGACCGGAGTGCGGCGGCGATGCTCCTTCGGACCCGATGACAAGCTTTTTTTGACAAGGCGGTGAAAGTGTGGTACACTAAGCCAAAATAAAGAAAAAGGAGCACAAGATATGAAACAGATCCCCATTTTGATTACCCCGGAACAGGGCAAAGCCCTGATCGCCAAAGCCATTGCCTCCCTTCCCGAGGTGGAGGAAGCCCTGGAACAGGGGACCATCGTGGTGATTGCCGGTACCACCAACCGTTACGTAGCCCGGGAACTTCTCAAAAAAATCGGAGTGGAAGACGAGCTTCCCCTTTTCTATCGGGGCGCCACCGTACCCCGCGGGGCAAAACTGCCTGCATCGGGAAACGTGTACGACGTAGTGATCCAAAAGGGTCAGCGTGTAGAAGGCAAGACCATTTTCGACATAGCCCCCGAAATGGGCGTGGGGGACATCATTTTCAAGGGAGCCAATGCGGTTAACCTGTCCGCCGGAGAAGCGGGGGTCTTGGTTGGCAATCCCAAGCTGGGCACCACCTTGCCCCTGACCGAAGCGGTTTATGGCCGCCGGGTAAAATCCATCATCCCGGTGGGGGTGGAAAAGCGGGTGGAACTGCCCATCAACACCCTCTGTGCCCTTTCCACCGAGGCGGAAAGCGGCGGTCCCCGCCTGGCACCCCTGCCCGGTGAGGTATTTACCGAGCTGGAAGCCATTTCGGTGCTTTATGAAATTGAGGCCGAAATCTTTGCCGCCGGCGGCATTTTGGGGGCAGAAGGAGCGGTTTATTTCCTTTGCTCCGGGGATGAAGAAGAAATCCGTCGCCTGGAAGCCGATCTAAAGGCACTTTAATGGTATATTTCCCTTTTCTTCCGGTCATACTACCAACGTACCATGATTCAGGAAGGAAAGGGAAATAATGAAAACTGGAAAGAAATCTTTTTTTGCGGGAAAGGGCTTTTATGGGATCCTTCTCCTGTGCGCCATCGCGGTTGCGGTGTCGGGTTACGTGGTGTTTTCGGATGACCGGGAGGAATTGCCCGAACCGGTGAACGTGGAAATCTGGGAAGCCGATTTGCCGGAGGATGCGGCGGAAACCGAGGAAGCAGAAACCGAACCGACTGCCGGTAAGGCGGAGACCGATCCGGCGGAGGAAGTAGCCGCTCCGCTCACCTACCAGATGCCGGTTTCGGGGAGCGTATCCCAGTCTTTTTCCGGGGAGACCCTGGTCTACTCCGCCACTCTGGATGACTGGCGTACCCACAATGGGGTGGACATCGCCTGCGATCTGGGTTGCGAGGTGAAGGCCATTACCAAAGGGGCTGTGGTGGAGGTTGCCGCCGAAGGTCCTCTGGGGAATGCGGTTACCGTGGAGCACGCCGGGGGGATCCGGGCCGTGTATGCCAATCTGGCAAGCGACGTGACCCTGAAAGAAGGGGATCCGGTGGAAGCCGGCACCTGCATCGGCCGGGTGGGGAACAGTATGTACACCGAAAACGCCGAGCAGACCCACCTGCACCTGGAGGTTATGCGGAACGGAAGCTACATCGACCCCATGCTCCTCTTTGAAAAGTAAAAAGTAAGGGACTGACCAATTTGGCCGGTCCCTTTTTTGTGTATGGGCCCGGAAAAAACGATACCGTCCGCCAAAGAAAACAGGGAGAGGGACGCAGGAGCTATGACATGAGGAGTGAAATACGTCTTAATAAAATCTTAATAATTATTTTGTTGCAAAATAAGAAATTCTGTTGTACAATGGAAGTAACACAGAAACAGAAAATACTGTTTTAGAGAACAAAAACAAGGAGGAATCCAACATGAAACTGAATACCAAGCGTATCACCGCCCTTGTGCTCGTCTTGCTCATGACCGCATCCCTCCTTGCATCCTGCTCGGCAGACACTAAATACGAAGTCTTACACGAAGAAAATAATTCGGCCCCATTTTATGAAAAATACGCAGGCAAGAAAGTTGACCTTAGTCTTGGAGACAAGGAAACTGTTATGGATGCGGCTGAAATAGATGGCGGAATACGGCTTACCGTCGGAACTACAAACGATGAAGCAGAGGAAGTCTATGGTACCGGGAATGGAATTCCCTACAAGACAGAATACCGCTATTACGATATGGCGTTTGAGGAAGATATCACAAAACGGGAGAACACAATCCCCTATCACCAGATCGCATCGGTTACAGATTCTTCTTTGGAGTTGATTTTTGGTGGGGAGCCCTTCGAAAGTCCGGAATGGGGACGCGGAGCACAGTACCACTTCTACCAGAATGGCAAGATTCAGGAAGGGGCCATATACCCGGAACGGGATCTGTTTGGAGCAGACGTAAATACGGTGGCGGCACAGTATAATGCCATGGCACAGATCATGCTATACGAGGGTGCTCCTTATGCCTCTATGAACTACTGCTCAATAGGGGAAGGGGAAAACGGCATTTATTATTACAGAACGGAGAAGGGCGATTACCTTTATATCAACGGCAGTTTTGTGGATACCTGGTCCTGGACTCCAGGGGATCCACACTACACATTCTGTGGCCTTACCGGTATCAACGGAGTTCCTTATGCCTTGCTGGAAATAGAAGGGCAGGGACGGCTGATTCCTTTGACAGCCGAAACAACCGAGCTTACTTTTGATGGAATTGATATTGGCGGGAAACCCACCGGCGGTGCGTTCACCGACGGCAGGTGGGGGTACTTCATGAGTGATTCCGAGCTATGGCGAACAGACGGAAAAGAAACTAAATGTATTGCCGACCTGATCCCCTATGGGATCAACAAAACATCGGTAGTACGTTCGGTTTGTTCTCTCTCGGATGGGCGCATTCTGGTGGTGGCCGACGGCAAATTGATCGAACTTTCCGATGCGGAAAGCAACAACGAACAAACAAAACTCTATACCATCGGGGTCATTGACCATTATGGATCTTTGGATGATCTCAATCTGGCCGTTTCCAAGTACAACGATAGCTCAGAAAAGGTATATTTCCGAGTGAAGGAGTACGACAACCTGGCAAATCTAAACCTGGCCATCCTCTCTGGAGACATTGCCATGGTAGTGACCTCAAATCGCTTTGCATTGAATCAACAGGTAAAACAGGGAGCGTTGGCCTCTTTGGATGAGGTGGCACCCAGGCTATTTGAAAAGGACGTATTGATCGAGACCGTTGTGGATGCCACTCGAATGGATGGGGTCTGTTATTATCTGCCGGAAACGTTTGACGTTCAAGGGGAAAATCTTACCGACCCAAGCTTAATCAACGATGGAACCCTTTTTGATACTCGGCAGGAGTATTATGATTTCATTATACAAAACGATCCCGATTATTTTAAGCGGAGGACGCCTGAAGATATTTTCGATACATTTGCAAACGACCTTGACCAGTGGATCAATTGGGAAGAATATACCTCACATTTTGATGACGGAACCTTTGAAGATATGCTGGTATTTTGCAATCAAGGCGTTTCGGAGGACGAAGCGGAGCAATATCAGAGTTGGCTGTCGTCTGTTTTTCCCGGACAGTTTGCACGTGATTGGACGGTTGGGAGCTTTATATTAAAGGATTCTGTGGAGAGTTTCCGCTTTACGGAAGTAAAAAAAGCGCAGGATTATCAGAAAGCAATAAGGGAAAGCGAACACAATTGGGTTCAACTGGATTTTCCCATGCCGTCGTCGGTTCATGACGGTTACGGAATTATTGCACACAACTTTTTCGCTGTGGTCGAAAATGAAAAAAGTCGGAATACAACAGGTGAGCTTCTCGAGTGGTTGATTTTAGAACACGTGACAGAGGAATTTCCTGACGAAGGAATTTCACTTTGGATTAGAGACGGATTTTCCATAAACCGTGACGAAACCGACCGGTATCTACGCAGGCTCCTGAATGCTTATGTAGATCCGGAAGAGAATCCAAAAAAGAAGGAACTTGCCCAGCTCCAAAACTCAATGAGCGGGGAGGAACCGTATAAAACCACCTGGAGCTATATTCATAATGCAGATCATTTTGTTTATACCGAGAATGAAATATACGAGGTCATGAAAAAGGAAGCGGCAAGCTATTTCTCCGGAACCATCACCGCCAAGCAGGCCGCCGACTACGTGCAAAACCGCATTTCGCTTTACCTGGCGGAACAGAGCTAATATGTATATCGACCCGCAATCGCGGAGCGATAGAACGCCCCGGCTGTGATGACATGCACCACAGCCGGGGCGTTTTTGTTGTAGGGGCGCGCATTGCGCGTCCGCCACGGGCCGCCTGCGGCCCGGAAAATGGGTTTTGTGCAGATTTGGATCCGCCGCACCTGCGGTACGGGTTGCCCGGCCCGGGAAGAGAGTTCTTCTGCGGCAGAGGTTCCATGTATCGGTCGCGTTTCGAAGAAAATCGACCGGGGGGGACAAAAATGTGACGACAGGAGCAATTAAGGGGGATTGTCGGCAGGGAGACGACAACCCCTCCGGGTTCGCGGATTTCCAATGGAAATCAACGCTCACCCACCTCCCCTTACACAGGGGAGGCAAATCCGCCGCACCTGCGGTTGCGGACGGCGGGACGGGAAACCCGTCCCCTACGATGGGAAACCTGCCGGGTACGGCATAATGACCTGGTTTTGCGCTAGCAAAATTTTCGGGCCGGTGGGGCCCGAAAAAATGGTCATATGCGATCGATCCGCATTTGCGGAGCGATCATGTAGGGGCGATTCACGAATCGCCCGCCCCGGGCCGTTTACGGCGCGGGGAATGGGATTTGTGCAAAATCGTACAAACCCTCTCAGTCTGCCCGAAGGGCAGACAGCATTTGTCCCCTGCGGGGACGCCCCCTGACATTGCTTACGCAATGCCATCCCCCAAAGGGAGAGCCAAATCCGCCGCACCTGCGGTGCGTACGGCGGGCCGGGAAACCCGGCCCCTACAGATGCGTGGTGGGGGTCCCGTCGTGGGAGCCGGGTCATCCGGCCCGACGATCTCCCACGTAGGAGCCAAACTAAGTCGGCCCGGTTGCAGAGATTTTTGATTTGTGAAATGCCGATTTAGAGTCGTTCAGCCCCAGAGGAACCTTCGTACTGTCTGTAGGTTCCTGCGTGCGGGCCGACATGCGCTACATTCCTACGTCATTCCGCTTAGTACGGCCCCTACGGCAGGACCAAATTCTTAAGAATTTATGAAGATGAACGAACGATATTGACAAGAATAGCTATCTATGTATATAATAAAATTACAAATCAATCACGTAAGGAGGAACCCGACATGAAACCCACCAGCAAACGCATTACTGCTCTGCTTCTCCTTTTGCTCATGACTGCGTCCCTCCTTGCATCCTGTTCGGGGGGTGGAGCGGGGGAAGCCCAAACGCCCGAGAAAGAGGAAAACCAGATCCCCGTCTTTGACGAGTACAAAAGCAAAACGGTGGGCTTGGGACTTACGGAAAACGAGATGGTTATGGACGTGATGGAGGAGGACGGTAAAATCCGTGCCACCATCGCCGTGGCAGAATCGGATTTTGACCCGGACAGGTATTATGGCATTCCCTCCTCCACCGAATACCGTTGGTATAGCCAGGACTACGTGGAGGATACGGCGAAACGGGAAAAGACCGGATCCGACCACGAGCTTACAGCGGCGGCAGTCCCCAACCAAAACGTTGTGCTGGGAGGCAAAGCCGTCAAGGGCTTCAGCTTCTTTGGACTCCAATGCCAATTCTGCCGGGATGGAAAACCCATAGGGGACGTACTGAGCCATTTTTCGGAGGATAGTCCCTCCGCAGACGACGGAACAACCTTCGCTTACGGAGCCCTGACACACGCCATGGTATATGAAGACGTGATCTATGCGGCTATGGAAGAAGGTACGTGGTCAGAGGGCATCGTACATTATTGGAATGACTGGAGCGGTCTCCTGTGCATTGACGGACGAATGATTGACGTGCAAACCTGGAAACCCGGGTATCCCACAGATTTTGCCTTCTGTGGGCTCATCGGTTTAGGTGGAAAGCCCTACGCCCTGCTTACCGTGGATGGGAAGGGGTTGTTGGAGCCCCTGAACCCCGAAATGACCGAACTTACCTTTGAGGGAATGGAAATTGAGGTGGTCCCCACCGGAGGAGCTACAAGCGACGGCAGATTCGGGTATTTTATGAGCGGAACCGAGCTTTGGCGCACCGATGGGAAGGAGTGTACCCTGCTTGCCGATTTAACTCCTCATGGGGTCACCCTGTCCTCCGGGCTACGGACGGTATGCTCCCTTGCGGACGGGCGTATTCTGGTCACCATTGACGGGAAATTGATCGAGCTTTCCCCGTCGGACGGGAGCGAAGAACAGGAAGCCATTTACAACATTGGTGTGCTGGATTATTATAATCCCTGGGGCGGAATGGATGACCTGAATCTGGTGATTGCCAAATACAACGACCAGTCGGAAAACGGTTATTTCCGGATCAAGGAATACCGCGACGTGGCCAACCTGAACCTGGCCCTCCTTTCCGGAGAAATCGCCATGGTGATTACCCCGAACCAGTTTGTGTTGCAGAATCAGGTAAAACAGGGAGCCTTGGCATCCCTGGAGGACGTGGCACCCAAGCTTTTTGAAAAGGACGTTTTGATTGAAAGCATCGTAGATGCCGCCCGGATCGACGGAGTTTCCTATTATCTGCCGCGGTATTTTGATATCCGCGGGGAGTTGATCACCGAACCGAGTTTATTGAAGGACGGAAAACTGTTTGAAACCCGGCAGGAGTATTACGATTTTATCACGCAAAACGATCCCAATTATTTTGAACAGAACACACCGGGAGATATTTTTGATACCTTTGCCCGGGATATGGATGAGTGGATCGATTGGGAAGCTAATACCTGCCACTTTGACGACGGCACCTTCGAAGCGCTGTTGGAATTTGCAAGCCAGGGAGCTACCCAGGAGGAAGCGGATCAATATGAAAGTTGGTCGTGGAGCCAAAGTCAGTTTGGCATACACTGGAAGGTAAGCTCTTTCACCTTGTCGGATGGAGTGGAAAACTACCGCTTTACCGATTTGGAAAAAGCCCTGTCTCACCAGGCAACAGCGGCCAAACCCAATGCCCAAAATGATGACCCTGCAGCCTGGGCGCAGATAGATTTCCCCATGCCCTCCAGGGTACACGACGGATATGAGATCTTTGCCCAGAACTTCTTTGCCGTGGCAAATCAGGAGAAAAGCCAGGAAGCTGCGGGAAAGCTTCTCACCTGGTTGATTCTGGAGGATGTGGAGGAGAAATTTCCGGACGATCAGGTATGGTATTGGATAAAGATGGGATTCTCCATCAACAAGGATGAAACCGAACGCTATCTTGGCCGACTCCGAAATGCTTTCGTGGAAGAGAGTAACGGTCTGGATATGATGCACAACCTGAAGTGTGGGGAAAAACAGTACAAAACCACCTGGGACTACATCCATAACGCAGACCACTTCCGTTATGCCGATAACGAGCTATTCGACGTGATGAAAAAGGAAGCGGTAAACTTCTTTGGGGGTCAGACCACAGCCAAACAGGCCGCCGAGTACGTGCAAAACCGGATTTCCCTCTACCTTGCGGAACAGAGTTGAAATAAAACCGCCGGATATTTGTATTTTGATTTTTCAGAAAGGGAGGACAAAACATGAAGAAATCCTTTTTTCGTCTGGCGCTTATTGCCTGTCTCTGTTTCCTTGTGACATTACTTTCCGGATGCGGTCTATTTCCCAAGGGGAAGAGATCTTTGGAAAAGGACCTGCTCGAAAGCGACCTCTTGCTACTGCCTATCGGTGCGGAAGTGACGGAATTTGAAATCGTTGACCGTGTGACCGACCGCAAAGCGAAAACCGACGTGGCAACCATTTCCATGGAAATTGACCATCCCGACGCAATGGCAAAGCGTGGATATACCATGGAATATATCCTTTCGGATGAGGGTTGGACGTTGGAGTCTGTCAATGACTATGAGGAGGGGGAGGTTGTGTGGGAAACCAACCCAAAATCCACCCCCACGGAGGAGGAGGTTTTTAGCGCCCTTCAAAAAGCTTCCAGGGAAGCCATGGATCTTTACTATGCGGAATATGTACAGGCTTCCGCGTGTGGGTATTTTTTCGACGAAAATTGTACTATGCTGGTGTTGCAGGAAGATACTGTCCAAACGGCAGGTAAGCATACCTATACCGCAACCGTGACGACAAACAGGGAATGGAAAAACGTGAAGGTAACCGAAACGGAGGAAGCCCATTTCGTATTTAATCCCAAAACCTTTGCATGGGAGTTTACGGATTACGTCATTCTGAACGTAGATGCCGATTGGAACATCGACGGAGAATACCACACCGAGGCCGGAGTTACAATTGGCGTGGAGGTTGGAGAAAACGTCAGCGCCGGGAGTGATGCCGACTATTTCGGTTTTGACTTCGTATTTGCCAACAAATCCAAATCTGTTTTTACTTATACTACCGCAAGCGGGGTGACATACACCCATGCATTGACCCAATTATGGATTCCTTGTTCGAAGGGGATTGCTACAAGTGCTGCAAACTTCGAGACGGATGGCACGAAAGGTCTTTGGTTGGGTGGTGTGGAGTTTGTTCCGGACGGAACGAAACCGATCGAGCCTGTGAATGCCCAGGTAACCATCTATCCCGAAAAAATAACCTATCAGGATCAAAGTTTATCCGTTTACAGGAAGGAGATCCTTTCGAAATGAAGCTTGCTCTCCGGCAGAGCAAGGATAGCTTTGTATATCCCCCGCAATTGCGGAGTTATAGAATGCCCCGGCTGTGATGACATTCACCACAGCCGGGGCGTTTTTGCTTGAAGTTATCCGTAGGGGCCGGGTTGCCCGGCCCGGGAAGAGAGTTCTTCTGCGGCAGAGGTTCCATGTATCGGTCACGTTTCGTAGAAAATCGACCGGGGAGGACAAAAATGTGACGACAGGAGCATTTAAGGGGGATTGCCGGCAGGGAGACGACAACCCCTCCGGGTTCGCGGATTTCCAATGGAAATCAACGCTCACCCACCTCCCCTTACACAGGGGAGGCAAATCCGCCGCACCTGCGGTGCGGACGGCGGGACGGGAAACCCGTCCCCTACGATGTGAAAACGTACCGGGTACGGCATAATGACCTGGTTTTGCGCTAGCAAAATTTTCGGGCCGGTGGGGCCCGAAAAAATGGTCATATGCGATCGATCCGCATTTGCGGAGCGATCAAGTAGGGGCCAATGCCCACATCGGCCTGCCCCGGGACGCCTGCGGACCGGGGAATGGGTTTGTGCAAAATCGTACAAACCCTCTCAGTCTGCCCGAAGGGCAGACAGCATTTGTCCCCTGCGGGGACGCCCCCTGACATTGCTTACGCAATGCCATCCCCCAAAGGGAGAGCCAAGGGGACGGCATAACGACCTGGTTTCGTGTGTAGGGGCTGATGCCCACATCGGCCCGGAAGGTACCGGAGTGCAGACAGGTTGGTTTCGGACGCCCGGGGACGGGTATCCATACGAGAACCCTCTCCATCACCTTCGGCGACTCCCCCCTGTGGGGAGATATATTATCGGTGCTTCTTGCGGCTTTTGTAATCCTGGTCAATGCGGGCACTCCAACCGGATTTCAAGGGTCGGCTTTCCCGGACACTGGACACCGCATCGGACACAGAGTCGTAAACCGCCTGGGTTCCCAAGGGGTCGGCATGGTAATTCACAGCCCGGTCTTCGTCGATTCCGAAGTGGGCGGCGGTTTCCACGGCGTCGATGTTGGCCCCGATAAAGAGGAATTCCCAGCCGGACTTGGCCTTTTTTTCCTGAATTTTGGCCCGGATCTCCTCTGCCGAATAACGGGTGGAGGCATTTTCCCTGCCGTCGGTGGTGATGACGAAAAGGGTGTTGGCGGGCACGTCCTCCGGACGGGCGTATTTGTGAATCAGTTCGATATGATGGATAGCGCCGCCAATGGCGTCGATCAGGGCGGTAGAGCCTCCAACAAAGTAGTCGTTTCGGGTCATAGGCGGGACCAACTCCAGGGGGATCCGATCGTGCAAAACGGTGCTCTGGTGGTTGAAAAGAAGAGTGGAAACGTGGCAGACCCCTTCCTCCCGGCGCTGCTTTTCAAGCATGGCATTGAAGCCGCCGATGGTATCTTCCTCCAGCCCTGCCATGGAGCCGCTTTTGTCCAGAATGAAGACCAGTTCGGTGATGTTGTTTGTATGAAGCATGATGTTTTCCTCCGTCATAAAAAATGTGGTTGTTGGGTTTTCAACCTGACAACCACAGTATAGCACAAAGGAAAAGGGGAGGGGTCAATTGTCGATTGACCGGGTCAAAGTCGGGAAAATAGAGTCTCCTGGTCATACTGGAAAAGGATGGAATCAATTTCCAGTACGTCGTAGATGCCGTTCTCCAAACAATAGCGAATGATCACGTCAAATAAGCTGCTTTCCGACAGGGTGAACCCCACCGAAGCCAAAAGCTTCTGGGTTTCCGGAAGTGTCAGTTCCAGGGCCAAGGCGAAGGAGATGACGGTCTTTCGATTGGGCTTGTAGTGCTTGTCATTCATGATCTTGTACCAGGTCTGCTTGCTGACGTTGGCTTTTTTGTAGCAGGCGACCTCGTCCATCCCCTTGGCATCCATCAGGCGGAGAAGCTTGACCGGAAAGCTCTCGTCCAGCTTGATGGCATCGGAAAGCCGGGCTTTGAAAGAAGGCTTCTTTTTGGGGGCAGACTGCATCATGGGCATGGCGTCGGGAGCGGGCATATTGTCCGTATCCGCCATGGCATTTCGGGAAAAACGGGAGGAAAGATAAGGCTGGGCGTAATGGTCGTCGATGTAGGATTGGATATCTGCGAAGAGGGCCTCGCTGAGCCGATAGGCTTCCTTATCAAATACCACCAGGTAGACCATCATGTCATGCTGGAAGAGGAAGGTGCTGATGGTTTCCAGGGCAATTTTCAAAACCTGATCCTTGGGAAAGCCGAAGGAACCGGCGGAAATTAGGGGCAGGGCGATGCTTTGGCACCCATGATCCCGGGCAAGGTTGAGACAGGAAAGATAGCAGGAAGTCAGAAGACGGTCTTCCCCAGCTGTTCCGCCATGCCAGACGGGGCCGGCGGTGTGGATTACATAGCGGGCGGGCAGGGAAAAGCCCGAAGTCAGCACAGCTCCGCCGGTTTCCACGCCCCCCAGGGTGCGGCAGGCGGCAAGGAGTTCGGGGCCGGCTGCCATGTGGATGGCGGCGTCGGTACCGCCATCGGGAAAAAGCTTGGTGTTGGTGGGGTTGACAATGGCATCACAGGGGATTTTGGTGATGTCCTGACGAATGATCTCCAGCGGCATGATGTCGCCTCCTTTTTGTTGATTTGTAACATTATAGCACAGAAAACAAAAAAAGACCACACTTGTCTTGCAACAAATGTGGTCTTGCCGTGGAGCTGTTAGGCAGATTCGAACTGCCGACCTCGTCATTACCAATGACGTGCTCTGCCAACTGAGCTATAACAGCGCTGGCGACCCGGAAGGGGCTCGAACCCTCGGCCTCTAGCGTGACAGGCTAGCGCTCTAACCAGCTGAGCTACCGGGCCATTTCCGACAGCTTTGTTATTATACCTTGAAAAGTTCGATTTGTCAACCCCTATTTTGAAAATTTTCAAAATATTTTTAACAGGATATGGCCTGCAAATTTGCCGGGGCATGAAGCAGCCGGCGGGTAGCCCGATCGTTGTGGAGCCAATCGGAAAGATTGTCTTTGGCGATTACCACCGGCATCCGATCGTGGTATCGGCCCACCACTTCGTCGGCGGGGCGGGTCAGAATGACGAAGGCGGGGTATTCGGTGAAGCCATCGCAAAACAGGTTGAAAATACCCGCCATATAAAGCATAGTTTCTCCCCTTGGACGGAACAGATAACGGGTGCGGGAGGCGCCGTGATGGTCCCATTCATAAAAGCCGGTGGAGGGAACCACGATTCTCCGTTCCGCCAGGCAGCGGCGGAACATGGGCAGGGTGTGGGCGGTTTCGCTTCTGGCGTTGAAAATCACACCTTGCTTGTCCCCCGGACGGGGAAAGCCCCAACGCATGGGAAGGGGGGTGTAGCCCCATCCCTCCAACCCGGGAAAGAGCACCGGAACGGTATCGGTGGGGCGAATCTCCCCCTTTTGGATGGGGGAAACCGCAAAGCTTGCCTGTCCGTCGGGGGTGAAGGAGCCCTGCACGGCGCTGTCATCGGGGGTGAAATTGGCTTCCACTTCCCGGATGATCCGGCGCATTTCAATGATGGATTCTTCGTCAAACACGGTGTAACGGCCGCACATAAAGGGATCTTCCTTTCTTTTGGGGATGGGGATAGTATATCACAAAAGCGAGGCGGGAACAATGAAAGTGCGAAAACTTCACAAAATATTCACATTCAAATCATACGTGCATCATATTGACATGGTAGGATAGAGGTAACAAAAGAGAAATCAGCAAAAAGAAAGGCGGGTTATCGTGAACGATCCCAATTTCAACTATAGTTACAATCAACAGCCTGAACAGAATCCCTATTATCCCCCTCCCACGCCTCCCAAAAAGAAGGGACTTTCCACCGGTGCCATCGTGGCCATTGTCCTGGCTGTGGCTCTGGGACTGACCATTCTGGGCGGTACCGCCCTGGTGGGTTTGGTGTATTTGACCACCAACGGCTCCATTATGGAGGACGTGACCGATTTGCTCCCCGGAGGCAAGGAAGAGGTAACCCCTCCCCCCTCCACCGGAAGCGACCGGGAACAGTTTGGCAACAACGAAGCTCCTGTGACCACCGACAGTTTGGATGGATTGATCATCGGCGGGGACGAAAACGCCATGACGGTGGCCCAGATTTACCAGAAGGTTGCCCCCTCGGTGGTGGGCATTGAAATCAGCTCCCAAATGGGAGGCGGCACCGGCAGCGGTGTTGTCATGACCACCGACGGTTATATCCTCACCAACGCCCACGTGGTGGACGACGCCATGAATATCCAGGTCTACCTCTATGATGGTAGCGAATACGCCGCCACCCTGGTGGGTAGTGATGAAGCCACCGACATTGCGGTGATCAAGGTAGATGCGACCAATCTTCCTGCCGCCACCTTCGGTAATTCCGACACGTTGCAGATCGGCGAAGACGTGGTTGCCATTGGCAATCCCCTTGGGCTGGATCTTTCCTTCACCGTTACCCGGGGTATCGTTTCGGCTCTGAACCGCAATATTGCGGTGGGCGGCTACGCCATGACCCTGGTGCAGACCGATGCTGCCATCAATCCCGGTAACTCCGGCGGTCCCCTGATCAACTGCTACGGGGAGGTCATCGGCATCACCTCTGCAAAAATCATGTCTGACTATTCTGCCTCCACCGTGGAAGGCATTGGCTTTGCTATTCCGGTGAATTCCGCCCTGGAAGTGGCGGAGGATCTGGCGGTGCACGGTCACGTCACCGGCCGCCCCTGGTTGGGTATTGTGATCCAAACGCAATATGGCCAGCAGGGCAGCCAGTTTGTCTACCAAGTGGTTGTCACCGAAGTGGAACCGGATTCTCCCGCCGCCGCCTGCGGCATGAAGGTTGGGGACATCATCCGCAAATTCGGTGGGGTAGAGGTTACCAACAATACCGAACTTTTGGCAGAACGGGATAATTATAGTCCCGGTGATACGGTGGAAATCCTGGTAGACCGGGATGGTACCGAAGTAACGCTGAAAATGACCCTGGGCGAAGCAGGGTCGTGACCATAAAACTCCTCTCTCTTTCATTGAAATTCCTCCCGAAAACAGGGACGCCAAATCGGCGTCCCTGTTTTCCTTTGTGTTCAAATCCCCTTCTTCGACATATACTGATAAAGAACGATGCCGGAAGGGAGAATGGAATCATGGCAGACGAAAAGGAACGAGCAGCAAAGGCTTTGGAGGCCCTGATGGGACGGGATGCCCGGGGAAAGCTGATGAAGCTTCTGCCTCTGCTTGCGGGGGAGGACGGAAAACGGCTGATGGGACTGCTGTATCTTTCGGGGAGCAGTCCGGAAAAGCTGAAGAAGGCCATGGAAAAGGCGGCCGCCGGAGATGGGAGTGAAGCCCGGGAAATCATTTCGGCAATCTTCCAAAATCCGGAGGGAGAACGGATTCTGACAAAGCTTTTGGCAGTCTTGGAATCGTAGAAGAAACGGGGGGAGGGTGTCTGTGGAGGAGCTTTTGCAGGGATTGTTTGGCAAGGAAGCTGGAGAAAAGGTGCAAGAGGGTGAAGGCTCCACCGACGGGGCGGGATTTGACCCCCGGATGATGATGGGGATGCTGGATCTTTTGGGGGCGATCACCGGGGAGGAGGATTCCGACCGGCTGATCGCCGCCCTGCGACCCTTTGTCAGCCGGGAGCGGGCGGGGAGCATTGACGAGACCCTGCGGGTGATGAAGCTGGTACGGGCCGCCCGGGCAGCCATGAAGCTTTGGGGTAGTTCCGGAGAGGGGGAGAAGGAATGAACGGTTTGGGTAGTCTGAACCAGGAGGATCTGCTCCTTTTGGGTCTTCTGTGTCTTTTGCTGATGAACAAAAAGAAGGACAATTGGGAGCTTTTGATCGGGCTGGGCTTCCTCTTCTATGCAGGACTTCGGGAACGGGGAATCCTACCGGGACCGACTGGTCGGGAGAAGAAGGATGATTGGTCGGAAAATGCAGGATTGGTGGAATAAAACTGCAAAAATTTGCAGGAGCGTTGACATTTTCTTTCAAATCTGCTATTATTATCCCAATCGGAACAAACGGGAACGCAGGAATCAAATCCGTGCGTTTCAAGGCGGGATGCTCCCGGCTGAAAGGAGAACGAAAGATGGCAAAGGATCTTTTGAAATATCTTTCCGAGCATTATGCGTCCTTTTCCAAGGGACACAAGGCAATTGCCGACTACATCATCCAGAACTACGACACAGCCGCCTTTATGACAGCGGTAAAGCTTGGCACGGCGGTGGGTATCAGCGAATCCACCGTGGTTCGTTTTGCCTACGAGGTGGGATACGACGGCTATCCCAAGCTGCAGAAGGCCCTGCAGGAAATGGTGCGCAATCAGCTCACCTCCACCCAGCGCATCGCCATCACCGACGAAACCGGCGGCGAAGCCATTTTGCACAAGGTGATGAATGCAGACGCCGAAAACATCCGGGGAACTCTGGCCGGGATCGACCGGGAAGTCTTCGAACGGTGTGTGGATGAAATTTTGAATGCCCGGAATATTTATATTCTGGGGGTTCGTTCCTCGGCGGCGCTGGCCTCCTTTCTGTCCTTCTACTTCAATTTGATGCTGCCCAACGTACGGCTGGTATCGGTAAATACCGTCAGCGAAGTTTACGAGCAGATCCTCCGGGCGGAGGAGGGGGACGTGATGATTGGTATTTCCTTCCCCCGCTACAGCAAGCGTACCGTCAAGGCCATGCAGTACGTGCGCAAACAGGGTGCCCGGGCTATCGCCATCACCGACAGCCATACCTCCCCCCTGGCGGAAACCGCCGACCTGGCCCTTTTGGCCAAGAGCAACATGGTCTCCTTTGTGGACTCCCTGGTGGCGCCCATGAGTATCATCAACGCCCTGATCGTGGCGGTGGGAATGCGCAAAAAGGACGACGTGTACCGCAGCTTTGAAAAGCTGGAACAAATCTGGGACGAATACGAAGTGTACGAAAAGAATGGATAAATATTACGATATTGTGGTGGTGGGTGCCGGCCCTGCCGGTATGATGGCCGCCGGAGCCGCCCTGGAAATGGGAGCCAAGGTCCTGCTTTTGGACAAGCTGACCCTACCGGGAAAAAAGCTCCTGATCACCGGCAAGGGCCGGTGCAACGTCACCAACAACTGCGACATCCAGGGGGTTTTGGACAACGTGCCCCGGAATCCGCGGTTTTTATACAGTGCCCTCAACGCCTTCCCACCGGCACAGGTTATGGACTTTTTCGAAAAACGGGGAGTCCCTCTGAAAACCGAGCGGGGACAGCGGGTCTTTCCGGTTTCCGATAAGGCGGCGGACATTGCCGCCTGTTTGAAGGGGTATGCCGCCGGGGCAGATCACGCCATCGGACGGGTCACCAGGATCTGCCATAACGGCGAAGGAATCACCGGGGTGGATACCACCCTGGGTCACGTCCGGACAAGCCGGGTAATTTTGGCCACCGGGGGTCTATCCTACCCTGCCACCGGCTCCACCGGCGACGGATACGCCATGGCAGAGGAGGCGGGTCATACCATCATACCCCCCAAGGCGTCTCTGGTACCCCTGAAAAGTGACGACGGCATTTGCCGGGCGGCCATGGGGGTCTCTCTTCGCAACGTGAAGGTGCGCTTTTTCGAAAACGGAAAGTGCGTGAATGAAGAGTTTGGGGAAATGCTCTTTACCCATTTTGGGGTGTCGGGGCCGGTGATCCTCAGCGGAAGCGCCCATTTTGAAAAGGACGATTCGGAAAAATGGATCACCATCGACCTGAAGCCTGCTCTGGACGAAAAAAAGTTGGATGCCAGACTTCTGCGGGAGTTTGAAGAAAACATCAACCGGGACGTGGGCAACATTGCCCGTCATCTCCTGCCCCAGTCCATGACCCGCCCCTTCCTGCGTCGGGTGGGCATCGCCCCCGACCGAAAGGCCAACTCCATCACACGCTTGGAGCGGGAGCGCATGATTGCCGAATTCAAGGGTATGAAGCTGGGCATCACCGGTTTGCGGCCGGTGGAGGAAGCCATTGTCACCCGAGGCGGTGTCAACACCCGGGAGGTGGATCCCAAAACCATGGCCTCCAAAAAGCTTGCGGGGCTCTATTTTGCCGGTGAGATTCTGGACGTGGATGCCTACACCGGCGGGTACAACATACAAATTGCGCTGGCTACCGGCCGCGCCGCGGGACGCGGGGCGAGCCAGAGCCGGTAAGGAGGAAGACTATGCTGATTATTGCTGTGGACGGCCCTGCCGGGGCCGGGAAAAGCACCATTGTGAAAAAGATTGCCCAGGCGTTTGATTGTGTCTGCGTGGATACCGGCGCCATTTACCGTACCGTGGGGGTTTTTGCCGCCCGGGCGGGTATCCCCACCGATGGGATCGAAGCGGTGGTGCCCCTTCTGGATCAAATGGAAGTGCGCGTGGCCTTCGAGAATGGCGTGCAGAAAAACTACCTGAACGGAGAAGAGGTTTCCGCCTATCTTCGTACCGAGGAGATTTCCAAGTATGCGTCGGTGGTTTCGGCCTTGCCTGCGGTGCGGGCCAAGTTCCTGTCGGTCCAACGGGACATTGCCAAAGAAAACTCGGTGGTGATGGATGGCCGGGACATCGGCACCGTGGTATTCCCCAATGCGGATGCCAAAATTTTCCTCACCGCCACCCCGGAAGAACGGGCCCGTCGCCGTTACGTACAGTATGTGGAGGAGGGCAAGTCGGTCCCCTACGAAGAAGTGCTTCGTACCGTAAAGGAACGGGATGCCCGGGATGAACAGCGTGCTGCCGCCCCCCTGAAACCCGCAGAGGATGCCATTCTGGTGGATACCACCGACCTCAATGAGGAAGAGAGTGTGGAATTGGTGATCCGACTCCTGAAAGAGAGGCTTTCCTGATGCTTCGTATCATTTTCATTATCCTGTACCCCCTTCTGATGTTATTGGTTTCCATCGGCCTGTGGCTGGTGTATTTCACCCGCATCAAGGGGAGGAAGAATATCCCCCCAAAGGGGGTTCCGGTTTTGGTTTGTGCCAACCATACAGGCTACTCCGACCCGGTATTTGTGACCCTGGCCTTTCCCTTCTGGCGCAGACTTTGCTACATGGCAAAGGCCACCCTGTTCAAGGGCAAGGTAAAGAAAAAGCTTCTGGAAACCGTCGATGCCTTCCCGGTGGAACAACGCACCGGGGACGTTTCCGCCCTGCGCCACGCCATTGAAAAGGTGCAGGAGGGGACGCCGGTTTTGGTATTCCCCGAAGGGGCCAGAAGACTCCGGGGGATTGACAATCTGGATGCCCTGCCGGGAATCGGCATGATCGCCGCCAAGGCGGATTGCCTGATCCTGCCGGTGTATATTACCCCCTACCTGACTCCCTTCCGTCGGAAGACGGTGATTATTGGGGAACCCTACAAGCCGGAGCGCCTGCCCGGGGAGCGGCCGGGTGCCGCCTACCGTCGGATCGCAAACGAAACCCTGGAAAAAATTCGGGAGCTTGGCCGGGAAATTGGCGAGGGTTGGTAAATGGATCATCGTCTGATTGTTGCAGAAAGCGCCGGCTTTTGCTTTGGTGTGGGCCGGGCGGTACAGATGGCGGAGGAAGCCAGCACCGACACCCCCATTTATACCCTGGGGAAACTGGTACATAACGAAAGAGTCATTTCCGATCTGGAAGAAAGAAAGGTTTTTGTCATCAACTCCCCCGAGGAAGCACCGGAGGGCTCCACCGTGCTGATCCGGGCCCATGGGGTGACCCCTGCTTGCTATGGGGAGCTGGAAGCACGGGGATGCCGGGTGGTGGATGCCACCTGTCCCTGCGTAGCCAATATCCATAAGATCGTCCGGGAGCACAGCCTCCGGGGGGATACTGTGGTGATCGTTGGGGAAGCAAACCATCCGGAGGTGGTGGGAATCGCCGCTGAGGGAGAGAATGTCCGGGTAATTGCCATGGGGGACGAGGCCGCAGTTCGGGAAATTTCCCCCGAAAAACCGGTGATCGTCTGCCAGCAGACCACCTGTGACAGAGAAAAATGGATTTCTTTTTCAAAAATTTTCAAAAAGTACTGTACAAACGTTAAAATATTTGATACAATATGTTTTGCTACTGAAAAAAGACAGAAGGAAGCAGCAGAAATTGCCGCAGGAACCGATGCCATGATCGTCATCGGGGATAGGATAAGTGCGAACACAGGTAAACTGGCGGATGTTTGCGCCCGTGCCGGTAAGCCGGTGTTCAGGATTGAATCAGCGGATGAAGTTGGTACTCTTCCCCAAGCCCTTTTTACGGGGAGCAACAAAATAGGAATCACAGCCGGGGCCAGTGTGCCTGCCGTTGTGATCAAGGAGGTAAGTCAAAAAATGAGCGAAGAACTCAAAAATCCGGTCGTAGAGGAAGAATCCTTTGCCGAAATGCTGGAGAACTCCATCAAAACTTTACATACAGGGGAAAGGGTAATCGGTGTTGTCACCAACATCACCGGCACTGAGGTTCAGGTTGACCTCGGAACGAAGCACGCTGGCTTCATTCCGCTTAGCGAACTGACCGACGTCCCCAATGCAAAGCCTGAGGATATTGTCAAGGTCGGCGAAGAGATCGAAGTTTTTGTTGGTAAGGTCAGCGATGCTGAAGGCACCGTTATGCTTTCCAAGAAGAAGGTCGACGCCCTGAAGGCCTGGGACAGCCTGGAAGAAGCCGCTGAAAAGAAGGCCATTCTCGAAGGCACCGTTATCGAAGACAACAAGGGTGGCGTTATCGTCAGCGCCAGCGGCATCCAGATCTTTGTTCCCGCTTCCCTCACCGGTCTTCCCAAGGACGCTCCCATGAGCGATCTCCTGAAGAAGAAGGTTAAGGTCAGCATCATGGAAGTCAACCGTCAGCGCCGTCGCGTGAAGGGCTCCATCCGTGCTGCCGAATACGCCGAACGCAAGGCCAAGGCCGACGAAGTTTGGGCCAACATTGAAGAAGGCAAGAAGTACACCGGTACCGTCAAGTCCCTCACCTCTTATGGTGCTTTTGTGGACATCGGCGGCGTGGACGGCATGGTTCACATCACCGAACTCTCCTGGTCCAGAATCAAGAATCCCGCCGAAGTCGTTTCGGTTGGCGATGAAATTGAAGTTTACGTTATCAGCTTTGATACCGAAAAGAAGAAGATCTCCCTGGGCCACAAGGATCCCAACCTGGATCCCTGGAAGGTATTCACCGATCGTTACGACATCGGCGACGTTGCTGAAGTCAAGATCGTGAAGAACATGCCCTTCGGCTCCTTCGCCGAAATCGTCCCGGGTGTGGATGGCCTGATTCATATTTCCCAGATCGCCGACAAGCACATTGCTCGTCCCGCCGACGCTGTGGAAGAAGGCCAGATCGTCAACGCCAAGATCATCGAGATCGACAGCGAAAAGAAGAAGGTTTCCCTCTCCATCAGACAGGCCATGGTCGCCGCTGAAGAAGAAGCCGAAGACGAAGAATAATCTTCCCCTAAAAACAACCCCCTCCGCCTGTGGCGGAGGGGGTTTTGTCATTTATGGGGTGATCGGGCTTCAGGGAATCTTTCCCTCCTCCCGCAGATGGCGCAGGGGAAACTGGATCACAAAGCGGAACTCCTCTTCCTCCTCCAGGTATTTTATCATGTGGTTCCCTTCGTACTTTTGGATGACCCGAAGGATGCTTTTTAGCCCCAGACCATGGAGGCGCTTGTCCTTCTTGGTGGTCAGATAGTGGCCATGCTCGTCGGTGTGTGGGGCGGTTTCGCAGGAATTGGATATAGAAATCACCACAATGCCGGGATCGGACTTGAACATGGTCCGCAGCTCCACCCATCGGGCGGTGGTTTTGGCGGCGGCTTCCAGAGCGTTGGAAAGGAGATTCCCAAAGAGGGCGGTCTTGTCGGCGTCGTCCAGGAAGGCGATGCTGCCCGCGGGGACATCAAAGTCAAAGCGGATGGTGTGGACCTTGGCTTGCTTCGCCCCCTCCGCCAGGATCAGGTTCATCACCGGGTCGGCGCACAGGTGGGGGGTGGTGGTGCGTATGCGCTGGGTCAGGTCTTGCAAATACTCCATGGCGGCCTGGGTGCGCCCCTCGGATAACATGCCGGAAAGCACCTGCAGGTGGTTTCGGGTGTCGTGCACCAGGGTGCGCTGGACCTCCCGCTCCTCTGCCAAAAGCTTGTAGAAGGCGGCGTCGGCGGCGTCCTTTTGCCGGCCAAGTTCGGCGGAAAGCCGTTGGGCTTCGGCGTTCTGCAGCCATCGGTACAGGGCCAGAAACAGCAGATTACACCCCAGAAGGACCATCACACTTGTCGCCACCACCATGCCGGTGGTGCGGTTGAAGCCCTCCTGAAGCCCCAAATAAACGATTCCCACCGAAAACACCGTGGAAACCAGGGGGAGCAGGACGAAAACCACCATCCGGGCAGGCTCCACCGACCGGCGTTCCCGGGTCCGGAACAGCCGGGATATGGCCAGGGCCACCAAAAGGTAAAACAGCTTGCAGAGAATCGCCATGGTGATCATAACGGTGACATCGTAGGTGTAGGCGGCAAAGTCGTGGACGAAAAGGGATAGCAACAGGGCGGTGAGAATTTCAGTGATGGTCATGATGAAGCTCAGAAGCGCCCCATGCAAAAGGGATCCCTGCCAGGACGCCCCATAGCAAAACAGGAGCAGCAGAGCATTTCCCACTAGGAAGGAAAGGGTGTTCAGTGCGGTGATATTCAGGAGAGAGCAAGCGAAAAGCAAAAGGTAGGTACCAAAGGTAATGGTAAGCACCTTAGCGGTTTTCAGTCGGCTCCCAAAGATCCCTTCGGCATATAGCCAAAAGATCAGGGCTTCCGCAAGGTAAGCCAAAAGGTAACAAAGTCTTTCTTCCATCATGTCAAACCATCCAAATAGGTCAGGTAGGCGGTGCGGCATTCGTTGTATTTCCGCATGGTCAGGTAGGCGTCCATTTCCCATTCCCCCCGGGAAAGGTGGACGGTGGTTTTGTCAATGCGGCTGACACAGCCCAGGTGGATAATATAGCTTCGGTGGGGGGAATAGAAGCAGGGGGAGGTTAAGATGGTACGCCAGTATTCCAGGGACTTGACCGATTCCAGGGTTCCGGCGGCGGTATGTACGTAGACCTTCCGGTCCTTGGCTTCGACGCACAGAATGTCGTCCCCCTCCAGGGTGACGATCCCCTTGGGGGTCTCCACCGGAATCCGTTTTGGCAGGGTATAAAGCAGGGCCAGAGCGGCTTTCAGATTGTGATGGAGCCGCTCCTTGTCAATGGGCTTGGAAAGGTAGCGGAACACCCGGTGCTCCATGGCTTCGTCCAGGTGGTCGGGGAAGGAGGTCACAATGAAAACCAAAAGCCGGGGATTCTTTTCCCGCAGTCGGGCCCCCAGGTGGATGCCGCTGATGCCCGGCATCTCCACGTCCAGGAAAGCCATATCCGCCGGGGGCTTGTCAGCCTCCCCTGTAAGCAGGGCTTCCCCACTTTGGTATACGGCAAATTCAGGGGGCGGAAGCTTGCGCCGGGTGAAATACTCCCGCAGGTAACGCTCCATGATGCGGGTGATCTCCGGCTGGTCGTCACAAATCAAAAATCGCATGGGGACCTCCTTTCGGCAAGGTTGATCTTTTTTTCTTCTATTGTATCACGAAACGGCAGAGATGTCATTACGTATTTTATGGTGTGCAAAACCCACCCCTAAAATAGCTTAGCTCTCCCTTTGGGAGATGGCATTGCGTAAGCAATGTCAGAGGGGTCGCCGTAGGCGACAAATGCTGTCGGCAACGCCGACTGAGAGGGTCGCTTTCCCCTGGAGGGGAAGGGGGACCGTTTGCGGTGGATGAGGTGTTCCCCAGGGCCGGCAGACCCGGCCCCTACGAGGGCATTACCGCGGCGGGAGTAAACCCCCGCCCTACGGCGGTATCAATCAACTTATCACTCCCCTCAGTCTCGCTTCGCACCCCTGCCCCCCTCCCCGAGGGGGGTGG
>SVKS01000158.1 GCA_015068345.1 Oscillospiraceae bacterium
TTCTTTGTGCTGGCGCGGGAGCGCCCAAGGCTCCCTTGTGTAAAGGGAGCTGTCAAAAATCTTCTGATTTTTGACTGAGGGATTGTCTTACCGCAGCATCGATATACTCACAAACACCACGAAAATTGCGACTGACCTCATTATTAGGTATACGAATTATAGTTAATCCATACCCTTCCAAGAATGCGGTACGCTCTGCATCTTTCTCAGTATTGACATCTTCATAGTGTTGAGAGCCGTCCAGTTCAATTACCAGTTTTGCTTCTGCACTATAAAAATCTGCTATATATTTTCCCAATACCTTCTGCCGAGAGAAACGGACAGGATGGGTACGCAGAAAATCATACCACAGATGCCGTTCTTCTTTTGTCATTTCTTTTCGCAGTTGCTTTGCGAAAGGTACTAACTGCTTATTATGCTTTGACTGCATTACAATCCCTCCGTCACGGCTTTGCCGTGCCACCTCCCTTTACACAAGGGAGGCTTTGGTGCGGTGCGAATCTGTTTGTCAAATTCAGGTTTGCTTAGCTGATTATATTCTATCATAATTGGGTCGAATGTACAAGAACAGGCATAGCAGATCAAACTGCTATGCCTGTAACTGTCTTTAGGAGCACCGCCGATTTTGCGGCGCATTTTTTGTGGGTGCGAATGGTGTATTCACGGCAATAGAGCGGTTTATTCGCCCCGATGAAATTGCTGAATTGGCCTTTTATCTTTGAAAGCTATCCCAGAGGGCAACTTTTTTAGGAAAGCAATTCCAGAATTTCCGGGAAGGGTTCCAGGGAGCGGGCTAGGATGCCGTGCATTTGGGCGATGGCAATGCCGTAGTTGGTCATGGGGACTCCCTTTTCGCCGGCACGGGCCAGGCGGGAGGCCATTTCCTTTTCGCCCAGCATACAGCCGCCGCAGTGCACCACCAGGGCGTAAGGGGACGGGTCGGCGGGGAATTCACCCCCGGAGGTGAAGCAGAATTCGAAATCCTTACCGGTGTAATTCCGGATCCAGCCGGGGATTTTGACCGAGCCGATGTCGTTGCACTGACGGTGATGGGTGCACCCCTCCGAAATGAGGATCTTATCCCCTGCCCGGAGCTGATCCAGCATGGCGGCCCCACGGACCACGGTTGCCAAATCCCCCTTGTAGCGGGCAAAGAGGATGGAGAAGGAGGTGAGCATGATCTCCTTGGGGACCATCTTGGATACCCGGCCGAAGGCCTGGGAATCGGTAATCACCAGTTTGGGGGGATCCTTGAGCTTTTTCAGAGTTTCGGGAAGCTCGGTATCCCGAGAGATTACCGTGGTGGCGCCGATTTCCAAAAGCTCCCGGATAGTGGTTTGCTGGGGCAGGATGAGCCGCCCCTTGGGGGCCGATTCGTCAATGGGAATTACCAGAACCACCGTATCCCCCGCCGCCACCAGATCGGCAAGGAGCTTTTTTTCGCTTTTGGCCGATTTGGACAGGGCGGCGATCATTTCCTTGAGTTCATGGATATTGGTACCCTGTTCGGCGCTGACCCAGATTTTACCGGGTTCCGGGGCGGGGACTGCATCCAAAAGGTCGGCTTTGTTGTAGGCGATCACGCAGGGAAGCTTCCGGGCTTCAAACTCGGTCAAAAGTTCCTGATCCAGTTCGGAAAGCCCCTTCTCCCCGTCCACCACCAGGATGGCCACGTGGATTTTGGCAAGAACCGCCTTGGCCCGTTCCACCCGCATTTGTCCCAGTTCTCCCTCATCGTCCAGACCCGGGGTATCGATGATGACCACGGGTCCCATGGGCAGGAGCTCCATGGCCTTTTGCACCGGGTCGGTGGTGGTGCCCTTCACGCTTGACACCAGGGAGAGCTTCTGCCCGGTGACGGCGTTCACCAGGCTGGATTTTCCGGCATTTCGCATGCCGAAAAAGCCGATATGTACCCGCTCGGCGGATGGGGTTTGATTCAGACTCATCTTCTTCCTCCCTTCATCAGAAGCGGAAATCCCGGCGGTTGGAGTTCTTGATGGCTTCCACATTGTCCTTGGCAATGGCCTTGACCTTGGGGGCCGGGATGCGTTCCAGCTCTTTTTCAATCAGATCGAAGCCAACCTTGCAGGTTTCCTCGCTTGCGTAGTCGGTGAGGTATTCCCCCAGGGTCATCAGGGCATTGGGGTGGCAGCAGTTGAGGATCTGGCCCGATTTGCAAAGGGCCATGAAGCGGTCGCCGGTGCGGCCTTCCCGGTAGCAGGCGGTGCAGAAGGAGGGAATGAAGCCCAGCTCCATGAGCCACTTCACCACCTCGTCCAGGGTGCGCTGGTCGGAAACGTCGAACTGTTCGGAATCGTGGGGACGTTCTTCTTCGGTGTAACCACCCACCGAGGTGCGGGAGGCACCGCTGATCTGGGAAATGCCCAGCTCCAGGGCACGGGCACGAACCTGCTCGCTTTCCCGGGTGGAAATGATCATGCCGGTGTAGGGCACCGCGATGCGGATACAGGCGATGATCTTTTCGAACATTTCATCCGGCAGACCATTGTCGAAGGTGTCGGGGTCGATGTCGTCGGCACGCTTCAGGCGGGGTACACTGATGGTGTGGGGGCCAACCCCGTGCACCGCTTCCAGATGCTCGGCGTGCATGAGAAGGCCGGCGAATTCGTACTGGTAATTTTCCAGGCCGTAAAGAACCCCCAGACCCACATCATCGATGCCCCCCTCCATGGCCCGGTCCATGGCCTCGGTGTGGTAATCATAGTCGTGCTTGGGGCCGGTGGGATGGAGCTCCAGGTAGCTTTCCTTATTGTAGGTTTCCTGGAAGAGGATATAGGTGCCGATGCCGGCTTCCTTGAGCATACGGTATTCCTCCACGGTGGTGGCGGCAATGTTCACGTTTACCCGGCGGATGGCGCCGTTTTTATGCTGAATGGAATAGATGGTTTTGATGCTTTCCAGCACGTATTCAATGGGGTTTTGCACCGGGTTCTCCCCAAGCTCGATGGCAAGACGCTTGTGGCCCATGTCCTGCAAGGCGATGACCTCCGCCTTGATCTCCTCCTGGGTGAGCTTTTTCCGGGCAATGTGCTTATTTTTCAGATGGTAGGGGCAGTAAACACAGCCGTTGACACAGTAGTTGGAAAGGTAGAGGGGGGCGAACATAACGATGCGGTTGCCATAGAAGTCCAGCTTGATCTGCCGGGCCAGGTTCTTCATTTCCTCCACCTTTTCGGGAATGTCACAGGCCAGAAGCACCGATGCCTCCCGATGGGTAAGCCCCGGGCAGGTGAGCCCGTTTTCGGTTCTCTTGGGTCTGGCCTTTTCCAAAAGGCTGTCGATCAGGGGAATATTGCGCTTGTTTTCCTCGGCATAACGGATGGTTTCCAGAATTTCCTCGTGGGAAATGAATTCTTCGGCTTTCATGGATTTGGGATTGTAAGCTGCCATTTTTTGTGTCCTCTTTCTATTTTTTGAATTAAATTGATTGTTTGGCGTCGCCGCGGGCGGTGACGACCTTGTAGCCAATGCTTTCCATCCGCTCGGCAAGCAACCGGACGCTCTGGGCCGATTCCTCCCCGGTGGCGATCTTCCCCTCGTAGAGCTCGTACTTTTTCCGCACACTCAGGGGGGACAGATTGGGCATCACCACGTTGGCCCCGGCCAGAATTCCCATCTCCCGACCCTTGGGATGGATGGTACCCAGGGCGGTGGTGGCGGGCAAAAGCAGGGTGGGCTTGATCAGCCGCAGGATGGAGAGAAGGTAGATAGTATCCTCGAAGGAGCCCGAGGGGAAGGCGGCGAAAGGGGTGGCCTTGTGGGTGATGAAGGGGCCGATGCCGCACATGGCGGGGGAAAATTCTTCGATGTATTTGAGATCCTTCGCCAAATGGCGCACCTCCTGATAGGGGGAGCCCACCATAAAGCCGCAGCCCACCTGGTAGCCAAGCTCCTTCAGGTTCCGAAGGCATTCCATCCGGTTTTGGAGGGTCAGTTCGGCGGGATGGAGTTTTGCATAATGCTCTTCGTCGGCGGTTTCGTGCCGCAGAAGATAGCGGTCCGCCCCGGCTTCCCGGAGGGCCCGGTAGCTTTCGTAACTCCGTTCCCCCAGGGAGAGGGTGACGGCACAGTCGGGGTGGCGGCGTTTCAGTTCCCGGATCAGGGCGGTGGTGCGCTCATCGGTGAACCAGCCGTCCTCCCCGCCCTGCAGGACGAAGGTGCGGAAGCCCAGGGTGTACCCCTCCCCCGCCGCCTCCAGAATATCCGACCGGGTCAGCCGATAGCGGGAACAGCCGGCGTTGCTCCGGCGGATGCCGCAGTAGTAGCAATCGTTTTTGCAGATATTGGTGGTTTCGATGAGCCCCCGGATGTAAACATCCCGGCCGTAGACGGCGATGCGGGTTTCCTCCGCAAGGCGTCGGAGGTACTCCTTGCTTTCCGGGGTGCGATTCCCGAGAAGGGCTTCGTATTCATGGAGCTCCAGCCGATGGTCCCGGGCCAGTTTTTCCATGAGGGGGATGGGATCAATCATCGTGGCTCACCACGTTGGAGTAGGCGGTTTTCACGCTGACCCCGGGAAGCCGGCCGATTTTGCCCGAAAGGGTGCTGATCACATCCTGGGGGGCATCCATAGCCACACTGAGGATGCTGACCCCCCGTTTGCGGTAGGGAAGTCCCATGCGGCCGATGACGTGCTCCCCGTACTGGTGCAGAAGCTGATTCAGCTCCTCCACCGATTCGGTATTTTCCACGATGATGGCCATAAGTGCAATGCGTGTATCCATATTGACGTACCTCGTTTCGTTTGAATGAAATAAAAAAACCACGTCTGACATTTCCGAAAATGAAAGACGCAGTTACAGCCCCACCTGGGGTGGGGAATTTTTCAGTTGTAACGCCTCTTCCATCTCAATCGCAATTTCGATGTCAGATCACGGTTTTATTATACCATACTTCGCCCCGGTCGGCAACAAAAAAATATGGGCACCCTGCATCATATTTTTTCTTGCAATGGGTTTCGGGTTGTGCTAAAATAGGATAAAGGAGGGTAGACTGGCCGCCTATACCCCTGGGTACCAACTTCCGTTTCCGGTGGGCGGTCGGGGCTGATATGAGAATTTTCATTGCCATCAACTTTTCCGAGTCGGTGAAAGACAGCATCCAGGCCCTTTCGGATGGGATCCACGCCGGGTCCCTGCGGGGGGATTTTGCCGTGCGGGATAATCTGCACCTGACCCTGGCCTTCATTGGGGAGACGGTGCGCATCGAAACCCTGAAGCATTTGCTTGATGACCTGCCCCGGGAGGGCTTCCAGCTGGTGGTGGAAAAGCACGGCCATTTCGCCCGACCGGAGGGGGATATCCTCTACCTTGGTATTCGCCGCAGTGCCCCCCTGATGGAGCTTGCGGCCACCCTTCGCCCCCGACTTTCGGAG
>SVKS01000159.1 GCA_015068345.1 Oscillospiraceae bacterium
CTTTTTGCCACTATGCCCGAAGCAAAGGCAAGGGGATATGGGAAAGGACGATTCTCCTTTAACGTAAAGGGAGGACGATGCGAAGCCTGTGAAGGGGATGGGCTAAAAAAGATCGAGATGAACTTTTTGGCGGACGTGTACGTCCCCTGCGAAGTATGCCGGGGAAAACGGTACAATCGGGAAACCCTGGAAGTCAAATACAAGGGCAAGACCATCAGCGACGTACTAGATATGACGGTGGCGGATGCAGTGGTCTTCTTTGAGAATATGCCTCGGCTAAAAGCGAAGATACAGACTTTACTGGACGTGGGCCTGGGGTACATGACCCTGGGACAAACCTCCACAACCATCTCGGGTGGGGAAGCCCAGCGGGTTAAGCTTGCCACCGAGCTTTTGCGTCCTGCAACAGGAAAAACCTTCTATATTCTGGATGAACCCACCACCGGTCTCCATTCGGAAGATGTGAAAAAGCTGATCGGTGTACTAAATCGGTTGGTAGATGCAGGAAATACCGTGCTGGTGATTGAGCATAACCTGGATGTGATCAAGACCGCAGACCACATCATTGACTTGGGTCCAGAAGGAGGCGAAAACGGTGGTCGCGTGATTGCCCAGGGAACACCGGAGCAGGTGGCTATGGTAAATGGGTCTTATACAGGTAAGTATCTTCGAAAAATGCTTGGGATATGAGTAAAATCCCGATATTATAAACAAAAGTCGAAAGGAGTCGGTTATGATATTAGGTTGCTTTTTTTCTTGAAATATCAGAGAAAATAGAGTATAATAGATAATTGGGTGTTCCTTCTTGTTTACAAGGAACTGTATACGAATTTATATGACTCTCACATATTGGAGGAATGATTTTTGGATCATCAGAATTTACGCAATATTGCCATCATTGCCCACGTTGACCACGGCAAAACCACTCTGGTGGACGAGCTGTTTAAGCAGAGCGGTATCTACCGTGCCAACCAGCAGACGGTAGACCGCGTTATGGACAGCAATGCCCTGGAGCGTGAACGCGGCATTACCATTCTCGCCAAAAATACTGCTGTCATGTATGGCGATACCAAGATCAATATTGTTGATACTCCGGGCCACGCCGACTTTGGCGGGGAAGTAGAGCGTATCCTGAAAATGGTAAACGGTGTACTTCTTCTGGTGGACGCTTTTGAAGGACCCATGCCCCAGACCCGTTTTGTCTTATCCCGTGCCCTGGAGTTGGGTCACAAGGTCATTGTTGTTATCAACAAGACCGACCGCCCCGATGCCCGTGTGGACGAGGTGATTGATGAGGTCCTGGAGCTCCTGATGGAACTTGATGCCACCGGTGAACAGCTGGATGCTCCCATCATCTATGCCTCCGGCCGCAACGGCACCGCTTCCACCGATCCCCATCAGCTGGGCACCGACTTCCGGCCTCTGTTTGACATGATCGTCAACTACTTTGATCCCCCCGAAACCAACACCGAAGCACCTTTCCAAATGCTGGTTTCCGCCATTGACTACAATGACTACGTGGGTCGTATCGCGGTTGGTCGTCTGGAACGTGGTATTGTGAAGAAGGGCCAGGATATTGTCCTGACGACCTACGGTACCACCGATGCGGTAAAGGCCAAAGCAATCTACCTCTACGAATTCGACGGATTGAACAAAAAGCCTGTGGAAGAAGCCTACGCCGGTGATATCGTATGTTTGGCGGGTATTGAAAACGTCAACATCGGTGACACCATCTGCGATCCCTCTTGTCTGGAACCGCTGCCCTTTGTCAAGATTTCCGAGCCTACCGTAGAAATGGAATTCTCGGTTAACGACAGCCCCTTTGCCGGGCGTTCCGGTAAATACGTGACCTCCCGTAACCTGCGTGATCGTCTTTACCGGGAACTTTTGAAGGATGTTTCCCTGCGTGTACGGGAAACCGACAGCACCGACGCCTTCATGGTTATGGGACGGGGCGAAATGCATCTTTCCATCCTCATCGAAACCATGCGCCGGGAAGGCTACGAATTCCAAGTAGGGCCCCCGAAGGTCCTATTCAAGGACATCGATGGCGTGAAGTGCGAACCGGTGGAACGGGTTATTATTGACGTTCCCACCGAAAGCATGGGTACCGTTATGGAATCCATGGGCCGTCGTAAGGGTGAACTGGTGAAAATGAACCAGATGATTTCCCGAGTTCGTCTGGAATATACCATTCCTGCTCGAGGCCTGTTCGGCTACCGCAACGATTTCATGACAGAAACCCGTGGCGAAGGTATTATGAACTCTGTATTTGACAGCTATCAGCCCGCCAAGGGCACTATTACCCGCCGGGCTAACGGTTCCTTGATTGCCTTTGAAACCGGTGAAGCGGTTTCTTACGGCCTTTACGGTGCCCAGGAGCGTGGTATTCTCTTTATTGATCCGGGAACACCGGTGTATGAGGGAATGGTAGTTGGTATGTCTCCCAAGCCTGAAGATTTGGCGGTAAACGTCTGCAAGAAGAAGCATATTACCAATATGCGTGCTTCCGGCAGTGACGAAGCCCTTCGCCTGACCCCGCCCCGTAAAATGAGTTTGGAGCAGAGCATGGAATTCCTGGCTGATGATGAACTTCTGGAAATTACTCCGGATGCAATTCGAATTCGTAAGGCAATTCTGGATCGGGCCACCCGTTTACGTATGGCTTCCCAGAAGAAAGCCATGGAAGGCAATAAGTAAAGAAGTGAATGCCACACAGATTATTTCTTTCTGTGTGGCATTTCTGGAATATGGAGAACTTAAAATGGAACAAATCTACAGGCAAGTAGAACAAAATATAGACAACCTGGTGGTAAACCAGGTAGGATGGTCCAATACCGCCACCGCTGAACAGTTAGAATCGGCACGAAATGGAATTCTCCTGATTCCATTCTATGATAAGACAGTACCCCAGGAATGGTTTGAAAACCTGGTGGGAAAGCGGGTCCTCTGCCTTGCTGGGGCGGGTGGATTGCAGGGACCCATTTTGGCGGCAGCTGGTGCAAAAGTTACAGTGGTGGATCTTTCGGACAAAATGCTGGAAAAGGATAGAGAAATTGCCAGGCATGAAAATCTCCACATGGAAATCATCAAAGGGAATATGTGTGATCTTTCCATGCTGGAAGAGGGAAGCTTTGATCTGATTCTCAATCCGCCCTCCCTGATGTACGTTCCCGACCCGGTGGAGGTGTTCCGGGAGTGTGCCAGGGTGTTAAAACCCGGCGGTGAACTGATCGTTATGGCGCCCACACCGGTGAATTATCTCTGCGATTTTGTAGAGGATGAAAATGGTGGTTATTACAAGGCAGTACACAAAATGCCCTACGACTCCCGGGAGTTTGACGATTCCGGTTGGGTGGAATATGGTCACACCATGGAAACCTACCTTGGGGGGCTGATCCGTTCGGGGTTTGTTATCACGGGCTATACCGAATGTCAGATGGAGGATATTACCGAACTTCAATTCATGGTACGGGCGAAAAGGGTCTAAACAGCTTGTAAAAAGCAGAATAATCGGGTATAATGATAAAAATACCATTGTAAGATCAATGGAAGGGAAGGACACCCGGTATGAAAATCAAAACCAAAGCGCTTCCTTACGAAAAGGTGATGGCAAAAAAACGAGCCATGCATCGAAATCCCCTGCGTCCCATGATGCTACTACATGCGCTGATTCGTATGTTGGCGATTCCCGATCTGTGGCGGGTAAAGTTCCGCTATGAGCGTGAAAATTTTAAATCGCTGAAGGATGGACCTTATCTGATTCTGATGAATCACAGCAGTTTTATTGACCTGAAAATAGCTTCCAAGATATTCTTCCCCAAACGGTACAACATAGTATGTACCACCGACGCTCTGGTGGGGAAGGAATGGCTGATGCGGCTGATTGGCTGTATTCCCACCCGTAAATTTGTCAGCGACCTGAGGCTGATGAAGGATATTGCCTATGCCCTTCAGGAAAAGAAAACCAGTGTTTTACTTTATCCGGAGGCAGGGTATTCCTTTGATGGACGTACTACACCGCTTCCCCGGCGGATGGGCTTGCTTGTGAAAAAGCTTGGCGTTCCGGTGCTGATGGTGGAAACCAAGGGGGCTTTTGCACATGATCCTCTCTATAACGGCCTGCAGCTCCGGAAGGTGCAGGTGACTGCTACTGTGAAGGAACTGTTCAGCAGGGATGATCTGGAAACACTTACACCGGCTGAGATGGATACCAGGATAGATGAGGCTTTCAGCTTTGATCAATTTGCCTGGCAATACGAAAATGGAGTCGAAATTAAGGAAGACTTCCGTGCAGACGGGCTGGAACGCATCCTTTACAAGTGTGCTTCCTGTGGTACCGAGGGAGAAATGGTAGGGAAGGGGATCCATCTGATCTGCAAGCATTGCGGCAAGCAATACGAGCTCCTTACCAACGGAAGGCTGGAAGCAAAGACTGGTGAAACCGAATTCCCTCATATTCCCGATTGGTACCGGTGGGAACGGGGATGCGTGAAAAAGGAAATCGAAGAAGGAACCTATTCCCTGGATACTGATGTGGAGATCGGTATGATCGTGGATTACAAGGCCCTTTATATGGTTGGCAGCGGTCGCCTGACACATGGGAAAGATGGATTTCATTTGACTGGCTGTGACGGCAAGCTGGACTATTCGCAAAGCCCGAAGGCTTCCTACTGTCTGAATTCTGATTATTTCTGGTATGAGATTGATGACATGATCTCCATTGGCAACAGCGATGTGCTTTACTACTGTTTTCCGAAGAAAAAAGGCGTAGTTACAAAAACTCGGCTCGCAACCGAAGAGCTTTACAAAATGGTAAAGCCCCGCCGCAAAGAAAAAGCAGAATAAAAGATAACGCCCGGTTCCGAAAATGGAACCGGGCGTTGATTTTCTTTATTCGTCCTTGAAGTTACCGCGCTTGTCCACGATGTAGTTGGGTCTGCCCTTGGCTTCATCGTAAATGCGGGCCACATATTCACCAAGCAAACCAATGGCCACAAAATTGGTTCCTCCGAAGAAGGTGATTACCGTCATCAGAGATGCCCAACCGGCAGCGGTGGATCCCAGACAGAGGGATACGATGGTGTAGATAAACAGAGCCACGGAAATAAAGACGATCAGGAATCCAAACTTTGCCATGAGCCGCAGGGGAGCACTGGAGAAGGAAAGGATCCCATCAATGGCAAGATTGATCATCTTCTTCATGGTGTACTTGGTTTCACCGGCTGCTCTG
>SVKS01000160.1 GCA_015068345.1 Oscillospiraceae bacterium
CTTCCGGAGTTACCAGGGTTTTGAATTCCTCAAGGGAGTGGAAGGTCAGGTTGGCCTCCTTACCATACCAGGAAGCCACTTCCCTGCAGAAACCAGCCAGGGAAACGGCTCGCTCGCTTGCGGCGTGGAAATCCTCACCAAAGGATACTTCACCCTTTTGAATAGCGGCGAACATAATGCCGGCGATGTCCTCCGCATGGACGTGGTGCAGGGTTTCAAGGCCCAGGTTGGGGAGGGGGACTTCATTTCCCTCCATCAGGTCGCGGAAGATCTGCACATTTCGGTTGCCCTGGGGATTGATGATGATGTGACCCGGGGCGCAGATATGGCCGGGATGCACGATGGTGCCGGGGAAGCCCTCTTCCTTCCAAAGACGGCGCAGAGCATCCGCCATGGCAAGCTTCTGAATGCCGTAGGTACCGGTGGGGTTACGGCAATCCTCTTCTTTTACAGGAACGATATCGCTTTGCCCGTGATACCACAGGCTTCCGCAGGCAACGTAGTGCTTCACATGTCCCTTAATGGCGTCGATGAGGCGGAGCATATCGCTTTCAGTAAAGCAGATCATATCCACCACAACATCGCAACCCAGGGCGGCAATGGAGGCTTCAAAGTCCTCACTGCCACGGGTCAGATATACCTCATGCACCTGTTTCAGTTCGGGAACATCCAGATAAAAATCGGTTTTTCCGCGGGAAACCGAGTATACTTCATACCCGGCTCGTACCAACATGGGCATCAGGTAATTGCCAACCTTGCCCTTGCCGCCAATGACGCATGCTTTCATAATAGAGTCCTCCTGTTTTTTCTTTTACTATAAACGATTCCGGGAGATTTGTCAATAATAGGTTTGAAAATGGCGGGGAGAACTTGACACTGCTTTCAAAAGGTTTTATAATAATGATATCAGTTCATTGAATAAGGAGAAATCTGTATGCAGTTTGGCTATTTGCATCCCGCTGATCAGCTTTTAATGATCATGCAGCGTATCTACTCCCGTGGAATGACCACCACCTCCGGCGGTAACCTGTCCATCATGGACGACGACGGTAACATCTGGATTACCCCTGCCAGTATTGATAAGGGTACCTTGACCCGCAAGGATATCGTCTGTGTAAAGCCCAATGGCGAAGTCGTCGGTATTCATAAACCCTCTTCTGAGCTTCCTTTCCATGCATCGGTCTATCGCCGTCGTCCCGATCTGAAGGCAGTTCTGCACGCCCATCCTCCTGCATTGGTTGCCTTCTCCATTGTCAGAAAGCTTCCGAAAATGGATCTGATGCCCTCCACCGGTAAACTCCTGGGTAAGGTTGCCATTTCGGAATATGCCGTGCCCGGCTCCGAACAACTGGGCCAGAACATTGCCATCTTCTTTGACCAGGGCTACGATATCGTATTCCTGGAAAATCACGGTGTTTGCATTGGCGGCAAGAGCATTTTTGAAGCCTTCCAGAAGTTTGAAACCCTGGAATACACCGCCAGCCTGGAAATCGCCGCCAAGTCGCTGGGTGAGACAGTCTCTCTTTCGGTAGAGGACATTGCCGCAACCGAAACTGCCTGCGAAATGGAAAAATTTGAAAATACCGTTACCCCGGAAGAACTGGCTGTTCGCCGGGATATGATCCCGTTTATCCATCGCTCCTACAACCAGAACCTGATCAATGCCACTTCCGGCTCCTTCTCGGTGAAGCTTTCGGATGGAAGCTTTGTCATCACTCCTTTCGGCAAGGATCGCGCTTATCTGGAAGAATGCGATCTGGTTCACGTGAAGGATGGCAAGCGGGAAGCCGGTAAGATTCCCTCCCGTGCAGTTGCCTTCCATGCCGCCATGTATGCCGAACATCCCGAAGCAAATGCTGTGATCCTGGCTTCTCCCCAGAACGTGATGGCCTTTGCCGTGACCCATACTGAATTTGATCCCCGTACCATCCCCGAAAGCTATCTCCTGCTCCGTGATGCCAAGATGGTGGACCATAAGCTCCTGTACGAAGATCCCACCGCTGCCGCCAAGCTTTATTGCAACCCGGTTCCGGCGCTGATCTTCAAGAACGACAGCATTGCCGTACAGGGTGAAACCCTCTTGAAGGCTTTTGACCGTCTGGAAGTGGCTGAAGCCACCGCCCATTCCATCGTCAAGTCCCGTGCATTGGGTGATATTGTTCACATCAGCGACGAAGCTATCGATGAAATCAAGGTAGCTTTCAATCTTGCTGACTGATGTTTTGCTGTCCGATCTGCGGCGGAACCCTGGAAAAAGAGGGGAGAAGCTGCTTTTGCGAAAAACGTCATTGCTATGACCTGGCCAAAGAAGGCTACGTCAACCTACTTCCGGTTACCAAAAAGCATTCTCAGGACCCGGGGGATACCCGGGAAATGGTGCTTTCCCGCAGGAACTTTCTGGAAGCAGGGTACTATGAACCCTTCCGGAATATGGCCCGTACCCTGGTGGAAGAATGCAGTGGGGAAGGAGACGTGATCCTGGATGCCGGGTGTGGTGAAGGGTATTATACCCGCCATATGGCCCGGGGAAGGGAAAGCTATGGCTTTGATATATCCCGGAATGCCATCCGTCTTGCCGCAAAACGGGATCCAAACACCCTGTATGCGGTGGCTGGCTCCTACGATATTCCCTTCAACGCAGGGGCCGTGCAGTTTTTGAGCACCATCTTTTCGCCCATTGCGGAAGGGGAATTTCGCAGGGTACTGAAGGATGGGGGGTATTGGATGCTTGTCGTTCCTACGGAGCGTCACCTTTACGGTCTGAAGGAAATGCTTTATGATCAACCCTACGAGAATGTTTACCAGGAAACCAGGTACGAAGGGTTTACCCAGGTGGATCGTCGGCGGGTGGAGGGAAGTATTATCCTGGAAGATCCGACAATGATTCAAGCGATTTTCACCATGACACCCTATTATTGGAAATCCTCCAAAGAAAGTTCAGAGCGGGCAAAGTGTGCCAGAAGGCTTGAGACAGAAATCGGATTTGATTTCATTCTCTACCAAAAGAATAAAACGTGATAAGAAACGAGCACCCGGAGGGATTATTCCTCCGGGTGTATTGTTATCGGGGAAATCTTTCGGAGAAAAATCGGGAAAATGCGGAAAAACTATTGTCATCGATGGGAATTTGTAGTATAATCATTAGATGAGTAAGTGTCTTTTGCTAAAGAATTGACGGATGACCCCGTGGAAAGGGAGGGTAAATATAACATATGTTTGGTTATATCAAGCCCTTTGTTCCCTTGCTTCGGGTATGTGAACATGAAGCATATAAGGGTGTCTATTGTGGTCTATGCCGTACACTCCGGAAACGATACTCGGCAGTGGCAAGTCTGCTTGTTAATTATGACATGGTGTTTGCGGCTATGCTGCTTTCGGAAGGAAAAGGCGCCCCAACAGTATGCCATGGTCGGTGTGTAGCTTCTCCATTCAAGAAAAAATGTTATATTGCAGAGCTGGATTCCCTGGACGTTGTAGCCGATGCTACGGTAATATTTGCCTGGCATAAGCTGATGGATGATTTAGGAGATGAGAGAGGACTTCGGCGTCTTCGTGCCAGAATCTTGCGTACAGTATGGAAACCATTATATAAAAAGGCGGCATCTTATCGGCCGGAGCTGGCGTTTGAAACCGAACGATACCTGGCACTTTTTTCCAAGTTAGAAAAGGAGGGCTGTGCCAGCATTGACCGCATGACCGATTGCATGGGACATTATGCAGAGGCGATGGCATACGAAGCAAGAGTGGATCGCGATGCCAAACGGGCGATACTATATTATGAAATGCGTTTGATCACCTTGGCAGATGCATTGGACGATTACGAAGATGACAGGAAAGCAGGAAGGTATAACCTGATTTCTGCACGATACGGAAATATGAGCGATAACACAAAAGCAGAGCTTCGCCAGCTTGTAACCCATACCATGAATGAGCAATATCGACTGATGCAATTGCTGACACCAAATGCTTTCAGCAGTATCGTTGAAAATATACTGACCCGTGGAGCCGACCAAGTGATGAATGACTTGTTGGCCGGGAAAACCCGTGGGAAGAGAGGAAGAAAACATGCCTAGGGATCCCTACAGTGTACTTGGCGTTTCGCCCAATGCTACCGATGATGAAGTAAAAAAAGCCTACCGGGAGTTGGCTCGAAAATACCATCCCGATGCTTACAGAGATCATCCTCTGGCGGAACTTGCTGAGGAAAAAATGAAGGAGATCAACGAGGCCTACGATCAAATTCAGAAAATGCGAGCCGCAGGCGGAAATGGTTCCGGATCCTATTCCGGAGGAAGCTCAAGTGGAAATGCTGATTTTGCTGCAGTGCGTAATGCAATCCAGGTGGGAAATTTGGCTGCGGCGGAAGCTATGCTGAATGACATTCAAAATCATAATGCGGAATGGTATTTCCTGATGGGAAGTTTGCATTACAGACGTGGTTGGTACGATGAGGCCAAATCGCACTTCCAGACTGCCGCTTCTATGGATCCCGGCAATATGGAATACCGTACGGCAGCGGCCCGGATGCAAAATACGCAAACGGTATATACGCAAACCGGAAACGGCGGCAGTAGTACCGACGATGCCTGTTGCAGTATGCTCCAGTCCCTGATGTGTGCCGATTGCTTGTGTGAATGCTGTGGTGGGAATCTGTGTCCTTGCCTGGGGTGTAGATAAAAGAATGAAAACAAAAAAACTGGCCTTGAACGCTATGCTGACTGCGCTCACTATGGTGTTGCTTACGGCCTCAAGTGTTTTGCCCAGTGGACGAATTGCTGCAGTTGTGCTTGCCGGTGTACCGGTTCTTCTGGGGGCAGTTGCAAACGGCGGAAAAAGTGGGATCGGAATCTATGTTGCTTCTTCTATTCTTGGATTTCTGATCCTCCCGGGGAAAGCAATGGCATCGGCATATCTGTTTCTGTTTGGATTATACCCATTGGTGCAATATGGAATAGAAAAGCGACAATGGCAAAAGAATTGGTTGAAAATCGCATCAAAGCTCTTGGCTTTTATGGTAATGCTTGTGTCAGTGGGGGCAGTTGCCCTGTTGGTTTTCAAGGTGAATTTTATCATAACCGAAAGCCGGTTGCTTCCGGTTGTAGCATTGGGGCTTGTATGCGTAAGCCTGATATTCTTTTTGATTTATGATAAGGGATTGATTGTGGTGGTAAATATCATATATCGTCGCATGAA
>SVKS01000016.1 GCA_015068345.1 Oscillospiraceae bacterium
ATTCGCATGGCGAAGGACGGCCTGGATATCCTGGTGGTGACGCCATCCCTTGGCCGGGTGGATATGATCCGGGTTGGAGAAGGGGAAGACCGAAGCTTTTGCTTCTAAACTGCAACAATAATGGCAGAGAATGCGATACATTCTCTGCCATTGCCATTTACATACCATCGATAAAGCGGTCGATGACCAATTGTCGGAATTCGGGGGACAGGGCGCAGAAGTAGGCGGTGAAGCCGGTGACCCGCACCACCAGGTCGGGGTGGCTCATGGGATCCCGATGGGCCTCCATCAAAACCTCCTTGTCCAACACGTTGATGTTGATCAGGGTACCGCCCATGCGGAAATGGGTCTTGATGACCTCCGCAACCCGGTCGATTCCCCCTTCCTCGGCGGAAAGCCGGGGGTCAAACTCCAGCTGCAGGGGTGCGGGGTCGCCGTAGCCCGGTTGGATGGCGGCGATGCCGGTGGCCATGGCGGTGACCGCTCCGTCCTTGCGGAAACCGGGGGTGGGATTGGCCCCATGGGTAATGGGTGCGCCCCTGTGCCGTCCGTTGGGGGTGGCCCCAACCGTCTGACCAAATTGAATGGTCCTGGACCAGGAGAACCAGCCCGGGATGATCTGGGCGGGTTCGGGCATGGGGTAGCTCTTGATGACGTCGGCCCAGGTGACGCTGAGCCATTTGGCCCACTTGTCCCCCAGGGTGTTGCCGCCGCAGTAGCGGGGGGAGGAGGCAAGCATCAGCCGGATGCGTTCGCCCATGACCCCTTCAAAGTCGTTTTGGAGCCAGGCGTTGAGCTCATCGAAGGTGAGCTTCTTTTCGTCCACCACCCGGGCTTCGATGGCGGCCATCGAGTCGGCCACCGTGCCAAGTCCTGCGCCGTCAATACCGAAGGTGAAAAGCTCGGCACATTGGGAAATATTTTCCCCCCGCTCGATGGTGCCCTGCATCATCAGGTTCATCACCAGCTCGGGGAAGATCTTATGCTGGTGCTCCATGTGGAAGAGGAGTCCCTTGGCAATGGTATCCACCGCAATTTCCATGTGCTTGCGGATCAGGCGGGTCAGCTCGTCCATACTCTTTTCGCCGCCTCCGGTCATCATCTCGTCAAAGGCCACCATGAAAAGCTTGGCTACGTTGATCTTGATGGTATCGTTCAGGGAGTATTCCCGACCCGGCACCGACATCCAATGGCACCCCACGGCGTAGCGGCTCCGGGCGATTTCTTTGGTGATGCCCTTATTTTTGGTGTAATTCATCAAGCCCAGGTCACCGGAGAAGCGGGGCCAGCCCCGGCGATCCTGGAAGATGGTTTCCACAGCCTTACGGAAAAATGCCTCGTCCATGTTTTCGTGCCACCGCACCGTCAGATTGCAGGAGGCATCCAGCATGCGCCCGGCTTCCAGGATCAGGTAGGACAGGGGGCTTGTCATGTCGTTGCCCTCCACATCGGGACCCGAAAGCTGATAGTAGTGGGTATCCACCAGAAGCAGGTTGGCAATGATGAATTTGGCCTTTTCGTCGTCCAGGATCCCGGCCTTTTTGTCCCGCTCATAGTAGGGCAGTAACATCACGTCCAGCTGGCACCCGGCACCGTCCCGGTTATACATCCGGGATACCGTGGCAAACCAGGCCATCCATTGGCAGGCTTCCAGGAAGGTGGCGGGGGGCTTGTCAATGATGTTTTTGTTGGCTTCCAGCATATCCCGGAGGGTGGCTTGAATTTCCGGACGGGTCTCGGATGCCAGAAGGCGTTCAATTTCCGGGATGTGTCGGGCGATGAAACCCTGGATGGCCAGTACGGTGCGTTCCTCCGCATCGTAAAAGACCTCCTTTTCGGGGTCCCGGTTCAGGGCACGGTAACGGCGGACTTTTTGCAGGAGTCCTCCCCAGCCAAGCCGCATACCGATGGAGTAGTCGGCGGCGAAGTGGGCCCACTTGGCGATGCCCGGGTTGGTGTCGTAAAGCTCCTGCAGGGGTTTCAGGTGGTCGTAGGAGAAGTAATCGGGCCAGGGAAAATCTTCCCGGTATTTGTCAAACCGATCCCGCCAGCGGCCCGCCAGGATTTCCAGGGGGTCCACGTAGATGGGGTGGTTTTCCATGAAGCGTTCGTAATTTTCAATGCAGGCGGCAGGGCCGAAGATGCCCCCGTCTTTTTTTGTGGGCTCAAAATGATATCCCTCCGGCAGGGGGACGGTGCCGTAGTCGTCGGCATCCATGTATCCCTGCTGGGTCATTTTGGCCTTGGTGTCGGCAATTTTTTTCGCCCGCAGGGCTTTCATGCGTTCCTGATAGGTCATGGGAACTCCTTTCAGCGTTTAATTCCGGCCACCCGTACCCGGTTAACCTGCTTCCCGGCGGCGCTTGCCAGGGTGTGGATCAGGTCCAGGCTGGGCTTTTCGTAACGGATGGCCTCGGTGCCCAAGGCCCGGGCCTTGTCCACCCCCAGGGGGTGGTAGGGCAAAAGCTCATAGGCAACCAGGGTAGGCAGAGTGGCGGCGAAGGCCGCAATTTGGGATATGGTTTCCACGTCGGCATTGACGCCGGGGATGATGGGAGTGCGAAGAAGAACGGGTTTACCAAGCTCTGACGATACCCGACGGATATTTTCCCGGATGATTTCTATGCGGGCCCCCGTCAGGCGCAGGTGCCGTTCTTCGTCTGCATCCTTCAGGTCGCACATGACCAGGTCGGCGTGACGGACCGATTCCAGAATATTCTTCCATGGGGTAGACATGTTGGTTTCAATGGCGGTGCCAATGCCCTCCCGCTTGCAGGCAGCAAGCAATGCCCCGGAAAATTCAGGACGGCAGGTGGGCTCTCCGCCTGAGAGGGTGACGCCTCCCTCCTGGCCATAGTAGGGCTTGTCCTCCAGAATGACTGCCAAAACCTCCTCCAGGGTCATTTCCTTGCCGCAGTCGACCTTAGCCCCGGCGTAACACCCCTCATCGCATAAGCCGCAGCCAATGCAAAGGTCGGGGTAAAAGAAGGTTTGGGGTTCAAAGGACAGGGTTTCGGGGTTGTGGCACCAGGTGCAGTGCATGTTGCACCCCTTCACAAACACCGTGGTGCGAATTCCCGGCCCGTCGTGAACCGAGAAGCGCTGAATATCGGTGATGGTGGCGGAAAGGCTCATAAAGCTTCCACTTTACCGCTGGCGGCGGAACGAATGCCGGCGTCCAGAATTTCCATGGCCGCCAGATTCATGGGCAGGGTCAGGGTCTCATGGGGAGGAATACCGGTATCCATGGCGTTGACAAAGGCCTCCGCCACGTCGTGCATGCCCTCGGCGAAGGGTTCGATGGGAAATTCCTCTTCCTCGCCGTAGGGGGAGGTGTAGCGAACCACCACACCCTCCGGGGTCTTGTGGCAGGTCAGGGCACCGTATTCCCCGTATACGATGGGGCCTGCCTGGGCCAGGGGTTGGGGGGTGGTCCAGGTGCCTTCGATGTTGCAAATCGCTCCGTCAAAGCGGGCAATGAGGGTGGCGTTGTCTTCCACGTCTCCCCAGGGGGAGGTCAGGTTGGATTTCATGGCAGTGACTTCCTTTGCCCGGCCGCCAATGAACCACTGGGAGAAGAGGCAGCCGTAACAGCACAGGTCCAGCATGGCGCCGCCGCCGCACTTTGCCTGGTGCCACCAGGTGCGGCCCTTGGCTTCCGGTGTCATATCGTCGGCGGTTTCGGTAACGCCCCGGTGCTTTGCCCCGGGACCCAGGGGGCCGGTGTGGCCTGCCCGGTACTGCAGACCGATGACCTGGCCAATCTTCCCTTCATCCACCAGTCGCTTCATCTGGTGCAGATAGGGCCGCCAGGTGATGGGCCAGTTGACAATGGCAAACACCCCGGCTTCCCGGGTGACTTCTTCGATGATCTTGGCATCAGCGTAGCTGATGGCCATGGGTTTTTCAATGCAGACCCCCACGCCCCGGGCGGCACAGGCCTTCACAATTTCGGCGTGGTAGAAGTTTTCGCTGGTGATGATGGCCAGGTCGGGCTTTTCTTCGTCCAGCATTTCCACGTAGTCCTCGTACACCCGGGGATTGCCGAAATGCTCCTTTGCAAAATTCAGGTTCCAGGTACGGGTATAGGGGCCGAAGGAAATCTCCTCCACCAGGGGGTGGGTATCGGCACAGGCCACCAGGTCAATGCGGGGATTTTCGTAAAATCCGGCGGCCACGTCGTTGATGTGCATGTGGGCAAAACCGATGATAACTACCTTGTAGCGTTTTTCCATGATATGTGTCCTTTCTTATGCTTCCAGTTCGGAAACGGCGATCTCACGACCCTCGTCGCAGGAGCGGTAGAAGGCTTCGATGGCGGCGGAAATGTTGAGAATTTCCTCTTCCTTGATGAGGTATTCCCCTTCTCCCCGCAGGACCTCCAGCACGTTGTCGAAAAGGTGGAAGTGCATGAAGAAGGGTTGAGTGGCCTTGTAGGGGGATTCGTCCACGATTCGGGGCTGTACGTCGGTGAGATAGCCGCCCGCCGTGGAATAGAGCTTTCCTTCGGGCAGATAGAGCCCCGCCTTGTCACCCGACAGGCGAATATCGAACTGCTCCGGCTGGTTGATGGCCCACGCCACCTTGAAGGAGCAGGATTTGTTCCCTGCGAAGCGGATGTAGCCCGATGCGAACTCTTCCACGGAAAATTCCTCATCCTTGTAGGGACGGGGGGTAAAGACCCCGCCGTAGGCGCCCGAATCGGCCAGGGTGGGGGGTACGTCGTTTTTTAGATGGGAGATCACGTCCTGGGAATTGCCGCTGACCGAAAGTACTTCGGGATTTCCCAGCATCCAGTTCATGGCATCCAGAAAGTGGACACCGATATCACAGAAGGCGCCGCCTCCGTTCATTTCCTTGATGTGGAACATACCCCATCTGGGTACACCGCGGCGGCGGATCCGGGCAAATTCGGAGAAGTATACGTCTCCCAGCATACCCTTTTGGATCATGTCCTTGGCGGCCATGAAGTCGGCGCGGAAACGCATGCTCTGGTTGGCGAAAAGGATCTTGCCGCAGCGGTGGGCGGTGGCGTACATTTCTTTGGCATCCTTCAGGGTCAGGGCGATGGGCTTTTCGCAGATAACGTGAGCTCCGTGCTCCAGGGCCAGGATGGTCATGGGCTTGTGGAAGTTGTTGGGGGTGCAAACCGAAACCAGGTCGGGCTTCAGGGCAGAGAGCATTTCCTCCGCATTGGTGTAGTATTTATCCAGACCTACTCTGGCGGCGGTTTCGGCGGCGGCTTCCGGACGGATGTCGCAAACACCGACGATTTCAAAATCATCCGGCAGGTGACGGTAGGAGGGGATGTGGGCGGAGTTGGCGATCATGCCGGTGCCGATGATACATACACGGAATTTGGTTTTCATGGTAGATTCTCCTTTATTTCAGTTCTTCGATCTTTCCGCTCCCGGCGGCACGGCGTACCGCATCCAGGGCGGACATGGCTTCCAGGTTGATATGGGCTTCAAAGGCCTCGAAGGGGGGCAGACCGGTTTCGATGGTGCGGAAGAATTCGGGGGCAATATCCTCCCGTCCCTCCGGCAGGGGATCGGCGGGAACGATTCGGCTGGGTTCTTTGATGTGGCGTTCGGTGTAAATCCGAACCTCCGGAGCCAGACGGTTGGCAACGATGGTACCCTTGTCCCCGAAAATCACCGGACCGGTGTCCACACAGCCCGAAGCAAAGGTGGCCCAGGTGCCCTCCAATACGGCAATCGAGTCGCCAAAGTCCAGGGTGGCGGCTACGTGGTCCTCCACCGGAGCAAAGTCGGATACCAGGTTTTTGGCCAGGGCCACAGCACTTGTGGCCTTTTTCCCCAGGAACAGCCGGGAAAGGTTACAGCCGTAGCAGATGTAATCCAAAAGGGCGCCTCCGCCAAATTCCCCGTGGTACCACCACTCGGCGGCCATTTCCTCCGGGGTCAGGCCCTGCCCATAGGAGAAGGGACCCAGGGATTCCATGTTGCGGTAGTGGAACTTGATGGGACGGCCAATGATTCCCTCCCGTACCAGGCGAAGTGCGGTGCGGATGGCGGGATCCCATCCGGTGGGCCAGTTGATAAAGAGGGTTGCCCCTGATTTGTCAGCGGCCTCCACCATGGCTTTGGCGTCCTCGTAGCAGGCGGCGAAGGGCTTTTCGATCAAAACGTGGATCCCCTGATTCAGCGCTTCCACCGCCACCTCGGCGTGGCGGGTGTTTTCGGTGGCCAGAAGCAGAATATCGGGCTTTTCGGCAAGCAGATCACGCCAGTCGGCAAAGAAGCGGGGGATATTGTTTTCCTGCATCAACTGGGGGATCAGGTGTTTTTTGCTGCTGGGTTTGTCGGCAATGGTCTCAAAGGGCAGGGGCAGATCGGAACAGCCCACCCATTCCACCCGACCCGATTTGCTGAAGGATTGGGCAATGGTGGTGATGTGCATTTGGGCAACGCCGATTACGGCGACACGGTATTTTTTCATAAACCCTCCTTAAAAGCTGGTGTGCAGGGGCAGAATCCGGCCGGTTTCGATACATTTGGGGATGGTACACATAATGTCCACCAGGTGACGCTGGCGTTCCAGGCTCAAAACCGGCTGGGTGTTGTTGTCGATGGCATCCAAAAGATCCTTCAGGCAGAAGGAATCGCAGAAGAAGGTTTCCCGCTCCTGCAAATCCATGGGGCGGGTCCAACCCCGAATGCCGGAGCCGGGCTTATCAAAGTAGACCTCCAGGTGAGGGCGGGCTTCCCCGGGATCGCTGACGAAGGAAATGGTTCCTTCGGTGCCGTAGATCTCCATGGTGGGCATACGGGTGGCCCGCTGGCAGAAGCCGGTGTATACCTCCCCGATGACCCCGTCCCCGAAGTTCAGGGTGATGATGTAGTTATCGGGGAGCTTGTCGGTTTTCATCATTTCCCCGTCGTAGGTGCCGGTGCGGATCATCCTTTCGGGGATACTGGTGGCCGCCATACACCCCACCTCCTTGGCACTGCCCAAAAGGTCGGTGATGTAATGAAGTCCATGGACCCCCATGTCGTACAGGGCACCGGAGCCGGGCTCGTAGAACCAGCCGGGATGATTTTCACGGTACTGGAAGTATTCGGGTCCCCCGTGGGCCACCTGTACCCGGGCGGTGGTGGGCTTGCCAATGACCCCATCGGCAATCAGCTGGCGGGCCTTGCGGTTGGAGTGGCGCATGGCGTGCACCGGGGCGGCGTTGGCCTTCAGTCCCATTTTCGCTGCAAGCTCGATCTGGGCGGTGACCTCCTCCACCGTGAGCCCGGCGGGTTTCTGGGTGAAAAGGTGCTTGCCTGCGGCAAGGGCTTTCATGTTGATCTCGTGGTGGGCGGGGATACTGGTAGCGTTCATCAAAACGTCAAAGTCGCACTTTTCCAAAAGCTCGTCAATGGAAAAGTAGTACTCTACTCCGCCGGCCTTTGCGGCGTAGCTTTTGGCCCGGTCGGGCAGAATGTCGCAAAAGGCTACGATTTTGGCATTGGGGATTTTGGGAACATCAGGCAGGTACTGGCCGCCGCAAAAACCGCCGCAGCCGATGATGGCAATTTTGTAGGTTTTCATAGTCGATCCTCCAAGCTTTGACAATATGGTATTTCCAGGTTACTCTTATCATATCACACCGGCAGGATGGGGAAAAGTCCCCTTTTGATCGGAAAACATTTTCAAATTGGGGACTTGACATTCGGATAAAAATGTGATATTTAGTAAAGATAGCAGCTGAGAAAGGGGGCAGAAGCGTTGGAAAAGATCTATTTTTGCGGGGAGGAAGCCTATCTGCAGTCCTCCTGGCACGAGGAGGCATTGAACGGTGTCATCCAGGCGGCAAAGCGCCGGGGACTTGACGTGGTGATTCTGCGGGATAGCCAGGAAGCAGGACTGGATGGGGAAAACGTGATCCTTTTGGGCTTTTCCGCAAGCTGGATCGCCCGCCAGACTGCCGCCTTTCAAAAACTGGGTGCCCGGGTCATGCTGATCTGCATGGAGGAGGATGGGATTCCCGACCGGGTCCATATTGTGGAGCTGGATCGGGTACGGGCTATTCGGGACGTGATGGGCCGCCTCCACGGGGCGGGCCGGGACCGGATTTGCCTTTTTGGTCCCGACCTGGGTTCGGTGTCCGACCGGGAACGGGTGACTGCTTTCCGCAAGGCGGCGGAGGAATCCTCTCTTCCTCTTGGGGAGAGGGAGGTTTATCCCAACGTGGGCTCCCTGGAGGAAACCTATCAAACCATTCGCGGGGAGCTTTCGGGCTACAATGCCGCCCTGTGTGTCAACGACTACCTGGCGCTGTATCTCATGCGCCGTGCCATGGCGGATGGGGTTTGGATTCCCGATGACTTGATGGTGGTTGGCTGCGGCAATATGCCCCTTGGCCGGATGAGCCGACCAACCCTTACCACCATCACCCTGGACTACCTGGAAGCAGGACGCCAGGCGGTGGAGGCACTTATTTACCTGGACAAGCACCCGGAAATCATTTTTTCGGTGCACACCATGGAATCGCGCATTCTGATCGGTGACTCCACCGGGGAGCTGCCATCGGGCCACCTCCGAAGCCGGACAGTGGAAAACGAAACCGGCAGCGTCCGGTTCTTCGAGGACGGGGCGGTATTGGATATTATGGGTATTAACGACTTCCTCTTCTCCTGTGACCCCACCGACCGGGCCATTCTGAGGGCCTTCCTTTCAGGAAAGCGTTCTTCCGAAGCGGCGGACGCCTGCTACATTTCCCAAACAACCTTCAAAAAGCGCATGAGCCGCCTTTTGGTCAAAAGCAAAACAGCCTCCCGCAGCGAGCTTGTGGAGTTCCTTCGGAGGTGGAAGGTGGATGCAACGCTGTTACAATAATAGCAAACAAAAAATCCGATGCCGCCGCATCGGATTTTTTGTTGTGTGGGGTTATTGTTCCACCGCCCGGAACAGGCGGGCAAGACCATCCTGGGTGTTTTCGCAGATGGTTTTGGTGAGGGGGTCAGGGTGCATTTCCCCAAGAACCCGATCGAAGCGCTGGCGGAAGAGGAGTTTTTTCGACGTGGCGTCATAGACCTCCAGATCGCTGGAACCCTGTTTGCGAACCAGAACCCAATTGTCCAACCGTACCGCCTGGTCGATGAACTCCACCTTGTCTGCGGCATAGATATCCTCGAAGGGGGCCTCCAGCCTGTGGTCCTTGGTGGTATAAACGGTCAGGGTCTTTCCCCCGGGATTTGCCAGGAAAAGCTCACCGTTGTATACCGGACCGGGGAGAACGTAGCCTGTGACACTGCCGTTGTAGATCTTATTGGTGTTCCGGTCGTAATGCACCAGCCGGGTCTGGTCCTCCTCCGCATCCCGGTAGGAAAAGAAGAAGCCATCCTCCAGACAATGGTAGTCGGTGGACATCAGGGCATGGACCTTGGATTTGCAGACGGTAGTGTGAACGAATTCCTTTTTCCCCAGGTCCAGGAGCTTGACCATAAAGGACTCTTCATCCTGATAAAGGTTGGGGAGCAGGATCATACAGGATTTTTTGTCGGTGATCGAAAGGGGAAGCACGTTGACCCGGTCTGCCATGCCAAGCTCGGGGGCATAGTCGGTGCCGCTGCATTCCAGCTTCAGATCCTCCCGGGTGACGAGGGAATCCTTCAAAATGGGGTGCAGGCACACGGTGACCAGATGCAGGTGGAAATAATTATGTTCTTCCCCCCGGTAACGACGGCGGATGGGGGTCTTATCGGCCACCACCATGGTGATTTCCGGGTATTCGCCGGTGTATTGGTAAACGGCGTGGAGCAGGTACTGCCGATCACGGCTGTCCAGGGGTTTTTGATAATCCAGGGTGGGCACCTCTCCGGTGAAATCCCGCAGGGAGAGGAGACCGGAACCGACGCCGGACCCCGCCACCCGGTGGGGCTTGGAAAGCAGGTGGGAGGGAGTGTGAACCATACCGATGGGGTGGAAGGAGGGCTGAGCCTCCTGGGTATAGGTGCCTTCCTGCAAATTGTACTTTTGTGCAAGCGGGGTGAATCGGTAGTAAAAGCCGTCTTTGGCCACCGCCGGGAAGAATGCGCTGTTACCCTTCGGTGTTTTGGGTGCAGGACCGGTTTCCTGAACCAATCCGTGAAGGATTCCCTGCAGGGAATAGACTTTGCTCACCGGATGCCCCAGGACCATGAGTTCGTCTTCCTCCAACAGGATGAACTGGCCGCCCCAGGAGGAGTTGTGGCCGTGGTTGTCCCCGTAATTCACTTCCCACTCCCCGAGCTTTTGGAGCTCGGTGTCCATGATGGTAACCTGACCGTCCTTGTTGGCAAACAGATACCGACCCCCGATTTCCCACAGATGGTGGATGCCGGAATAGGGCGGGGTGATATCCTGCCGTAGGGTTAGGCTGCCGTCGGAGACAATTTCGTATTGTCGGAGCTCCTGGTGCATGGCCCCGCTCAGGGACAAATAGAGGTACCTGCCGACCCCCAGAGTGGGGTTGTGGAAGGAGGACAGGGTGCCCGAATCCATGACCCGCCCGGTGGGAATATGGACCAAAATCCATCGGCAGGGGCGGGTGAGGGCATATTCTTCAAAAAAGGCGTATTCCCCGGCACAGGCTTCGGATACGTTGGAGTCGAAGTGCTCCTGCCAAAGAACCCGGTCCTTGTTCAGAACCACACAGGACAGGTCAGCGGTCTTTTCCTTAAAATGCAGGTAGGAACAGGCGGCGTACAGGTCTTCCCCAATGAAGAAGCTTTGGGCCTGGTAGCCATAGCTGGTGGCGGTCATGACCTCATTGTGGAGGATGGTCAGATCGGGAAGGCTGTAAACCAGCCAGGGGAATTTGATGAACTTGTAGCTATTGAAAAGAATGGCTACCCGGTCTTTTCCCACCACCATATGGGAAGTACAGTCATGGTCAAAAAAGCGGTCGTCCCAGAAATAGGCCACATTCAAAAGCTCCAGGGTTTTGGCGTCTCGCAAAAAGAGCTGTCGGTTGGTCTTTTCAATCAGGTAGGGCGGTACCAGGGCCATTTCGTGGATGTCATCCCGGGCGGTGAAGGTGCGAAGCAGGGCCGGGGGAGGCGCCTTTTGCGGTCCGATTCCGGCGGCCTTTTCCTCCGGGGTCACCGATGACGACAGGGGTAGAAAATAGCGAAGGGTACCGGCGTGTTCCTCCTCTGCCATCAACCGGGCGATGGCGGGGGAAGTGACGTCGGTATGCTGCCGAAGCTCCATGAACAGGGTATCCGGGTTGACCTCCAACCGGGGGCCGGCCTGGGCGTAGAAAGCGCCAAGGGGAGCGTATTCCGAAAGGTTCCGGTCCCGGGACAATTTTTGACAGGTTTCGGCCAGCAGGGCGGCACTGCCATGCTTGAGACAGCGTTTGTATTCGTCGAAGGAGGCAAAGTAGGTGCGGATGACCTCCTCCTGCCCCCGGAGCAGGTGGTACATGACCTGACTTTGATCTTCAAAACTGCCGGTACGGTCAGCCTTTTCGTTGTAGGCTCCGGCCAAAAGGTTATGGGCTGCCTGAAGAGCATCGGCGCGGTAAATGGCGTGTACCGCCCGGCGCAGGCTGTCGTAACGGAAGGCATACCCATCGCCGCTTTCCACCAGGAAGGGCTCGGTTTCACGAATGATGGCATGGAGGGCATCCAGAAACTCCTGCCTGGGCACCTTCTCCATTTCGGTCAGGTGATAGGCAACGTAAAGCAGCATATCGGTATCCACTGCCTCCTGGGAAAGGGCCAGGGCGGAGGCAAAGGTGAAAAGCAGACTGGAACCGAAGGGGTAGAGGGCGGTGTATTCCTCGTGGAGTCGATAAAGAAATTGCTGGAAGGCGGTGCTGGGGGTATCACCGTAATTTTGGTTGAGCTTGTCCATCAGGGTGTCGAAGGAGCCGTGGACCCGGAGTTCGTTGAGCAGGATTTTTAGGAAGAGAGGATTGGCACTGCCCTTCATGTCCAGAATCTTTTTGGTCTGTTCCTCGTCAACGTTCTTCAGGAAACCGGCCAGATAGCTTTTGATGATGGCCTCCTGGTCGGCCCGGCTGCTCATGGCACCCAGGTGATGGATGGGATAGCCTGCGGGTGGGGTTTTCAGGGAGTCTTTGCGGTAGCTCAACAGCATGCCGCACCCCCGGGGCAGGGTCTTGGGCAGGAACTTGGCCCAGTTGTCCCGGGCGGGGAGCTGATCCATACCGTCCAGCACCAAAAGGAAGGGAGAGGCTTCCCCGGCAGTTTGGAGGAGGGAGGGAAATATCACCTTCAACTCAGACTCGGGGTATTTGTCGGCGTCTTCCGGCAAAAGACCATCCCGAATCCATTGTTTCACCAGGGAGGAAAGCAGTTTGCCGTAGCTTGCGGAACGAAGGGTGGTGCCCGCAAAACGGTAGTAAAGACGGCGGGATTGGGCTTCTTTCTGAATCAGATTCGCAAGCAGGAAGGTTTTGCCCGAACCCGCATCCCCCGAAAGGATCACCGGGGTTTCGTTTTCGGAAAGCAGGGAACGAATTGCCGCCTCTTCGCTGGGACGGGGAATGTAGCCGTCGCTTGCTTCAAAAAGCTGAATATCCTGCTGAGCAAGCTCCAGCTCCAGGGGATCGTCGATGGCTTCCACCGGGGTGTGGTCGGGATATTCGGCGGCGATGGCGTCCCGGAGCCAAGCCAAAACGTCCGCCTCCAGGGTGCCGTTACCGGTTCTGAAATTGCCAAGTCGCCCGGCAGAAAGGTCCTGGCCTCCTACATTGGAAAGCTCCGGGGAACGCTTGTCGGAAAGCCAGTCGGCGGTGTAGTCCACCAGACCGAATTGCTTCCCGATCCGGCGCTTGAAATTGGCATAGTCCCGGCCGGACCGGGAAAGCAGGGCGTTTTCCGGGGAAAAGAGCTTTTTGATCCGGGGATCGCTGATACGGCGCAGGTAATGGTCATCACGGGCGTAAAAACGGAAGTGCTTTACCGGGGATTCCCCTGCCATGGGGTGCAGAAGCGCATGGAGAATTTCCAACTCGGTTACCGAGTTGGCACCAATGTATGCGGCAAGATCGGGGAAGGCATCCAGCACGGCGGGATTCACGTCGGCTGACCCGGGGACCCATCCCCGGCGCTGCCCCATGAAGCACAGGAAGAAGGGACGGCACTTGTCGATGTTGCGAAGGCAAACCTCCACCACTCGCTTGTTTTCCTGGGCATCGGCGGCACTGACGCCCCAACGCAGGTCGATATCCCGCAGTTTCAGATGCCGTTTGGAACACCAGACCCGCAGTTCCGGGAAAACCCGCTTCACAAGGAAATCCCGCTCGGCGTGCATATCGTTGAAGGTGGAGCTGATAAAGACGTATATATTTTTCCATTCCATGGCAAAAACCCTCCTTGGAAATGGCTGAGTTTCATACCTATACTATAGCACACTTCCTCTGTTTTTCGCAAGAAAAAACGCCGTCCAAAGAACGGCGTTTTGCCATATTGCGTTTTGATTATGTGTCAAGACCCCGCTCGGAGGCATATCGGCACAGGGCTTCAAATGTCTCTTCGCTGATGACGTGTTCCAGCTTGCAGGCATCCGCCGAGGCTACCATGGGATCCACCCCCAGGGTGGTCAGGAAGGTGGTCAGGACGGTGTGCCGACGGTAGATGTTTTCGGCCACAGCAAGCCCTTCCTCGGTCAAAAGCAAGCTTCCCTTTTTATCTACGGTCAGGTAGCCGCCATTTTTCAGAATGCCGATAGCCCGGCTGACGCTGGGTTTGGAGAAACCCATATACTCGGCTACATCCACCGAGCGCACCGAACCATGTTGTTTACATAATACATAAATGCTTTCCAGATACATTTCGCCCGATTCCTGAAGCTGCATATTGTTCCTCCTTTATGTTGGATTTCCTTTGGTTTTTAGTCAATGGCCTTGAAGTGGTATTCCACTGCGGCAAAGTCTCCCGACCAGTTGGGTACCAGACCGATCTGCATCAGGGCGGCGCCGCTGACCGTCTGGCCAAGCTCGGCCACTTCGTAGCGCTTTTCGGGATCCAGACCCGCCATACGGACCCGCTTGATCTGGTTGTTGACGCTGGCCATCCGGCGGTAGGTCACCAGGATCGCTTCGGTCTTGTCCTTGGAAACGATGGCTTCGCTGAAGAAGTTGGATTCCATGGGATTGTCGATGCGGTAAAGATCCCCTTCCAAAACCAGCTTTTCCATCTTGTGGTAGTCGGCGATCTGGGCCTTGACGGCTTCCTTGTCTTCCTCGGTGAAGGTGGTGGTGTCCAGCTCGTAGCCGGTGGCACCCAGGTGGGCAATGGTGGCCCGGGTGGCAAAGGGGGTGGTACGGCCGGTCTGGTGGTTGGGGCAAATGGAAACGTGGCAGCTCATGGTGGACAGGGGGTACACGATGGAGGTGCCGTACTGAATGTGGGTGCGTTCCTCCGCATCCGAGTCGTCGGAGGTCCAGATCTGGCTGAAATAGTGGATCATAGCCGGGTCAAACCGGGCACCGCCGCCGGCACAGCCTTCAAAGAAAATATGGGGGTTGGCCTCCATGATCCGTTCGCACAGGTCGTAAACACCCAGGGCGTAACGGTGGGCGAAGCCGAGCTGTTCTTCGCGGCTGAGGGCTTTGGAGAAGGATTCGGTGACGTTGCGGTTATAGTCCCACTTGACGTACTCGATCTGGTTTTCCGCCAGTACCTTGTTCACGGCATTCACAATGTAATCCCGGACTTCGGGATTGGTCAGGTCCATCATCCACTGATGGCGGGAATAGCAGGGCTGGCGGTTGTCTACCCGGATGACATATTCGGGGTGGGCCCGGCAAATATCCGAATCCTCGTTGATCATTTCGGGTTCAAACCACAGGCCGAACTTCATGCCCTTGCTGTGAACGTGGTCGCTGATGGTCTTCAGGCCGCCGGGCATTTTCTTTTCGTTGACGATCCAGTCCCCCAGACCGGAGGTATCGTCATCCCGCTTGCCGAACCAGCCGTCGTCCAAGACGAAGGTATCGATGCCGGTGCCAACCACCGCATCCACGATGGCCATCAGCTTTTCGTTGGTGAAATTGAAGTAGGTGCCTTCCCAGTTGTTGATCAGAAGGGGGCGGGGGGTCTTCACGTAGCGGGGGTTGATCAGGTGATCCCGGTAGGCATCGTGGTAAGCGCGGCTCATGCCGCCGAGCCCTTCGGCGGAGTAGGCCAGAACCACTTCGGGGGTGGCAAGGGTATCGCCAGATTCCAGAGGCCAGGCAAAGTCGAAATCGTTAATGCCGCCGGTCAGGTGGGTGACGCCGTCGATGGTGCCCTCGGCCTTCAAAACGAAGGAGGAGGAGTAAACCAGGCTTACCCCGTAGACTTCCCCGAATTCCTCGGTGGCATCGGGGGAGAGCAGGGCCATGAAGGGGTTGAGTTCGGCGGAGGAGGTGGTGCGCTTGGAATCGATGGAGACCACCCCGTGGTGCATGGGGATCTTGTCGATGCGGCGTTCTCTGGCCCAGGCACCATAGAGGGAAAGGACCTGGTAATCGTTTTGGGGAAGACCCATGGCGAAGGAGTAGGCTCGGCGCAGGGTGACCTTTTCAGACCCCTCATTCTTATATACGATGTGGCGGGCAATCACGTCGGCATCGTCGTAGACGGTATAGTAAAGGTCGGCGGCAAAACCGGTGACCTTGTCCTTCAGGTGGAGTACCAGGGTTTCCCCGCCGGTCATGCTGGGCATGCCGGGGATGGTGGGCTTTTCGGGGAGGATGTCGTAGCCTGCGTAGAGTAACTCGGTGAGACGGTCACCCGACTGGTTTTCCAGGTGCAGGGTGGGTTCCCGGTAGTCCCCGGTGCCGAAAAAGCTCAGTTCGGCGGGGAACTGCACGTAGGAGCCGTCCTCTTCGATAAAATCATCGTGGCCGGGGACCTTGGCAATGGTGCTGCGGCTGCCGCTGGCCCGGGTGAAGGATAAATCGTCGTGACCGATGGTTTTGCCGAAGTAGAGGTGTTCGGCAAAATCGGCGTGGTTGATGAAGAAGGCGTAGGTTACGCCCTTGCCGTCCAGGAAAAAGGTTTTGGTTTTTTTGTCAAAGGTAATCATACATATTCTCCCTTGTACTTTTTATGATATTGCATTATTCTTTTTGCTGGTTTGATTCCATGGGAATATCGTCGGCAAATTCGGCCAGGATATCAGCCACCTTTTGATATTCCTCCGGAGTCAGGGTTTCCTGCAGCCGGATATCGATCCGGTCCAGAAAATCCACACTGTTGGCAAAGTAGGTGTGGAACCGGTCGGAAACCCGGAGACGGAATTCCCGTTTGTCGTCTGCCGAAGGGATTTTTTCCACGTAGCCCTTGGCAATCAGGCTGTTGATCTTGTAGGTGGCGTTGGGCTGGGAAATACCCAGGTATTCCGAGAACTGCTTGATGGTGGGTTCTTTCAAAAGATAAATGACGTCCACCGAAAAGGATTCGGTGGCGCTCAGACTGCCCGGCTTTTCTTTGATGCGGCCAAACAGTGCCCGGTAGTGGGCCAGGCGAAATGCGTTATAGACTTTTGTCAGCAGATGATTGGCCATGGCTCTCTCCGTTGTTTTGATTCCCTTCGCAACTCATGAGGATAGGGATAAACTCTCTGTTTCCCCTTATTATAACCTAAATAAAAAAAACTGTCAATCACCGCTTGCCATTATACATTTTTGTGGTAAAATAGAAAGAAAAACCAAAAACAAAGGAGAAACCACTATGACACCTGAAGAACGCATTGCAAAGGGTCTGCTTTTCTGCCCCGGGGACCCCACCCTGAAGGCCATCAAGCTGAAGTGCCACAACCTCTGCACCGAATACAACCGCACCTTTGAGGATGAAACCGAAAAGCGCAAGGAGATTATCGGCCAGATCTTTGCCGAAATCGGCGAAGGCAGCTTTGCCCAGGGTCCCATCTACATCCACTACGGTACCCACACCAAAATCGGCAAGCGGGTATTTATGAATTTCAACCTTACCATCCAGGACGATGCCTTTGTCACCATTGGAGACGACTGCAATTTTGGCCCCGGCGTTTCCATCGTGACCCCGGTACACCCCATGGTGGCCGATGAGCGCCGACTCATGTACAATCCCGACGGTAGCCCCATCCGCCTGTGCTACGCCAAGCCGGTTACCATCGGCAAGGACTGTTGGTTTGGCGCCAACGTCACCGTGTGTCCCGGCGTCACCATTGGGGATGGCTGTGTCATCGGTGCCGGTGCGGTGGTTACCCGGGACATTCCCGCAAACTCCTTCGCCGCCGGTAACCCCTGCCGGGTCATTCGTGAAATTACCGAGGAAGACAGCATGATCCATAAGCCGGAGGTCATTGGCGAGTTCCTGGTAGCCCCTCCCGAAAAATAAGAGAGATTCTTCGGGATGGTAAAGATACGGTAAAGATATCTCTGAGAAAAGAAAAATATGGCCCCTTCCATCGGATGAATTTCCGGGGTAGGGGCTTTTATTTGTTTCGAGGAGAAATGCCTTTTGTCAAGTCCATCAATCTTTGGGGAAAAATGAGAATTTATTTTGAAAAAGTTTGACAAAACTTTACCACAGCAAAGGAATGGAAAAAGAATCTTTTCTGCATCTTAACCAGAAAAGAAATGGCAAAGATGACGTAAATAGGAACAATAAATCGCAAAAAACGCGTGATTTTAAGAATTTGACAAAAAGGTGGTATCTATGGTACTATGGTGGCAATTTGGGATTCTGTTCCGGACACCGGAATAGATAGCAGATTGTCTTTACCGGTTCTTGGGATGGAACCGGTTGGTTCCCGGCTCGCGCAAGTGAAAAGCCGGGATTCTTTCTGCAAAGGCTGTTCCTACGTCGGCGGTGTCCCATGTTAAAAACATTTTTTTGGAGGTAACATTCCATGCTGTATGTCGTCCTCTGCCTGACTGTTCTCGGCCTTGCCTACGTCTTCGCGAACTATGCTCGCATCAAGAAGATGGAAGAAGGCACCGCCGATATGGCCAAAATGGCAGGCATCATCCGCGACGGTGCTGCAACCTTCCTGAAGACCGAATTCAAGTCCATTGCCATCGTTTGCGTGGTTCTGGCGGTTGTTTTCACCCTCTTCATCGAAGTCACCGCCGGTATCACCTTCCTGCTGGGTGCTCTGATGAGCTCCCTGGTTTGCATTCTGGGTATGCGCAGCGCCACCTACGCCAACGTTCGCACCGCCAACAAGGCCCGCGAATCCCTCTCCATTGGGGAAACCGTCAAGGTCGCTCTCTGCGGCGGTTCCATCTCGGGCGTCAGCGTTCAGGCCTTCGGTCTGCTGGGCTTCGTTCTGGTCATGCTTGTGGGCGGACTGGATCCCGAAGCTGCCGGTCACGGTCTCCTTGCCAACATGACCTGCAACCCCACCATCATGCGCATCACCACCTACTCCCTGGGCTGCTCTGTGGTTGCCATGTTCAACCGCGTAGCCGGTGGTAACTACACCAAGGCCGCCGACATCTCCGCCGACATTCTTGGCAAGATCCGTCACGACCTGCCCGAAGACGACAGCCGTGTTCCCAACACCGTTGCCGACTTCATCGGCGACAACGTCAACGACATCGCCGGCAACTGCTCCGACCTTCTGGAAAGCTTTGTTGCCACCATGTCCGCCTCCATCCTGATTGCTGTTACCCTCTTCCAGGACGTTCAGCTGGATGCCGCCTTCACCGAAACCTTCAACGCCATGACCCTTTACCCGGTGCTCATCGCCGGCGGCGGTCTCCTTGGCTGCCTCCTGGGCCTGATCTTCGTTTCCATCCGCAAGATGGGCGACAACCCCTCCCGTGAACTCAACCTTGCCACCTGGATCTCTGCCGGTTTGACCGTTGTCCTGGGCTTGGTGATTTCCTACTTCGTATTCAATGGCATCGAACTTTATGATTCCTTCCTCCTTGGCTGGATCTCTCCCTGGATCGCTTCCGTTCTGGGCATCATCAGCGGTGTTGCCATCGGTTCCATCACCGAATACTACACCTCCGCCGACTTCAAGCCCACCAAGAAGCTTGCTGAAATGGCCACCGAAGGCGAAGCCTTTGTTATCACCAAGGGTGACGCCGTTGGTTCCCGTTCCTGCCTCTTCCCCATTCTGATCATCGCTCTGGCTCTCTTCATCTCCGGTAAGCTCTGCGGCACCTATGGTATCGCCATCGCCGCTCTGGGCATGCTGGCCTTCGTAGCCACCACCGTATCCATCGACGCCTTCGGTCCTATCGCCGACAATGCCGGCGGTCTTGCCGAATCCTGCCACCTGGATCCCTCTGTCCGCGTCATCACCGACAAGCTCGACTCGGTTGGTAACACCACCGCCGCCATCGGTAAGGGCTTCGCCATCGGTTCTGCCGCCTTCGCAACCGTATCCCTCATCACCGCTTACGTGGGCACCTACACCGAATGGGGTAAGGAGCCTGTTCTCAACTTCGCTTCCTTCGTCGTCGTAGCCGGCGGTATCGTCGGCGGCGCTCTGGTGGAATACTTCTCCGCCATGCTCACCGACAACACCATCGACGCCGCCCGCGTCATGGCCATTCAGGGCGACAAGCAGCTGTCTGTTCCCGGCGTCATGGAAGGCACCGTGGATCCCGACTACAACGCTCTGGTTGAAACCGCTGCCAAGGAAGCTCTGCGCAAAATGCTGGTTCCCTCCATGCTGGCCATCGCCATCCCGGTAGTCGGCGGCTTCGTCTTCGGCGCTCAGTTCGTCGGCGGCCTGCTGGTTGGTGCTACCGTCTGCGCCATCCCCCGCGCCATCTTCATGGGCAACTCCGGTGGTGCCTTCGATAACGCCAAGAAGTACATCGAATCGGGCGCCATTGAAGGCCACGGCAAGGGTACCGCTGCTCACAAGGCTGCTGTTACCGGCGACACCGTCGGTGACACCAGAAAGGACGTCGTGGGCGTCGCTTTGGATATCTTTATCAAGATGATGTCCTCCGTTGCCAACACCCTGGTCAGCCTCTTCAGCAACATCACCCTCATCAAGTAAGTAACCCTTACAATAAAAATGACCGCATCCGAATGGATGCGGTCATTTTTTTGTGATTTTTATTAAGCTTACAGCATATGGGCAAGCAGGTCTTCCCGGCTGCCGCCCCACAGGTCGGCGGGGGCAATGTCAAATACGGTTTTGCACCCCTTGTCGCCGCGATTTGCCAGACGGTATACCGCACGGCTGAATGCCACAAGGACGCTGCCGGTGAATTCGGGGTTGGAATCCAGCTTCAGGCTGTATTCCACCACCTGCTTGTTTTCGTCCTGCCACCCGGTGACACCCGAACGAATCACGCTTCCTCCGTGGGGCAGGGCGGCGTGGTTCTTTTTAAGTTCTTCCATGGTGACAAAGGTGACGGTGGTGTTGTAATCGGCAAAGTAGGCGGGCATATTCACGATCTGCTCTTCAATGGCCTTCTTGTCGGCACCCTCGGCGGCCACCACGTAGCATTCCCGGGTGTGCTTATCCCGCACCGACAGGGTGGGATTTTCGCCCTTCCGCACACGTTCCACCGCTTGGGGAACCGGAACCGTGTACTGACGGGCATCCACTACACCGGGGATCCGGCGGATGGCGTCGGAGTGTCCCTGAGACACGCCCCGACCCCAGAAGGTGTAGCTGGCTCCATCGGGAAGGGCGGCTTCGGCGTAAAGGCGGTTCACCGAGAACATACCTGGATCCCAACCGCAGGAGATCAGGGCTACCTTGCCCCCTTCGGTGGCGGCGGCATCCACCTTTTGGAAGTGGACGGGAATTTGGGAGTGGTTGTCGTAGGAATCCACCACGTGGAAATTTTTGGCCAGGTCGGGGGTCATGTGGGGCAGGTCGGTGGCGCTGCCGGCGCAGATCACCATTACGTCAATCTTGTCCTTCCAAGCCAGCACATCCTTTGCTAAAACCACCGGCACGCCGGGGGTGGCGATTGTCACGCTTTTGGGATCCCGGCGGGAAAAGACCGCCGCCAGGGTCATATCGGAATTTTTCGCAATGGCGTTTTCCACGCCCCTTGCCAGGTTGCCGTAACCGAATATACCAATTCGAATCATTTTCTTCATTCCTTTTCTTTGGAGTATATCATATTATAACGCATGAGGAGTGGTAATTTCAATCTTTTTTTGCGCTTACTTCACAAGTCCTGCCCCGTGGGCACCGCCGCAGTCGCCATTTTCGTCGGCAAAACCAAAGGCGAAGAGCTCTCCGTCCACGTCAAAACGCAGACGGATGGTCTGGCCGTTCAGGGAAGCCACGTCGGTACGTTCAAAATGCAGAATTTCCCCGGTGCTGTCCCCTACGAAGGGAGTGGTGTGGTCAAGCTCATTGCCATCTTCATCCAGCAGGAAGACCTGTACCCCGCCTTTGGCATTTACCAACAGGGAGGATTTGCCGGTGAAGGTGAGCTTGCGGGTAGTGATGCTGCCTTTGCCGTCCAGGCTGACGAAACCATCCCGGCGGAGCTTGGCAAGGCCGGTGGCCCCGTTGCGGTAGATGCCGTTGGTGAACCAGGGCTCCCCAGCGTGTTTTTCGTCCCCGGCAAAGCCGATGTAGTAGATCCACAGCTCGTCCCCATGGATGATGGTGACGCCCCCCACCGATTGCACGTAGCCCCGGTCCCAGGCACCATCGTGGATTTCGGCATTGATGATGCTTTTGCGGTTAGGACGGGAGAAGTGGTAGCCATCCCGGCTGTACATGGGGATCAGCTCGGTGATCTTGGGTACCCCGGCGGCTTCACAGACGTTGTTTTCCGGGCCGTACATAATTTGGAACATCCCCAGCATCAGGCTTTCGTAGCCCACGCAGTCCACATTGTAAAGCTGGGGCGCAAAACCAATGTAGGGCAGGGGCTTATCCTGGCTGTCGGCGGCCATCCAGAATTTTGCATCCTCTTCGCTCCAGGCGGCACCCTGGAGGAAGTCGTCGCACTCCCGGTAATCCCTGGCCCGGTACCAGCCCTGTTCGTTATCGTGGGTGGAACGGATGCTGTAAACCCACTTTTTCCGGAAGGGGTTGTAGAACATGGTGCTCCGGTCATAGACTTCGCTGGTCAGGGTGATCTTTTCAAAATGGATCCCATCGGCGCTGACTCCCACGATGGCGGGGGATTTGCCCCCGGGGTTTCGGAGGAAGAGCTTGTATTTTTCGCTTTTGGGGGCGGAGTAGTCGATAAAGACCGTGGTGGAGTCGGGACGCAGATAGGTGGGGCCGTCAAAATATTTTTCGTCCTGATAACCCTCGTATTTCAAAAGCAGGTTGGTGCCCTCCTCATCCAGGCGGGGGCGGGTCCAATGGATGCCGTCGGTGGAGGTGGCGTAGCACATGTGCCGGAGCCAGCCGGCTTCGTACCACATTTTGAAGATCTTCTCCTCCTCGTCGTACCACACGCCGCCGCTTTTGGGGCAGGCCACCGGGGACTGGGCGATTTCCCAGGGGGTTTTTGGGAACAGAATGGGGTTCCCCTCGAACTTTTTGGCCTTATGGTAGGTGGGGGAAAGGGTGGTGGAGGCGATCAGAAAATCGTCCACAAAAAGCTGACGGCCTACCGTCACATCGATGACCTCCGGCGGGTTTTGCAAGTAGGGAACCTTTTCGGCATCGATGGGGGTCTGGCGGGCGGCAAAATCGAAGAGGATATTGTTGTATAGCTTTTCCATGGGGTACTCCTTTCGGGGGGATTGATGGCTTAATTCTAACACGATGCAGGGCAGAGTGAAGCGAAAAGCATTGGGATCTCCGGCGGGATTGTCGTAGGGCGGGGGTTACTCCCGCCGTGCAGAAACTGCCGGGTTTGTAAGAGAGACTCAATGTCGCTCCGGATAGCGCAGGAAGTAGTAGTCGTTACCTTCCATTACGTTGGTTTTCCGGAATCCGTGTTTTTCATAAAAGTGGGCAGCCCGATGGTTGTCCTTGTGGACCCCCAGGGCAATGGGGCGCACGCCGTATTCCTGGTAGATCCGGTCGATCACCATCTCCAGTACCTGTCCACCGATGCCTCGGCTCCGGTAGCGGTTGTCGATGACGAATCCCATCAATCGGTAGAAGGGGACTCCCTGCATTTCCGGAGGGTCGGTCTCCCAGGGGATGGCCTCCCCGAGCAGGATCAAGCCGATGGGGGATGTTCCCTCCCGCACCAGATAGGTGTGACCAATACAGGCGTGAGACAGGCCATATTCGGTGAGTTCCATCAGGGTTTCGGGGCCGTCCACCCACGCAAAGGGGATGTCCTCCCGGTGGATAGCCCGGGCGGCGTCGTAGTTTTTGCTTGTCAAATATTCTAACCTGATCATGGCTTATTCCTTTGTTTCGGGAGGAGTGGGACTCTCTTCGGCCAAAAGACGCTTCTTTTCCTCCTCCACCATGCTTGTGATCCAGTTTTGTTCCTTGGGTTTCAGCGATTCGTCTCCAAGCACCGATTCGTCGGCAAAATTATCGAAAAGGTTTTGCTTGTCACGCAAGATCTCCATGATACGCTCGTCAATGGTATCCTCCGCCAACAGGCGATAAACCAGAACGTCCCGGACCTGACCCATGCGGTAGGCTCTGGAAATGGCCTGGTTTTCGATGGAGGGCTTGATCTGGGGCTCGCAGAAGATAATGACGCTGGCTGATTGGATGTTCAGCCCGGTGCCCCCGGCCTGGACCTGGCTCACCAGACAGGCACCGTCCCCGGCCCGGGTGAATTCGTCCACGATCTCCTGTCGTCTTGCGGGGGAAACCGCCCCGGTGATGGGCTCCATGCACCGATCCTTGAGCAGTTCGCAGACCTTGGTCAGGGTGGAACGGAAGAAGGAGAAGATGATGACCTTCCTCTTTTGCTCCATGGCTTGGTCGCAAAGCTCCAGGAGTCTTGCGGCCTTGCCGGAGCAACGCAGGTCCTCCACCTGCCAGGATACCTGGCGAATGGCCATGAAGTTGCCGGACAGAACCGCTTCCTTGTAAAGGCGCTTTTCCTCGGTGTTCAGGTCGCACCATTGTTCCTTTTCCGAAAGCTCGGGAAGCTCGGTCAAAACGTCCTCCCGGGTGCGGCGCAGATAGACGGGGGCCAGCTGCAGACGGAACTGCTCGGCGGAGGAAAGAAATTTCACCGCTTCCAGTTCACGTGCCACTTCGGGCTGCAGACAGCTTACCAAAAAGCACATTTCCTCCACCCGATTTTCCAAGGGAGTGCCCGACATGAACAGGGTGTAGTCCGCCCTGGCCAAAAGCTTCAACAGGGCCTTGGTGCGCTGGGTATCGGGGTTTTTTACGTAGTGAGCCTCATCGGTGACGATCATGCCGATGGGGAACTTTTCAGGCAGGGTGAAGCGGCTGATGGATTCATAGGTGGTCACCGCCACATCCCCGTTTTCCCGCCAATGAAGCAGAGCTTCCTCATCGTTGCCGTGGATTTTGGTTACCAGAAGGTCGCTGAATTTGGCAATCTCCCGGCACCAGTTCACAAGCACGCTTGCGGGGCAGACTACCATGAAGTGGGTCTCTCCCCGGGCTTTCAGAGCAACCATGGCGGCGATGGCCTGCATGGTTTTGCCAAGCCCCATCTCGTCCCCCAAAAGGCTCTTTTTCTGGTGTACGATATATTTCACCCCGAAGGTCTGGTAGCTTCGCAGGGTGGCCTTCAACCCGGCGAGATCCAGCTCTTCCGCCTCGATTTCGGCGGCAAGCTCGGCGGGTAGCCCTCCGGGAACCGCATCGGTTTTGGCCCAATCCAGCCCCAGTTTTTCCAGTTCAGCATAATAAGCAGGGGCGTTTTTCTCGTAATCGGCCCAGGCGGCACTGCCGGTAACCCCCTCCAGACTCTCCCATTTCCCCAGCAATACCCCGTCCCCGAAGGGGCCTTCCAAACGCCCGGAAAGGCTGCCGATTGCCGAAAGAACGGCTTCTTTTCGGCTTCTGGATTTGAAAACCCAGGCAAAGCCGTTTTGGCTTTCCTTTGCCAGGGGAATCTCCCGAACCACCCCGGCGTGGTGGGCTTTGTGGAGCTTGGCACCCTCCTTCACCAGGGGAATAAGGTGGATGAGCTTGTATAGTGTTTTCACCAGGGTCTCGTCTACACCCGGTTCCCCCATTTGGATGCGGACCCGCAGGGTCTGGCGGGTGTTTTCTTCAATCTGGCGGATGGTCTCCTGTATTTTTTCGGCGGTCTGATCCCCAATGCCGTCAATGTCGCATAGTTCCCGGAAGGATAGCCTGGATGCCTGCCATACGGTTTCGATTCCCGCATCCCGCAGGAGACCTACCCGGATGCCCTGGCGGGCTTTGTTCAAATGCTCCACTTCCATGGCGGTCAGGGCCTTTTGTACCCGGTCTTCAAACAGAGCGGAGGCAGCCCCCCGGACGGCGGTGTGGAGGCTTTCCTCCGCTCCGGCAATCGCCCCCAGGCGCATATCCAAAAATTCCGCCCGGGCGATCATCGTCTTGGTTTTCTCGCTGTCGGGGCGGATCAGTTTTTCCTTTGCCATCTGCTCGGAACCTCTCTTTCACGGGATGAATTTCTTCCATTATAACACGAAAAGGGCTCTCTTGCAAAGAATGATTTGCAGGAGGGCCCTTTTTGGATGGGGTTTGGCGAAAATGGAAAAATTCTCGCTATTGTGATATGATTGCTGGATGACAGGCTTTTTTATAAATGAGGCCAAAATTACATCAAAGATGGGAGAAATAGTATGGAAAATCTTTATGGCTACGTGCGGGTTTCGACAAGGGAGCAGAATGAGGAAAGACAAATGATTGCCTTGGCAGAGTTCGGGGTTCCGGAGAAAAACATCTATATGGATAAACAATCCGGCAAGGATTTCGAGAGGACCGGCTACAAGAGGCTTCTCCGCAAATTGCGTGAGGGCGATACGCTTGTGATCAAAAGTATCGATCGTCTTGGCCGAAACTATGAGGAAATCCTGGCTCAATGGCGTACCATCACCAAGGAAAAGAAGGCTGCTATTGTGGTGTTGGATATGCCCCTTCTGGATACCCGGCAGAATCGGGATCTGACCGGTACCCTGATTGCCGATATTGTATTGCAACTCTTGTCCTACGTGGCTCAGACTGAACGGGAATTTATCCGCCAGCGCCAGCGGGAGGGCATTGCCGCCGCCAGAGCCCGGGGTGTCCGCTTTGGCAGGGCTCCCATGGAGCGCCTGCCGGCATTTTACGAAATGGCGGAAAAATGGAACAAAAACGAGATTTCCGCAAGAGCGGCGGCAAAACATCTGGGAATTTCCCATAGCACTTTTATTCGCTGGTGTGAGGAAGAATTTGTCAAAAAAAGTACAGGTTTTGGACCGTATCTCCAACCTGTACCTAATACATAGAAAATATTATATCACACCCTTTTTCGGATTGCAAGAGGGGTGGTTGATAACCTGTACTTTGAATGACAAAAAAGGAGGCCTCCCCTATGCATTTGGTAAAACGTGTGCTGCCGTTGATACTGGTGATTGCGATTATGGCGACAGTTTTGTCGCCGGCAGTAAGCGCTGTATCGGACAGCAAAGCAAAAAGTGTATATCGTCCGAAAGGATCATATACGCAACTCCATCCTTTTACCAGCACGGAAGATTTGATTCGTGATGCCGTAGAAGAGATGAGAAAGAAGGGTATGACCCAACAGGAAGAAGAGGACGACAAAGCTTTGGTTTCCAAGGTGGAGAGGGCCACCGAGATGACGTACGACACGGTGAAGGCTACCCTTGCAACCGAACTCAAGGCCGCTCTTGCGGACGGAAAGTTTGACGTTGCTGAATTTGGTCTCACAAAGGAAGTCCTTTCCGATGTTATGGCTGAGGTTCTCGACGATAACTACCTCTACAACGCTGTTACCAACCTGACCTACACGACTTCCGGCGGCAAGGTAACCAGGATTGGGTTTGACGTAACCGAGGGATATGCCGCCGCCATGGAGGCCATGGAGGACGAGGTGGAATCCATGGACGTGGAAATTGACGTAACCGATGATGCTGCCCAGAATGCGGCGACACAGGCGGCAGAAGAGACGGTGCCCATGGAAGAGCCCGCGATGGCTACCTTTGCCATGCGTTCAGCCAATGCCGGTATTGCCACTGTGGATGAGAGTGATGGCGAACCGGTGGAAGACGGGACGGTTGATGGATGCGTTTATCACACCGTGGGAGCCACCATTATTGGTGACTTTAATGAAGATACAGAAATCGATATCGGTGACGTGGTAAGCCTGCGTAATCAGGTTGTTGAGGAAACCTTCAAAGCGATTGCGGACATCAACAAAGACGGTGAAGTGGATATTGGTGACGTCGTTGCGCTACGTAATGCCATCGTAAATGAAGATCTTCCTACTACTGGATCGGGTATTATTGAATATACCTGGGCGGAATATCAGGATTATACCCCCAAGTTCCGGATGAACGAGGAAGGAAAATACCTGGATGCCGAAGGAAACGTAACCGATGACCCCACCCAAGCCATTGCCAACGGAGGTCTGCTTTACAACCCCCAGGATGGCACCATTTCGGAAGGCATTCTGGCTGACGTTTACTACAAGCTGACGGCTTTGGACTTCACTTGCTCGGTCTGTGGCCAGGATATCCACATTGCGGATAATCCCGAAACCGAAGAAGATGAACTGGCAGATCTTTCGATGACCCAGGACATCTACTACAACCTGAAGAATGGCGAAATCGTGGCCTGCAACGTGGGAGAAACCCCTGTATTGGCCGAAGGCGAAACCATGGAGGATTACCTCTACTATACCGATATGCAGATCGGTATGTACTATGACGATACCTTTGGCATCATGATTGGGCCGGATGGCAACCCCATTCTGGATGAAAGCGGCAATCCTATTCCCAATATCGTCATGGACGAAAACGGCAATCCGGTCCTGGATGAAAACGGTAACGTACAGGTTATCGGCCTTTATACCTCCGATCCCCAGGATAATGGAACGGCTGAAGTTTCTTATTATTATTCGGTTCTTAGTGCCTTCAATGCTGATCATGCCGAATACTTCGGTGTATCCACCGATTATTGGACCAGCAAGAACAGCGAAGCCAATCCCATGGCTGCCCTGAAGGTGCTTTGCAACCTGGATCCCAATATGCAGATTCCCCCTGCCCAGATGATCCAGATGGTACAGATGCTTCCCCAGGCTTTTATGGCATACGTGCATTATTATGGCGCGGAACTGCTGGCCATGCGGGATGCGGCTATGGCTTCCCTGAAGGCTGCCGGAGGGGACGATCTGACCGACGTGCAGAAGCTCCTGGTAATCCATGATTGGCTTGCCGAAAATGCCGTATTTGACATGGGTTCCATGCTGAACGTTTCGGGCACCGGCGGCAATAACGACCCCATCCAGATGACCACGTTTGGTGCTCTGCTCAGCAATCAGCTAACCACCATCCAGAATTCCGCTTACTACGGCGGGATCTGTCTTGCATATGCGGCTGCCTATACCTATTTGGTGCAAGCTGCTTATCCCGATATCTACATGACCGAAGAACAAATCGATGCAGATGGCGACGGCGAGGTGGATGACATCAATGACGTTTGGTGTACCCCTGCCCAGGTGAATGCCAAGGGCGGCGATATCGTTGACTTCAATCAGGTTATGTTCTATGCCGATACCGCAGAGACCTCCATTGCCGGAGATGGCTTTGGCGGCGGGGCATTCAACAACGTACACTATTTCAATGCGGTTCGACTGGAAAATGCGCCTCAGGACACATCTGCTGAAGACATGTCCGGCGATTGGTTCTACGTGGATGCCTGCTACGATGACATTTATGTGGAATGCTTGTCGCAGTATCGTGCCGAAGCCGAAGGTTCGGTTTACCACAGCTACTTCCTGGTATCGCCCCAGACCATGGGAACCCTTTGGGCGGATTCCATCGACTACATTGACTCCCTCTACGATGGTTATACCTATATTCCCCAGGTGGATGAAAGCGGCAAGGTGACCCAGGTTTCCAACAACATCGCAGAGGACAGCGAAAACTATGACCCCACACATCCGGAATATGTAAAGGTTGAAGCTTCCGGTGAAACCAAAAATCACAACACCTGTTACGAGGAAAGCTGGTTCTCCGGTGCGGTCAGCAAGATTTATAACGATGGGACCAATTGGTATTACGTGGATGGACATGCCAGTTCTGCAGCCTATGCCGGTATGATGAATGACGAAGGTGAGTTTGACATTGATACCGACCAGATGAATCAGAATGGCTTGAATATGGAGGCCATGATTCATGCTAATCGTGTTGGCACCGACTCCCAGGATGAGATGAAGTCTCGTCCCATGTCCAGCCCCGACTATTGGAAGGAAGAAGACGATAATTCCGGAAACCAAATGGGCTTTGATATGACCACCAAGGAAGATACATATGCTTCGGTACTCTTCCAGTATGGCACGGGTGCGGTGAAGGGAACGGCATCCACCGACGAAAAACTTCTGGCGGCGGTGGAAGAGGACTTTATTTATAACGAACAGTTCCCTGGCCTGACCCACTCCATTGCTGTGATGGACGGCAGTATCTACTTTAATTTGGGGAACCAGATTTGGAAGACCTCCACTTCGGGAACAACTCCCACTCTGTTCCGGGAATACAATACCGTCAGCGCCTCCTCCGACGGACGGCCCTTCAAAGCGTCCTCCTACACGATGGATGCCGACGGGAAGGATTTAACCGTGGAGAACAACCCCATCGCGGCGCTTTGCCTGCGCGCCGCTTATACCCCGCTTTACAATATGTACGACGCCGATGGGCAGCTTGTTCTGGATTATATGGGTAAACCCAGCGATGTCTATATGCAGAAGCTCCAGAGTGGTATGACCCAGGAAGCAATGTTTGCGGCGATTGTTGGCCGTGAATTTGTAGCTATGGGGCCCCAGGAGATGGTCACCGTCAACATCGGTACCAATTATTCCTATACTTCCGGTTTTGAGGATGGTATGGGAGACGAAGAAAAGGCTGCATCCATCTATACTGTGGAGGCTGTCAACTATAATCCTGACTATAACATGGGATTGAGCGAAGATACTACCAACAAGAACGAAGAGTTCCTGTGGTGCGCCAATATCCGGGAGGATGTTGAAAAGGACAACTGGACCGCTTCTATTCCTGCGGAGGATGCGGATAAGGTTCCCTGTACTGCCCAAAATGAAGGTCACGAATATACATACAACGAAGCGGAAAATGTATATATTTGTGCCGATTGCCATCTCCATGCGGTTAATATCCTTGGGGCAGTGGAGCATGCAACCGTTACCCTGACCGCCGTCACCGACAGCGGTATGAGCGAAGACTTTATTGGCCAGTACGGAGAAGAGGGAATGGGAACCGAAACCGAAGCGGTTTCGCCCGAAAGAGAAGCCGCTGCCACTCAAACCGGTGAAGTTATCGTAACTGTGATTCCCGAAGAAGGCTATGATTTCCCGGTAGTAAGCTACGTGGTAGAAGGGAAGGACGAACCTGTAGCGGTTACTTTGTCTGCGGAGATGGACGAAGAAGACAATGCCACCGGCGCTTATGTGGGAACCATTGATAAGGAAGAGGCAGAAGGCTGTCTGATCATTTCGGTCACTTCGTCTCAGGCCGCCGAACTGACCATTGCGAAAGCCGAAGGCGGTAGCGTCAGTGCGGTTACGACCACTCCTGTGGAGGAAGCTCCCGAGGAAGAAGAGGCCGCCCCTGCAGCAGATCTTTCCATCCATGAAGGTGATACTGTGGCTGTAATGGTTGGGGACGAAGTCACGGTGACAGCAACCCCGGATGAAGGGTACGTGCTGGAATCACTGAAGGTAACAATGCTAATGGAAACCCAAGGTGCCGGCAGCGAGACATTCTTCGTGGAAACTCCGGTGGAAGTGAAGACTGGAGAAAACGGGGAAACCATCTTCACCATGCCTGAAGATGCAGTAACCGTTACGGCCGTGTTTGCCAAGCTTTATACCGTCACCGTTGGTGAAATGGAAAACGGTACCGTGGTATCCGACCTTGCCGAAGCCAAAGAGGGTGACGAAGTTACCCTGACGGTTGACCCAGCTGAAGGCTATAAACTTGTGGAAGGTTCCCTGAAAGCCACTTACGTAACTCTGACAGAAGGGGAAGAGGATGAAACCCAGCAGGAGACGGTGGTTAAACTGACCATCTCCGAAGAAGGTACCTTTGTCATGCCTGCTGCCGACGTAACGGTAACAGCAGAGTTTGAAGCGATTCCGGTAGATCCTGAGAATCCGGTAGATCCCGAGACTCCGGTAGATCCCGAGACTCCGGTAGATCCTGAGAATCCGGTAGATCCCGAGACTCCGGTAGATCCCGAGACTCCGGTAGATCCCGAGACTCCGGTAGATCCCGAGACTCCGG
>SVKS01000161.1 GCA_015068345.1 Oscillospiraceae bacterium
AATGATATCAAACTACCATACCCACACAGCCCTATGCCGTCACGCCTCGGGAAGCGAAGAAGAATACGTAGAAGCGGCTATATCCAGAGGACTGAAGCTGCTCGGTTTTTCCGACCATACCCCGCACCACTATACGCCGGACTATATTTCCGGCATGCGCATGCACGAGAGCGAGCTGCCCGATTATATCGCCAAGGTGCGCGAGGCGGGCGAAAAGCACAAGAATCAGATCCGCGTGCTGTGCGGCCTGGAATGCGAGTATTTCCCGGAGATCTTCGGCTGGATCGTGGAGCAGAAGGAAAAGTATAAGCTGGATTATCTGATTTTGGGCAACCATCACGATACCACCGACGACCGCAATGTGCCCGGCGGCGGGTTCTACTTTGGCGGAAGCACCGAGCCGGAGCATCTGAAAAAATACGCGGAAATGACCGTGAAGGGCATGCTGACCGGCCAGTTTCTGTATGTGGCGCACCCTGATGTGGTGCTGAGCCAGTACAAAGAGTTCGACGGGCATGCAAAGGACATGGCGAGGGAGATCTGCCGCGCGGCAAAGGCGATGAACATGCCGCTGGAATACAATCTGCTGGGCTGCCTGTACTGGGGCAAGGGCCGGTTCAAGGGCCTTGGCTACCCGTGTGAGAAGTTCTGGGAAGTCGCAGCGCAGGAGGGCGTGAAGTGCATCCTCGGCGTGGACGCGCACGCGCCGGAGCATCTGCTCAATGTGGAATTGTTTGCCGACAGGGCGCGCTATCTGGAAGAGGAACTTGGCATGGAAAGGCTGGAAATGCTGCTGTAATGCGGCGGAATAGAGAGGGAGGGTTACTCCATGAAGCTGTTGATGAAGACCCTGAGTTCCCTGGAAAAGGTGTTTTTGGACGAAGAACCGATGCGCGTGAGCACGGCGCATAGCGCGCTGATGAACGAATCGAGCGCGTTCCAGATCGCCTACACGGTGATCCCGGAGGAGGGCGACGAGGCGAAGTACGCCGGCTCGGTCGCGCTGGAGATGGAGATTGAATCTCCAATTAAAGAGTTCATCCGCGTGCGCCGCATCGACCATGTGCCGATCCGCACTTCCCGTCTCTCCCGCAGCGATACCGACTACCTGCGCGAAGGCCCGGGCATGTTCCCGGATATCCTGCGCCCGATCCCGCAGCACGGCCTGCGCGCCTGCATGAAGCAGTGGGACAGCCTGTGGATCGATATCGAACCCGAGGGAAAGGCCGCGGCCGGCACCTATCCGATCAAGGTGAAGATGTGGGAAGTTGTTGAAAATGCCGAGCCGACCAACATTGCCGAAGCGGAATACAATGTGACCATCGTCGGCGCAGATCTTCCGGAACTTGTCTATAGACCTGCCGTAGATCACGCGGGACTGCTCGAAGGAGCGGGGGATGTCGTTCCAGCCCGTGGGGATCATGGGCCAGAAGGGGAACGCCGGGTCGCGCGAGGTCATCTCCCACCATTTCGGGACGGCGGCCACCACGGCGTCGTAGGAGAGGGTGTCGGCTTCCATCACCGGCATCTGGGGGCCGATGTGCATGCCGCTTGTGGTGTCGTAGCCGCCGTTGATGGCGATCAGCAAAAGCTTTGCCAGGTTGCACCGGGCGCCGAAGAACTGCATCTGCTTCCCAAGCTCCATGGCGGAAACACAGCAGGCGATGGCGTAGTCATCCCCATGGTGGGGCCGCATCAGGTCGTCATTTTCGTACTGGATGGAGTCGGTGTCGGCGGATACCTTGGCGCAGAAGCGCTTCCAGCCCTCCGGCAGGGCCTGTGCCCACAGGATGGTCAGGTTGGGTTCCGGGGAGGAGCCCAGGGTGTAGAGGGTATTGAGCATACGGAAGCAGTTTTTGGTGACCAGGGTGCGGCCGTCGGTTCCCATGCCGCCCACCGCTTCGGTGATCCACATGGGATCGCCGCCGAAGAGCTCGTTGTATTCCGGGGTGCGCAGATGACGGGCCAGGCGGAGCTTCATGACGAAGTCATCCATCAGCTCCTGGGCACCGGCTTCGTCCAGAATACCGGCGGCCATATCCCGCTCAATGTAGATATCAAAGAAGGTGGAAACTCTGCCCAGGGACATGGCGGCGCCGTTCTGTTCCTTGATGGCGGCCAGGTAGGCAAAGTAGGTCCACTGGATGGCCTCCCGGGCGCACCCGGCGGGCTGGCTGATGTCGTAGCCGTACATGGCGGCCATGTCCTTCATATAACCTAAGAAGGTGATCTGCCGGAAAAGCTCCTCTGCCAGACGGGCGTTGTCCACGTGGAAGAGCACGTCATCCAGGTTTTTCTTGTCCTTCAGCTTTTCCTCGATCAATCGGTCCACCCCGTAAAGGGCCACCCGGCGATAGTCGCCGATGATACGGCCACGGCCGTAGGCGTCCGGCAGACCGGTGATCACGTGGCACTTTCTGGCCTTGCGCATTTCCTCGGTGTAAACACGGAACACCCCGTCGTTGTGGGTGGTGCGGTAACGGAATTCGTCCTCCACCTTGTCGCTGAGCCGGTAGCCGTAGGCGGTGCAGGCCTGGCGGGCCATGCGGATGCCGCCGAAGGGGTTGACCCCCCGCTTCAGGGGCTTGTCGGTCTGCAGTCCAACGATGAGTTCCTTGTCCTTGTCGATGTAACCCGGGGCGTAGCTGGTCAGGGAGGAAACGGTGTCCACGTCAATATCCAGCACGCCGCCCTTGCGGCGCTCCTTGGCGAAAAGCGCCTGCACCTGACCCATCAGGTCGGAGGTTCTTTCGGTGGGACCCGAAAGGAAGTCGGCATCCCCGGTGTAGGGTTTGTAGTTTTGTTGAATGAAGTCCCGCACATTGATGGTGTCCTGCCATACGCCGGGAACAAAATTGGTCCAGTTTTCGTGTTTCATGGTTTTCACATTCTCCTTATCCGCTGATTTGCCAACAAAAAAAGGACAAACCAGCTCTTAATGAACTGAGTTTGCCCAGACGGTCGGCATCGCGCGTTTTACACTCCCCCGCGGTCTTCCGCGAACTCCGTCAGTCATGTAAAAGCCTGATACTATTCTACAATAAAACCGGGGGTTTGTCAATCCTAACCCCCGGAAAGTTACACAAATATTAATTGGTTACCCAACCAGATTTTCCCTGATTTGGCAGGATCTCATACCCCACAGGGTAAAATCGGTTACCCGGCCGGATGTGATCTCCGGCTGATACCCCTGGGCATCCGCAAAGCACCGGGTAGCGGTTACCCGACCACCATCCAGGAAGATCTCTGCCACCGACCGGTCCATCAGCATCCGAAGCCGGCAATGAGGGGGAAGTGGGGAATCGAAGCGCTCCCCGTTGACCGTAAATCCCCGGGTATCTATGGTCAGGGTCAGCCGATCACCCAGAGCCAGGGTTACCGGTCCCTCATCCAGGAGGCAGAGGGCTTCCAGGTCAAAGCTGCCGGTTTGGGCGGTGAAGGGTTCCCGAAGGCTTATCAGTTCCCGGATAGGAGTCTGGCACAACCGTTGGCTTTCGTCCAGGATTACCTCCCGCAGGGAAGACATGCACCCATCCCAAAGGGGATTTTCGGGGAAGCCGCTGATCCAACCTCCAAGCAGGGTGCGGCCTTCCCAATGGGTAACAAAGGAGGCGTAGAAGCCCCGGTCGAAGGGATAATCCTGCCGATGATAACCGTAGCTCAGAATCTCGTGATGTTCCGGTGTAAAGTGCAGGGTGACCGGATCAAGATCTCCCACGAAATACTCAATGGTATTGTAGGGGCTGTAGATCAAAACCTATTTGCCGCTTAATGGGAAGAAATTCACCACTTCACCGTTGTTTTCAAACAGAATTCCCTTGTATTCCCAATGGAGCAGACTGCCGTCAACGGCCTCGTAAATGGGCAGCAGATTCTGCCCGTCCGGGGTGACGCACTTGCTCATCAGCATGAAGGTACGGCCGAAAGCCCGGAACACGAAGGGGTCGCTCCAGCCCCAACCAAAGGCGGGACCTCCGTGGTTTTCCAGGGTCATGAAGGGTTCATCCGGATCCGGACGGGTGAATTCGGTCAGATCCTCATTGCCGTAGGCGGCGTGGTGGGATCGGGGAATATGACCCTTTGGCACGCTGGTATAGAGCATGATCGCCCGACCTCGGTCGTCGAAATCGATACAGCCGTCATTGAGCCGCAGTTCATCCTCTCCCGGGGCAATGGGGCAGGGGAGAAGTTCCCAATCCAGAAGGTTTTGCGTTCTTGCGTGGAAAAAGTGAGTGTTTTCCTGGAATGAGCTGCCTTCAGGGCAAACGTGGAAGTAAATGTGAAGCACCCGGTCCTTGACGGCGGGCCCCCAAAAGTCGATGGTGACGTGGGAAGGGGCAGTCAGGTGAAATTTGGGATGCCCCGCTTCCCGGAAGGCGGCGGGCATATCGGAAAATACCAGTCGATTAACCTGTTCTTTTGTCAAATTCATAGGGATTTCTCCTTCTTTGTGGCCCACAGGGCCAGCAGGATGGCAAGAATTCCGGCGCAAAGCTTCCCGATGATCATAGGACCTACCATGGCGGGGTCATCCCCTGCCGTAAAGGCCAGGTGATCCCCGAATACGAAGGCACCCGATACGGCAAAGGCCATGTTGACGATTCTTCCCCGCTTATCCATTCGGGGGGCCATGGCAAAGGCGGCAATGGAGTTTGCCAGGGTAGCCACCAGACCCGCCACGGCGGTTTCGTTGATTTTGAGACGCTTCCCAAGGCTTGTCATGGGCTTACCCAAAAGCTTTTGCAGGAGTGTGAGCAATGGGAGTGCTCCTGCAAGCACAATGGCGATTTCACCAACCACAATGAAAGCATCCGAAAGGTCACCAAGACCGGGAATCAGTATCCAACCGGTGGTGGTCTCCACCCCGGCGGCTACAAGCCCAATGGTAGCCAGGGCGGTGATCAACCAGCCAAAGGAGGAAAAGGCCCGGAGCATGAAGCGTTCCGCCTTCCAAAGACCCAAAGCGATCAGCAGGGAAAGAAGCAAAACAGGCAGGGTGTTAAGAAGAATCAGCTTTGCGGAAAAACCCGCCGCAAAGCCCCCGAGCAGGACCCCAAAGGGGATGGTA
>SVKS01000162.1 GCA_015068345.1 Oscillospiraceae bacterium
CCTCCCCGGGAAGGCGGCAATGGCCGGCGTCGTCAATATCGTTGATGTGGATATTACGGATGCGGTCCCCCATGGCGGCGATATAATCTTCCAGACGGAAGCCAGCCTGAAGCGCCTGTTTGAAATCCAGATTGAAGCCCAATTCCGGCACGGCTTCCCGCAGATGGGTGAAATATGCGGGAAACTGACTCAGATTGTTCCGGACATTTTCCTGCAAAATCTCCACCCCAACCTCCGCACCGAAGTCGCAAAGGGTTTGGTAAACCTCAATTTCGTGGGACAGGGGTTCCCGGCACGCGGCGGGACGGTTTCCGGGACCGTGAAGGATCAAATATTTGGCACCCATGGCGGCGGCCGCATGGATGCTGTGGCGGTAAACATCCAGGGCTTCCTTGCGGCGTCGGTCGTATTCCGAAAACAGAATGAAAAACTCGGTTCCCGCCAGATAGGGGTGGAAGGAATGCACCCGCATTTCCCTCTCCTCCAACAGGCGGCGCAGAAGGTCGATATACGCCTGGGACTGCTCGTATTCGCAGTTGACAAATACCTCCAAGTCCCGGAAGCCGGTATCGTAGGCCACCAGAGCGGCCTTTTCGGGCTCCATGGGGTAGAGGCTGGCGGTGGAAAAGCCAAAGTAGCTCATTTGGCAAAGCGTTTGGCAATGCCGCAAAGCAGGGCAACCGTCTGGTCCATTTCTTCCACCACGGCAAATTCAAACCGACCGTGGCAGTTGCGGCCGCCGGTACCCAAATTGGGACAGGGGACCCCCATGAAGGAAAGCTGGGAGCCATCGGTGCCCCCCCGGACCGGGTGGGAAACCGGTGTGCCGCCCAATTCCCGGATGGCGTCATAGGCGTAGTCGATCAGGAAGGGGTAGGGAGCAATGGCTTCCCCCATGTTGCGGTAGCCATCGGTGATGGAAAGCTTCACGGTACCTTCCCCGTACTTTTCATTCAAATAGCTTTCGATGCGGCGGAGGTCGGCTTCCCGGCGGTGGAGGGTAGCCAAATCGTGGTCACGGATGATGTAGACCAAGGTGGCGTGCTCCACCTCTCCCTTCATACCGATCAGATGGAAGAAGCCATCCCGGCCATCGGTGTATTCGGGACGCTCAAATTCGGGGAGCATGGCATCAAATTCCATGGCAACCCGGGCGGCGTGGATCATTTTGCCCTTGGCGCTGCCGGGGTGGAAGGAGCGTCCGGTGAATTCGACGTGGGCCGAGGAAGCGTTGAAGGTTTCGTAATCCACCTCCCCAAAGGCGCCCCCGTCCACCGTGTAGGCGTAGTCGGCGTCCAGTTCCTTGGTGTCGATGTGCAGGATACCGCTGCCGATCTCCTCGTCGGGAGTGAAGCATATGCGGATGCGGCCGTGGGGGATGGTCTTGTCTGCCATGAGGATTTCGGCCATGGTCATGATCTCGGCCACCCCTGCCTTGTCGTCGGCACCGAGTAAAGTAGTACCATCGGTGACCACCAGGGTCTTGCCAGCAAGATCGGCTCCTGCCTGGAGCACCGAAACCCCGTCGGCCAGGGGGATGGGGCCGCCGTCGTAGTTTTCTACCAGGGCGGGCTTCACGTTTTCAAAGGGGACGTCAGATACCACGTCCATGTGGGCAAGGAAGGCCACAGTTTTTTCGTAGTCGGCGGTGGCGGGGATGGTGGCGAACACAAAACCCTTGTCATTTTGGTAGGCATCGGTGAGACCCAGGGATTTCAGCTCATCCACCAAAGCCTTGCCGAAGGTCAGCTGGGTGGGGGTGGAGGGAACCGTTTCGCTGACTTCATCCGATGCGGTGGGATAGGCGGCATATGCCATCAGGCGTTCATAAGCTTTCATGAATAATACTCCTTTTTTCAAAAAGGGACTGCAAAAAGCAGTCCCTTTGGGTTGATAACAAATTAGTTGAGCCCCAAAAGACGCTCCACGGCGGCAAGCCGCACGCAAATCGAGAACAGGGTGGCGGCGGTTTTCAGGTCGGCCACACTGGGGAAGGTGGGGGCAATGCGGATGTTGCGGTCGTAGGGGTCGTTGTGGTAGGGGAAGGTGGACCCGGCGGGGGTCATGGAAACGCCCGCATCGTGGGTCAGGTTCAGGGCGTGACGTGCACTGCCCACCAGAAGGTCGAAGCTGATGAAATAACCGCCACGGGGTTTGGTGAACTGGCAAATGCCCAGGTCCCCAAGCTCGGCTTCCAGGGTATCCACCACCGCTTCAAACTTGGGACGCAGGATCTCGGCGTGCTTCTTCATGTGTTCAATAATGCCGTTTGCATCCTTGAAGAAGGCGGCGTGACGCTTCTGGTTGATCTTATCCGGGCCGATGGTCTGGAAGGCAATCAGCTTTTTGGCCCACAGGATATCCTCGTCGTCAGCCACCAGGCAAGCAACACCGCTGCCGGGGTAGGAAATCTTGCTGGTGGAGGCGAATTCGTAAACCCGGTTTTCCACACCGCGCTTGCGGCATTCCGCAAAGATGTCCAGCACCTTCACCTCATCATACAGGTCGTGTACGGCGTAGGCGTTGTCCCAGAAAATGCGGAAGTCCTTGGCGGCGGGCTTCAGGGCTGCAAAGGCCCGGACGGTGTCGTTGGAATAGACGATGCCGGAGGGGTTGGAGTACTTGGGTACGCACCAAATGCCCTTCACGGTAGGATCGTTTTCCACGTATTCCCGCACCTGGTCCATGTCGGGACCCGAATCGGTGGTGTCGATGGGAATCATCTGGATACCAAAGATTTCGGTGATGGCGAAGTGACGGTCATAACCCGGCACCGGACAGAGGAATTTGATCTCCTTCTGCTTGCCCCAGGGGGTGAAGCCGGGGGCGGTACCAAAAATCATGGCACGGGCAATGGTGTCGTACATCATATTCAGGGAGGAATTGCCGCCGCAGATGACGTTTTCCGGCAGGGTATGAAGAAGATCGGCAAAAATCTGTTTCATTTCGGGAATGCCGTCCAGCATGCCGTAGTTACGGATGTCGGTTTTGCCCGAAATGCACTTGTCACCGCTGTCGATGACGTGGAGCATATCCTCGCTCAGGTCCACCTGTTCCCGGCAGGGGATACCACGGGTCATGTTCAGCGAAAGGGACATGGCCTTGTATTCTTCATATTTTTTTTGCAGTGACTCCTTTTCAGCAAGGAGTTCTTCCCGGGAGAGGGACAGATAATCACGTTGCATGTGGCAATTCTCCAATTCGGTTTCTATTTGCGGGGAAAGTATGTATCAGTTGCCCTTTGGGGCCACGAATTTAGCAATTCGAGCACCGGCAGGGCTGAAAATGACGTTGATCAAAAGCTCGGGAACCATGTTTGCTAAAAGCAGTCCGGTCATGATATAGCCCAAAACGTTGGTACCACCGGCCCATGCGGCCAGGATATCCATGAAGAAGGCGTACATGCAAATGACGAAGATGCCGGTATTGACCAGGGGGCAAACAATGGCCGCAAGCATCATAGCAAGGTAGGTGTTTTTGGTTTTGAACAGCTTGTAGATGGCGCCGGAGGCAAGACCGCAAAGAATTCCCTTGGCCATGACCACCAGGAAGCAGAGAACGGGGCTGGCCTGGAATACCATGGCACCGCCGGGGTCCGCACCGGTAACGCAGTTGATGAATACCACGGCACCGAAGGTGGCACCCAGCAGGGCACCCGCACCGGGGCCGTAAACCGCGGCACCAAGCACGATGGGGATCAGGACCAGGGAGATGGAGAAGCCGCCCACCGGGGGAATCATGCCAGAAAGGGCCTGCATGACCACTACCAGGGCCATTAAGAGGGCAATTCCAACCATACGGAGGATCTTTTGATTCCGGTTTTTCATACTCGAACACCTCCTGCCTTGTGGTTGGGGTTGCTTGTCGGTATGGCCAAAGGTGTCATCCGACGATTTTGGGTGTTTCGCATATTCGGTTTCCTTTCGCTGATGCTCCCGGAGGGGGATGCATCGCATTTTATTTTTTCCCGGTTGGGGGAAAATCAGAAGTTGGGCCGATTCTTCTTGTAAAGCAGGTAAAGCCCGTTCATCAGAAGATCGGGGTCAAAGGTGATCTGCTTGCGGCAGAGGGGGACCACTTCCCGGGCCATACCACCGGTGGCAACCACCGTGGCAACCGGACCGTTTTCGCTTTCAATCCGGTCAATCATTCCATCCAGCATGGATGCGGTGCCGTAAACCACACCCGCCTGCATGGCATCCACCGTGTTTTTGCCGATCACCGAGGAGGGTGCTTCGATGGCGATGGAGGTAAGCTGGGCGGTGTGGGAGGTCAAGGCGGTCAGGGCAGTACGTACCCCCGCCAGAATGGCACAACCGCAATATACGCCATCCTTATTGACGTAGGAAATGGTGGTGGCGGTGCCCATGTCGATGACGATGGCGGGCTTTTGGTACTTGGCCGAGGCAGCGGTGGCGGTGACCACCATGTCGCTGCCCAATTGGGCGGGGTTGTCGATGGCGATGGGAAGCCCGGTTTTGATGCCGGGACCCACGATCAGCGGGGGACAGCCAAACAGCCGCTCCACCGCCCGGGACAGAATGGTGGTCATGGGCGGGGATACGCTGGAAAGGATGGACCCGGTGATCTCCAATTCCTCCGCCTTGTAAAGGCGCAGAATATCCCGGAAGTCGATGGCGTATTGGTCTTCGGTTTTGGCGCTGTCGGTTACCAATCGGGAAGAAAACAGCAGTTTTCCGCTCTTTTCAAACACACCCAGTACGATATTGGTATTACCGACGTCAATCGCAAGCAGCATAATGAAGCTTCCTTTGTTTAGAATTCGGCGGTGCCGACGGTGCGGGGATAGGGAATGACGTCACGGATGTTCGACATACCGGTGACGTACATGATGAAGCGCTCGAAGCCCAGGCCGAAGCCGGCGTGGCGGGTACCGCCGTAGCGGCGCATATCCACGTACCAGGAGTAATCCTCTTCCTTGAGGCCCAGCTCTTCCATACGGCCCAGCAGGCGTTCCAGCCGTTCTTCACGCTGGCTGCCGCCGATGATTTCGCCGACACCCCGGGCAAGCAGGTCCATGG
>SVKS01000163.1 GCA_015068345.1 Oscillospiraceae bacterium
GGTTTTGAATTCGATTTCAGCGGTGTGGCTGTCGCAATCGGTGCAGGCAACGTAGAAACACCAGCCGTTTTCTTCCTCCAAAACGCCGGTTCCGTGGCAGATGGGGCATTCGCCAAGCTCAATCAGTTCGTATTCTTTCATATCATTGATCCTTTCTTTGGGAAAGCGTGTATTTTCATTCTGTATTATATCACGAAACAGGGGAAGATTCAAGGGGGAGAATCATATATCGCTTATAGGATATGAAGACTGTCCTGTATAAGAACAGATAACACTACAAAAAAGGGACTTGCTTAGCAAGTCCCTTTTTGTATGGTCCGAGTGACTGGAGTTGAACCAGCGGCCTCTTGAACCCCATTCAAGCGCGCTACCAAACTGCGCCACACCCGGATGACCAACGAGATATATTATAATACAAAGGACCCGAAATGTCAAGGGAAAAATTTGAAAAAATAAAATTATTTTTTCGGGAGGAAAATCTGGATATAAATTGCCAGCATTTGGGCAAGAATAGGAAAAAAGCAGGGTGTAAAGGAGGCGAAACCATGCTGATTCCCTTTTTGCGAACCATACTTTTATTCGGAGCCATCTATCTTTCTCTCAGATTTTTGGGTAAACGGCAGGTGGGGGAGATGGAACCATCGGAATTTGTGGTGACGGTGCTGATTTCCGAGCTGGCGGCCATTCCCATGCAGGATCTGGATATCCCTCTGCTTCATGGGATTATCCCAGTGGTGGTTCTGGTACTTTTGGAAATGATCGTTTCCCTGGTGTGCCTCCGGTTTCGGGGGATCCGCACCTTCCTTGCGGGCAAGCCGGAATTTGTGGTGGTGAATGGAAAAATCATCGAATCTGCCCTTCGTCGGGCCAGAATTACCCTGGAGGAGCTGGTGACCGAGCTTCGGCAGATGGGGGAGCACGACATCGGGGGGCTGAAATACGTGATTCTGGAAACCAGCGGCCAGCTCAGTGTGGTCAAGGGAAACCCGGAGGAGGAGTATTTCAGGATCCTCATTGCGGATGGGGAGATCAATCAAAAAAATCTGGCGGCCACCGGCCGAAGCATTGCCTGGCTCACCGCCTTTGCCACAGAGCATAAGACGAGGGTGGAGGATATTTTCTACCTGGCGGTGGGGGACAAGGGGACCCTGAACTGGCAAAAAACCGAGGAGGCGGAGGGATGAAGCGCTTGATCTTTTACGTTGGTATCTTTTTGGTTTTGGCGGGACTTTCTGCCTGGTCGGGGGTAGCAGTAGCCCGGGTTCACAGGGAAGCCCTGGATGGGGTGGCGGAAGCGGTGACCCTGGCAGAGGAGGGAGAATGGGAGGAAGCCCACCGGAAGCTATCCGAAACCGGGAATGCCTGGCATTCCCATCGGGCTTTTTTGGAAAGCGTGGTCTGCCGGGAGGACGTGCTGTTTGTGGAGCGGAGCTTTGCCGCCGCCGCCGAAGCCCTGGAAAGTGAGGAGGACGAGTTCTTTCCCGAAGCCGCCGAGCTCCGGGTGCTTCTGGAAAACCTGGTGGTTACCGACCTGCCCACCCTGGGAAGCTTGTTTTAGTGTTTGCATATGGCGAGGGTCCATGATATGGACCCTCGCCAAGGGAGAAAATCAACCCATACAATAACGGTCCTTCCCCGTCGGTAGGGCGGGGGCTTGCTCCCGCCGTTTTCCTGTTTGTATTTCGGTACCAATGGCGGGAGTAAACCCCTGCCCTACAAACATGCCGGGAGTTTCTGATGTCTTTTCTCCATCAAAGAAGGGTCCGTCTTTTTACGTAAGACAGACCCTTGTGGTTTATTTGCGTTCCTCTAAGTAGAGAGAGACACGGTTTTGTATGTATTCAGCAGCCTGTTCGGCGGAGATTTCGCCCACAAAGTAACGTCCTGCTTCTTCCAGCATAATATTCTGAACATCACCAAACAAACCATCCGCAAAATGATCCACACCGGTGATCATGGCATGGCTTTTTTCGTCGGTAATGGGATCCCAGACGGGAATTACATAAGAGGGTTCTTCGGGGACAAAATCAGGAAGGAATGTTTCGATATAGGTTCCTTTTCGCATGGCATCATATTCATCCTGGCGGATGGTAATGAAGTAGCTGTCGGCAAAATCATCGGCAACCAAGGTTTCGGTGAAAAAGAACTCCATGAAGGCCTTATCAGCTTTCTGATTGCCCTGCTTCTCTACTGCGCCAAGGAAGAAGGGGGTGCTGGCACCAAAGCCCCCGTGAGCGGCACTGGGCAGAGGGAAAACAACCTGCACGTGATACGGCTCGTTGGGGTCGTTGGGATTGATGCTCGTAGGGTCGTCCGAATAGAAAGTGGAAGACAGGCCACCGGAAGCACGGTTGTAGTTGATCTTATGCTCCAAAGTCTGGTTGGCTTCCAGTTCATCCTCATCCTTGGAACAAAGGTCGCAGGATTCCAGAAATGCCAGGAAGGATTCATCGGTAAAGCGGGCTGTATTGCTTCGGGCATCAATCCATTCGCTGGCGTTGGACATGGCACGCTGGAACCAAATGCTTTGAAGCTGAGTCCGGAAGAAGGCGGGATCTTTTTCGGTGGCGAAGGCTACGAAATCGGCGTAGCTTTCAAAAGCAGGAGTTCCATCCAAAAGATCCTTATCCATATTGAGATATTCTACTATGAAGCCGCGGGGAAGATAGTAGGATACCCCATCCACCCGGGCGGCATCCACGATATTTTTCAGGAGAACCCCATCTTGGAAGAGGGTGGGACACAACTCCTCCAAATCCCACAGAAGGTCCTGATGGATGTAGTTTTGGAAAAGGATCCGGTCGTTGGATAGGATCAGATCCACCTCTCCCGAAAGAATGTCCTTGTTCAGACTCACCGCATCCTCATAAATCTTTAGGGTGGCGGTATATTCTGGATGAGTCTGGTTAAATCTGGAAATGGCTTTTTCCGTAAGCTCTGGCATGGCCACATTGCAGGATGCAATTAGGATGGTATTCTGCTCAGCCGATTTGCCTTCTTCTTTTTCAAAAGGAGCGTATTCCAAAATGCCGGTTGCGGTCAAAAGCAGAATGCGGTTATCTTCGGTTACAAGCATACGGCGAAAATCGGTTTGACTGGTGAATCCATCGGTAGCTAAATCACAAAGCGGGACGATCTTTTTGCCGTTGGTACGGTACAGGGTAGTGGCAGAAAGGAAATAGCCATAGGAACTGTTGGATGCGCAAAGAGAAGCAGGAGCATCCAACTTTTTGCTGTCAATAAGCAGGCTTTGGGTGTTTGCATTGACCGGGAATAAACGGCTGAATTCGCTTTCTACCGTGGTCAATGATTGGGTTTTGTCCCGGTAAACCAGGTTTTCCACCGAGGTCATGAAATATTGCTGATGATCCAGGGTCAGAAATCCTGCCGAAAAGACATGTTCACCAACCCCGTCGTTGACAGGAAGCTCCATGACTTCGGAACCAATGATTACGTCAAAATCCACCGAAGCATATAGGGTGCCGTCTATCACCTCCATGGCACAATGGGGAGGGAAGGAGTGGGTTTCAAAAACCCTGTCCCGAATACCAAGGGAAGCCAAAAGAGTGGAATCTTGGTATAGATCATAAGAAGCATCCAATCCGGTACCGCTGGTACGGGCGAAGTAATAAAACCCTCCTTCGTAGGGAGCAAAGGAAACTGCATTGGGTACAGCTGTTTCAATAGAGTTTCCTATGGTGTTGAAATCCTTGTCCAGGGGAGTGACCACCGAAATCAGGTTTTCATTTTGTGAAAGAAGCAGATATCCATCTTCAGTTTTGGCAAGGTCCAGGGCGGTGTGTCCCGGGGGTATGGGGATGGCGGAGCTGGTTTTTGCGTAGGGCTCTGCCTGCAAAGAGCAGGATACAAGGAGGGGAACGGTCAGAAGCAGGATCAGGCACAGGGATAAAATGCGCAGAAGCAAATGTTTCATGGTGTTTCCTCCTGATTAGAATAATATGAGTATATTGAAATTATATATTAAAAAAAGAAAAAAATCAAGAGAAAATTTGAAAAATTCAACTCGATAAAACAAATATAGGGAGGCGGAAAAAAATCCCCACCCGACTGGGTGGGGATCAAATTGTTGTTTACTTGTCCCGGATGAGCTGCTGTAGCTCGTCCATGAAGGAATTGATGTCCTTGAACTGGCGGTAGACCGAGGCGAAGCGCACATAGGCCACTTCGTCCAGGTTCTTGAGGCCGTCCATGACGAATTCTCCGATACGGGTGGAGGGAACCTCCTTGGCAAGGGAGTTGGAAAGGCTCTGTTCAATTTCGTCCACCAGGGCTTCCAACTTTGCCATGGGCACCGGCCGCTTGTCGCAGGAGCGCATCAAACCCCGCATGATCTTGTTGCGGTCAAAAATTTCCCGTCTGCCGTCCTTTTTGATGACGACGATGGGCAGGGTCTCCACGCTTTCGTAGGTGGTGAAGCGCTTTTGACAGGAAAGACACTCCCGGCGGCGGCGGATGTTGGTGTATTCATCGGTGGGGCGGGAGTCGATGACGCGGCTTTCGGTGTACCCGCAGAAGGGACATTTCATAATTGGTTACTTCCTTTCTTTCGGCATGGGGCCGGGAGAAAATAAAAAGAAACAATTCTAATTGTTACGACTTGATTATACAACATTTAGGCCCGGGAATCAAGAGTTTTTTTTCGGGAAAGCTGATATTTTCGAAGCTCCCCTTCCAAAAACAGCCGGGAGGTGACGATTTGGTCGTAGCTTGTAAAGTCCCGGCTGTAAACCTCGGTAACGAAACCACCGGTGTAGTCAACCGAATCCAAAAGGGAGAACAGGTAGGGATAATCCAGCCGTCCCTCCCCGGGAAGGCGGCAAT
>SVKS01000164.1 GCA_015068345.1 Oscillospiraceae bacterium
TCCCACCCCCACCGACGACTCCCCCTTCGCCATGTTGGTTACCTCCCTTTCGGAAGCAGAGCGGGAATATCTGTCCCTGCTTTTTGGGGGAGCCGACGAAGCCACCCTGTTCGCCGCCGCCCAGCGCCATCTTGCCATGCCCGACACCCTGGTGGAGGGCATCAACGAGCACGCCCTGGAGGCCATTGGGGACATTTTGATAGAAGCCGGGGAGATCCTGGAGGACTACCGGGAGGAGCTTGCCCCCTACCTTTCCACCTGACAGCGCCGCAGACGCGGCAGATCGGAGTAAACTATGTCTCAAACCAGAACCGTACCCCGCCGCATCTCCTCCATGCTGCTCAACTCTCTTTCGGGCGGCGTGGTGCCCAGAACCGGCCTGGAATACATTGCCATCGGCCGCACCGATGAAATCAACGCCATCCTTTCCGACTTTTCTGACCTGGAAGCCGACGGAAGCTGCTTCCGCTTCCTGATCGGCCGCTACGGCAGCGGCAAAAGCTTCCTTTTGCGCCTGATCCGAAGCCATGGGCTGGACCGGGGCTTTGTCACCTGCGATGCCGACCTTTCCCCCGAGCGCCGTTTGGTGGGTTCCAAGGGTCAGGGGCTTGCCACCTACCGGGAGCTCATGCGAAACCTTGCCACCAAGGCATCCCCCGAGGGGGGTGCGCTCCCCTCCCTGCTTTCCAAGTGGATCACCGCCATGCAGACCGAATGTGCCGGAAAGGGGCTGACCCCCGGGTCCCCGGAATTTCAGGCCGCCATGGAAGCCACCATTCGGGAAAAATGCGCCGCCTTTGATACCGAGGTTCACGGCTTCGACTTCACCTTTGCGGTAACAAGCTTCTACAAGGGCTTTGTCACCGGGGATGAGGCCGCAAAAAACGCCGCCCTGAAATGGTTCCGGGGGGAATACGCCACCAAAACCGAGGCCAAAAAGGAAATTTCGGTCAGTGACATCCCCGACGACAACACCTGGGGAGATTACCTGAAGCTGGTGGGTGCCCTGGCCCGGGCCGCCGGGTACAAGGGGCTGCTGGTTTTCATTGACGAGGCGGTCAACCTTTACAAAATCACCCAATCGGTTTCCCGGGAGCAGAATTATGAAAAGCTCCTGAATCTCTATAACGACGCCATGCAGGGCCGGCTTTACGGCATGGGCTTCTTCGTGGGGGGCACCCCCCAATTTTTGGAGGATACCCGAAGAGGTCTCTTCTCCTACGAAGCCCTGCGGAGCCGCCTGGTTTCCAACCGCTTCGCCGGGGAGGGTCTCAAGGACTTTTCCAGCCCGGTCATCCGGCTTTCCCGGCTGACCAACGAGGAAATTTACGCCCTGATCCGCCGGGTGATGAACATCCACGCCACCCATTTCGACTGGACGCCCCCCATCAGCGAGGAGGAGCTTGCCATGTTCATGCAGGATATGGCTTCCCGCATTGGGGCCGACAGCCTTCTGACCCCCCGGGAGGTGCTCCGGGATTTCATCGGTCTGCTCAACGTCCTGCGGCAGAATCCGGGTGCTTCCTTCAAAACCCTGGTGGACACCACCACCTTCCAGGCCGCCGACGCCGACCCGGAGGAGGACGATTTCACCGAATTCACGGTGTAAAGGAGGTTTTCCATGCCATCCCAGGAACTGAATCCCTTCCTGCGCCTTTCCCCCTTCATCCGGGAATATATCTACAGCCACAACTGGCAAACCCTGCGTCCCGTGCAGGCCGCCGCCTGCCACGTGGTATTCAACACCACCTCCAACCTGCTGCTTTCGGCGGGTACCGCCTCCGGCAAGACCGAGGCCGCCTTCTTCCCCATTCTTTCGGATATCTACGACAACCCCGCCCACTCCATCGGCATTTTGTATATCGCCCCCCTGAAAGCCCTGATCAATGACCAGTTTGGCCGTATCGAGGAACTGTGCGAGGAAAGCGGCATTGCGGTGCACCATTGGCACGGGGACGTTTCCCAATCCAAAAAGGATAAGGTAGTCAAAAATCCCTCCGGGGTACTGCAGATCACCCCGGAATCCCTCCAGGCCCTGATGCTTCGCCGCCACAACCTGGTCATGTCCCTCTTCGGGGATCTGCGGTACGTGGTGATTGACGAAATGCACGCCTTCATGCGAAACGACCGGGGGCGGCAGGTGCTGGCCCTTTTGGAACAGCTGGAGCAAATGACCGGGGTGCATCCCCGCCGCATCGGCCTTTCGGCCACGGTGGGGGATGTGGAAGCCGCCTGCAACTGGCTTTCCTCCGGTTCCCCCCACGAAACCCTGGCACCCCAGGTTCCCCCCCAGGGTTCGGTTTGGCGCATCGCCATGGAGCATTTCCCCGTGACCCAACCCCTCACCGAGCACGATGCCACCGACGGGGAGGAAGCCCCCCGGGGTGCGGATGCGGGCTTTTCCTACATTTTCGAGCATTGCACCGCCAAAAGAAACAGTGCCAAAAGCCTGATCTTCTGCAATTCCCGGGAGGAAGCCGAGGTGGTTTGCGCCTCCCTTCGGCAATATTCTGACGCCAAAAAGATCCCCGACCGCTTCCTCATTCACCACGGCAACCTTTCCGCCGCCATCCGGGAGGATGCGGAGGACCGGATGCGGGACGAAACCGTCCCCTGCCACACGGTGACCACCGCCACCCTGGAGCTTGGTATTGACATCGGCAAGCTGGAACGTGCTTTCCAGATTGATGCCCCCGCCACGGTTTCCAGCTTTCTCCAACGCATGGGCCGCACCGGCAGACGGGATCTCCCCCCCGAAATGCGCTTCGTTTTCCGGGAGGAACCCCCGGAGGACCGGGCACCCCTGCCCCACCTGATCCCCTGGAAGCTTCTCCAGGGCATTGCCATCGTCACCCTATTCACCGAGGATCGGTTTGTGGAGCCCTCCCGCCACATCCGTTATCCCTTCTCCCTGCTTTACCACCAGACCATGAGCATCCTTTCCTACTCCGGGGAGCTTTTGCCCTCCGAATTGGCACGAAAGGTGCTGTCCCTTTCGGTCTTCCGGGATATTTCCCAGGAGGATTTCAAACTCTTCCTGCGTCATCTCATGTCCATCGGCCACATCGAGTCCACCGCCGAGCGGGGACTGATCGTGGGGCTGAAGGCCGAACGCATTGTGAACCACTACAAATTCTACGCCACCTTCAAGGAAAGCGAGGAATTTTCGGTGCATTGCGGATCCGAAGAGCTGGGCACCGTGGTGGCCCCGCCTCCGGTGGGAGAACGGCTGGCCATCGCCGGGAAGGTTTGGGACATCAAGGAGGTGGATATCCGGAAAAAGCAGGTTTTCGTGACCCCGGTGAAGGGCATTGTACCCGCCTTCTTCGGCCTGTGCCCCGGCGACATCCACACCCGGGTCCTTGAAAAAATGCGGGATATTCTGTATGGGGACAAGGAGTACCCCTTCCTGCGTCCCAGCGCCAAGGCCCGGCTGAACGAGGCCCGGCACATTGCCAAAATGAGCAAAATGGAGGAATCCAATCTGGTCCATCTGGGGGGCGACAGCTGGTGCCTTTTCCCCTGGCTTGGCACCTACGCCTTTATGGTTTGTGAGCGGATCCTCAAGCTCAAGCTTGGGGCTGGTGCGGGAATCAAATACATTGAATCCAGCAAGCCCTACTTCATCCAGTTCAAATCGAATCACACCAAGGAGGAGCTGATCTTCCTGATCCGGGAAGCCGCCCGGGCGGAATTTGAGCCCGAGAGTCTGGTTTTCCCCAAGGAGGAACCGGCATTTGATAAGTTCGACGAATTCGTACCCACCGAGCTTCTCATCCGTCACTTCGCCCGGGACGTGCTGGATCTGGAAGGCGCCCGGAAAGCCCTGGAAAATCTGGATTAGATCCATAAAAATATAAAGGAGAACTCACTATGAGCCGTATTCTCTTCCGCGGCATTATGCCCGCCCTGATCACCCCCATCGACGAAAACCGCCAGGTGAAAAAGGAAGCTGTCAAAGCCCTGATGGATTATCAGTATTCCAAGGGCGTGAAGGGCTTCTACATCAACGGCAGCACCGGCGAAGGCCCCGCCATCGCCGCCGCCACCCGCATGGAAATGGCCGAAACCGCCGTGGCGGTCAACGCCGGCCGCGGGGTCATCATCAACCACATCGCCTCTCCCAATTTCGAGGATGCCATCGCCCTGGCCCGCCATGCCGACACCATTGACGTGGATGCCATCTCCGCCCTGGCTCCCAACTTCTACTTCAACTATACTCCATCCGAAATCGTGGACTACTACAAGGCTCTCACCGAAGCCTGCAAAAAGCCCCTTTTGGTTTACGCCACCCCCTCCATCCAGGGCGACATCGTCTCCCTCATGGAAAAGGTCACCTCCCTGCCCGGGGTCATCGGTCTCAAATTCACCCGCATGAGCTACTATGAGCTCAGCCTCATCAAGCAGCTCCACCTTGGGGACATCAACGTCATCAACGGTCCGGATGAAATGCTGCTGGCCGGGCTTTCCATGGGTGCCGACGGCGGTATTGGTTCCACCTACAACGTCATGCCGGAGCGCTTCGTGGCCCTTTATGATGCCTTCCGCCAGGGCAACATGGTGGAAGCCCAGCGCATCCAGTATGCCATCAACCGGGTCATCAAGGTCCTTCTGGACCATGGCCGGGGCAACGTGGTCAAGAGCGTGAAGGAAGCCCTGCTTCTGATGGGCTTCGACTCGGGCTACGCCGCCTCCCCCGCCGCCCCCTTCACCGCAGAGGAAAAGGCCGCCCTGAAGGCCGACCTGATCGCCGCGGGCCTGGAGCTCTGAGTCACACCAAAAGCCACCTTTTCCGGATGGAGAAGGTGGCTTTTTCACGCTTTG
>SVKS01000017.1 GCA_015068345.1 Oscillospiraceae bacterium
ACCCGGACCTTGGTGAAGGAGGCCTGGGCATCCTGAATTTCTTCCTTGGTGGCAACGGGAGAAAGCTCTGCCAGGGGATTTTCCCCATTGAAGCGGCGCATGATCTCGTCGCTTTCCTCCGGGGTGGGGTAACCCATACCGGTCTTGATCATGAAACGGTCCAGCTGTGCCTCCGGCAGGGGGAAGGTACCCTGGATTTCCACCGGGTTCTGGGTGGCAATGACCATAAAGGGGGCTTCCAGCTTCATGGTAATCCCGTCGATGGATACCTGCCGCTCCTCCATGCATTCCAGTAAGCTGGACTGGGTACGGGGGGTGGCGCGGTTGATTTCGTCGGCCAGCATGATGTTGGTGAACACCGAACCGGGGCGGAACTTGAATTCCCCTTCCTTGGGGCTATAGTAGTTGATGCCGGTGATGTCGCTGGGCAAAAGGTCGGGGGTGAACTGGGTGCGTTTGAATTCACAGCCGATGGATTTGGCGACCGATTTGGCAAGCAGGGTCTTGCCCAATCCGGGCAGGTCCTCCAGCAGAATGTGACCCGATGCCAGAAGGGCAATCAGCACGTGCTGGGTGGTTTCGGGCTTGCCGACAATAACCTTGGAAACGTTTTCCTGAATGCGGTCGGCCAACGCTTTGATATCTTTCAGTTCCATATTGGATTCCTTTCCGAAGCTTGTATTTCTTTTATTGTATCATAATCCCCATGAATAGACAAGCATTTTTTGGGGATATTGTACAGATTTTATGACTGCCAAAAAAGGAGGAAGGGACTTTTCTCCCCTCCCCCTTTTCCATTTTCCTTTTCCGGTTTATTCAAACAGGGTTTCGCTTTGTTCGTACACCGAAAGCAGATTTTCGTAGAGTTGTTCGGCCGATTCGCCGCCCCCGGCGGCCATGGCGGTTTCCAGGGCTTTTCCCGCTGCCTGGTCGGAAAGATAGGCGTAGCCCACACTTGTCACTTCGGCATACATTTTTTCAGTCTTCACCGGTTCCAGATACTCCGATGCATAAAGATAGGAAATTTCGTTGATGCCCTTATCCAGCGAATCTCCGATGGATGCAAGACGGCTGGGGAAGGAATAATAATAGGCATCGTGATTGTCAAAAAGCTCGATTTGCCCCATACACCAGGAGATGAAGTTCCAGGCCGATTCCTGCTTTTCGGATGCAGCCGGGATGGCAAGCCCTGCGGTAACGTAGGCGGTGCGGATCTCCCCGGTCTGGCCGGGGGTGTAGGGAATGGGGCCGTAGAACATATCGGGATTGTGTTCGGCACCGATGTAGTAGAAAAGATCATTATTTTTGTCGGTCATCAGGTTTTCCATAATGGCCAGAGGGTAGCTGTAGCCGCCACCCAGATTTTCATAGTGGAGAGCCGCCTTTTCAGCCAACACATCCATCATGGTCATGGGAACGTCCAGGGATATCCACTGGAAGGAATCGGGGTTTTTCGCTTGATTCCGGTAAACCTCCAGGATCCGAAGGAAGCTTTCGGCATTGGTTCCATCGGAAACCCGTTCGGGATTGGGAAAATTTCCCGCACCGTACACCATGCTCACGTCGTGGGGAACCTCCACGTATCCCCAATCCCCCGCAAGCAGATCGATTTCGCTCTCCTCCGCCTTGGACCAGAAGGATTCGTAATCCGCAAGGTCGGCTTTTCCGGGCGTGTTGTGGGCTGTGCTGGTGCGCTCATCCCCGAATACGGTGGGCAACACGTAGGCAAGGGGCAGGATGAACTGCTGATTGCCCAGTTTCCCCGCCGCCATCACATTTTCCACAAAGGCGGTTTCATCGTAGTCCTTGTCCTTTATGATAAAGTCGGTCATGTCGGCATAGACCCCATCCACCATGTCTCCATAGAGATTCGGGCGGATTTCGGTCCAGACGTGGTCGAAAAGTACCACGTCGGCGGTGGTTTCAGCCTTGGTTTCTTCATTGTTTTTCACCATGCGGATTTCCACCGTACCATGCCCGGCGGCCTGATAGGCTTCCGCCATGGCTTTCATGGCTTCGGTAAAGCCCACCCAGCCGTTGGTTTCTTTGGCTGCGGCATCGGCTTCGTTGTAGGGAAGCTCCAGCAGGATGGGTTCGTTGTTCTTTTTAGATGGTGTTTTTCCCCCGCCCCCACCTGCAGAACAGGCGGTAAAGAGCAGCAGGGTGGCCATAAGCAAGGCTAAGACACGCAGTTTCATTCAGGTTTCCTCCTTTGGTTTTGGTTGGGATTTGCAAATCCCCCGTTTAGCTATATAGTCGGAGGAAAAGAGGAGATGTTAGGAGAAAAACGAAAATATTCACAAAAAAAGATGGCCACAGCGGGCCATCTTAGTCTTTCTGTTTTTGGTCATGCTCTTTCACGGAGGGAGGCTCTTTTTGCCCCCCTCTCAGAGGGGGGTGGGCGAGTGGAAACCTCGAAGAGGATTCTGCGAGCCCGGGGGGAGTATACAAATATTTTCGTCTCTGCACAGACTCCTTCCACCGCCTTCGGCGGTCCCCCTCCCTCACAGAGGGAGGCCGATTTGCCCCCCTCCTCGAGGGGGGTGGGCGAGTGGAAGCCTCGAAGAGGATTCTGCAAGCCCGGGGGGAGTATACAAATATTTTCGTCCCTGCACAGACTCCTTCCACCGCTTTCGGCGGTCCCCCTCCCTCACAGAGGGAGGCTTATTTTGTACGTTCTTTGACGATCATATCAATATATTCGCATACGCCTCGAAAGTTATCTCGTATCTGCAGATTCGTGATCCGCAAAACCATGAGTCCATACTCTTCTAAAACTCCAGTTCGAAACTCATCCTTTTTCATTCCTTTATCTTCGTAATGCTGTGACCCGTCTATTTCTACCACCAGCATTGCCTTGTGACAAAAGAAATCCGCAATGAAGCCTCCGATGGGTTTCTGTCGCTGAAACCGGGGTTGATAAGATGCCAAAAAGTCATACCACAAGTGTTTTTCCTGGGGTGTAGCATTTTTCCGAAGATTTCTCGCCCGGGGTATATTCTTTTCTTCGTAGGTCAGCGACATACTCTTGCTCCTTTTTGTAGTTTTTTCTTGTATACTCCTTCCGTCTCGCTTCGCGAGCCACCCCCCTCCCAGAGGGGGCCTTTGTCGGGAGGCTTACTTCGGATACCGTTGGAAGGTCATCCAACAGCCCTCGGCACCAAGTTCGGTTTCGGGCAGGGTAAGAAGCCCCCGCTCTATCAAAGCGTCCAGAAGAAGGTCCAGGACGGGCAAGGAGGCAATGAAATTGGCGTAGCGCCATTCGTTTTGGAGGTGTTTGGGCAGATTGCGTTTGATCCAGCCCGCAAGCCGAGCGGCCACCCACTCCGCCGCCGGATTGAGGGGACCTTCCGCAAGCCGGTAGGTAACGGCAAAGGGAGCATCCTGATCACCTTCGCAAACCAGGATCTTCACGTGAAGCATTCCCTCCTCCCGGAAAATGTAGCCGTATTCCACAGCCTTGGCGGCGATTTCCTTTTCCGCAGGAGTCAGAGAGGCAATTTCGACGCCATCGAAGGCCCGGATGGTCAGCTGGGTCACGGGATCCTTGAAGAGGCCGTATTTGCAGGCAAAGTGCCGTTTCATATAGGCATTGCCGATATTTTCAAAAGACACGTAGGCGTAGCCGCCAACGTCCTTATTGTCCACTGCATTCCAGCTTCCCCCATAGGTTTTGCCGTAATCCACGTGGCCGTAAATACTGAAGGGGCGATCCACCGGGGGCAGGTTGGGGAACTGTTCCTCCATGCATTTTGCCACCATTTTCGCAAACAGGAGGGCCATGGGATGGACCTGTTGCCACAGGATCAGGTTCATGTCCACCCGCTTGTTGATATAGGGAAGGGCCAGGTATTCCTCACGGTGCTCCTGCACAAAGAGAAGGATGGCTTCGGTCACCGCAGGCATGATTTCCTTATAAATGGCATGGGCCTTTTGAATTTCCTCCCGGTCGAAGAGGACGAAGTTGATGATATATTTCCCGTTTTCCGTCCGGCGAAGCAGGCCGTACTTCCCGTTTTCCCCCTGGGTCAGGATCTCCAGCTCGTCCTCCACGTAGAGGGTTGGGACGTTGAGTTCCCCGGCAATCTCAGCCGCACTCATGGCCTTTTTGCGGCAAAGCCACAGCACGTGCTTGGAAAGGATCCGGCGCAGGGTCAGGCGGGGGTCCCCGGAGGAGGGAGATCCGTTACCATATATCACATAATCCAGATGGTCCAGGTTGAGGGGTTTTTCCGCGATATCCCGCTCTTTTTTCGCTTCCTCCACCATTTCCTCCCGGATCTTTTCCCGGGCGGCAAAGAGTCGCTGACGCACCGCCACCTCGCTGATTTCGAGCTTTTCGGCAATTTCGGCGGTGGCAAGTCCTTCCAGATAATAAAGCACCATCACGTCCCGGTAGGCTTTGGAAAGGAAGGCGATCCGACGGTAGATGCCCCGGAGGGCTTCCTCGTCATCCTGCTCCTCTCCCTCTGCCGTCATGCGGCGAAGGAGCTCATCCGCATCCCCCTGGTAGGTAACGTCGGTTTTTCTGCGGCGAGCCTCCGAAAAATCGGCATATACGTTCCGGGCCACCCGCCAGATGAAGGCCTGGGGATTTTCCACCTCCCCATCGCTTTTTGCGGCCTTCACCAGGGCAAAAAGAAGATCGGAATAGAGCTCCTGGGCTTCGTGCCCATCCCTGGTACGGGCATAGCAAAAGCCGTAAAGCTTATCCTGCAATTCCTCGTCCAGACATTTTAACAATTCTTCCTTTTTCATAACAATGCATCCTTTTGAAAAAAGCGCGTCCATCCGGGAAGCGCTTTTCGGTTCATTTTGATTTTTTGCGACTGATTACTTCTTAAATCCCGGCCAGGGGAACACCCGGTTTTTTCGCACCATAAAGGCACGCTTGGCAATTTTTGCCAGGGGGTCGTCGGCGTGGGAGTCGGAATAAAAATCCTCCACCACAGCATCGGGGTAGCGTTCCTGCATACGGCGAATTTTTTCGGCGCCATGGCAGTTGATACCGGTGTATTTGCCGGTTTTGGGGTCCACCTGGGAGGCCATAACCTTTTCAATACCAATGGCACGGCAGGCAGGAATCACGATGAATTCCGGGGATGCCGAAATCACCAGGTCGTCGGGCTTTCGGGTCTCGCTGTAATAGGGCATGATTTTGGTAAGGTTCTTTTCCCAAAAAAGGGCCACCTCCCCCTCCACGTCGGGCACCAAAGTAAACATGGCGTACATCCGTTCCTTGAAGGTGGTTTTGTCGAACCTTCCGCACTTGTAACAAAGGAAATCCAGCCCGATGGGAAACACCCTGGCGATCAGCCGGGGGTATTTTCCCATGAGATAGCGGATAAAGTCAAAGGTACTGTCCCCATCGTAGAGGGTACCGTCAAAATCGTATACGTTCATAAAAGGAATCAATAGCCGTAGTAGCTGTAATCATTCAGGTAGTATTCCAGTTCGCCTAAGATTCCATCCATATTGCCGGCATAGAGTACAACCGAGAGGATGACACCCAGGAGGCCGAACACCATGGAAACAATGCCGAGAATCAGACCGGTGATGGCCATGCCGCCCATTTTGCCCCCCTGGCGGCTGACCACAGCGCAAACGATGGCGCCGATTCCAAAGGGGATGGAGGCAAAGCCGCAGCAGCAGGTGGTTACCAGAGCCAGGATGCCCAGCACCAGGGCCACGATTTCAACCACGTTTGCGGGCTTTTTGGGTTCCTGGGGCGGAACCTGGGGAGGAGTATAATAAGAATCGTTCATATTCGTTACCTTCCTTTTTGATATTAACAACATTCTACTCCCTTTCGGGAGAATATGCAAGCCCTTTCGGAAAACTTTATTCCGGAATGCCGTCCTTGCAAAGCTGGACCAGGTTGTCGCTGATTTGGGCAAGCATTTCGTAAAGCATGGACCGATTTTCATCCGACAGGTCCTTACCGGCGATCTCCACTACCTGGGCTGCACGGCGTTTTACTTTTTCCGCCGCATCCAGGCCGGTATCGGTCAGAACGTAGGTGCCGCCATACAGATTGCCCGCATCGTTGCGGCCATTCTTTTTTACAAACCCCGTCTTGGTCAAAATGGCCATCATCCGGGAGACGTCCGACTTGTCCTTTCCACATACCTCGCAAAGCTGAGCAGCGGTGAGTCCATCGGGATAGCGGCTCAAGGTGGTCAGATAGGTGGCATGGGAGCTTTTCAGGTCGTACTTAGCCATTTCCTCTGCAGCCAGGCGGTGCCAGCATCGGGAAATTACAGAAATAGCATAAGAGAAGCGTTCAAAACGGTCCATGGTTGAATCTCCTTTATTTTGTCATTTTCTTTGTATTATAACCGAGGCTTGTTGTGTTGTCAACATCAATTTTCTTCCTCTTGTAATTTTTCCCGGTATGGTGTATGATGATAGCATCTTTTTTCCCCAGGAGTGCGATATGAAACGAAATTTGAAGTATTTTCTCTATATGAACCTGGCCTTTCTGGCGGTAGCTCTGCTCTTTTGGGGATACGTAGCCCTGTGCGAAGCTCTGACCGGCCGGCTTTTTTGCGTTTACAAAATACTGACCAAAAGCTACTGCCCCTTCTGCGGGGGTACCCGGGCGTTTTTCGCCCTTCTGCAATTTGACCTTCCAAACGCCCTGCGCCACAATGCCCTGGTGGTGATTTCTGCCCTGCTTCTCCTTGTGTACGAAATCAAAACCCTGTGGCAGATTCTCCGACGCCGCCCCCGTCCCTTTGCCATTCCCCGGTGGTTCCTCCCTGCCTATGGGATTTTGGTCATGGTCTTTTTCCTGGGCCGCAACCTGCTCCTTTGGGGTGGTGTCGACCTGATTGGGGACTTTATCAGAAACATCTGATCTTGCTATTCATAGCAAAAATCCGCCGAAATCGGCGGATTTTTGATTTATAATACTTCGGAAAGCATCTGGGCAAGGTCGTTGAGGAAGGTTTTGTCTTCGGAAGTCAGTTCCGGCAGATTCTTCTCGGCTTCGTTGAGGATGGCCGCAAGTGCGTTTTTATCCCGCAGATCCTTCACCTTTCCCGCAAGACGGAAGCCCCGTTGATACAGACGGGCAAACTCCCCTTCCTCCTCCGCACCGTACAGGGCGGCACGGCGGAGAGCAAAGCCTGTATAATCAAATTTCTTTTCGGCATCGGCGGATCTGGCAAACAATCCGGTGAACAAACCGTCGTAGACGGCAAGGTGGATGCCATCCAGTCGGCTGTCCCGTTTGGAAAAGTCTTCCCGCATCATACCCGACAGGGCATCGGTTTTGCCATACACCCCCGAGACCAGGCGGGGGGTCTTATCGGCAAGTCTTGCCAGCATGCCCTTTCTGCTGTTTTTCACCCCAATGGCTTTTGCCACGTCGGCGGCAAAGTCCCGCTTGTCCTTGGTGGAAGGGGCGGGGATTTTTGCAACATTTTCGGCCATCTTCATGCGGTTTTTTCCTCCATCCGGGTGTTTTTCAAACCGCACCTCTTTTCCCAATTACCAAAATAGTAGTATATCAGGCTGGCCACAGTGGCAACGATCCACCCAAAGGGGTAGCCCAGGGCGACCCAGGTGATGGTGTTAGCAATTTTTGACACTGCAAACAGGTAGATTTGGCGGAAGACCACAAAGCTTCCCAGCATGATATACATGGGCGCCTTCACCGCACCGGCACCCCGGAGGGCCCCGGCATAAACCTGGTTGGCACAGCACAGCACATAGAAGGGGGTGATCAGCCGGATCAGCATGGCGCCATAGGAAAGCACCTCTGCATCGCTGTTGAACATACCCACCAGCTGTCGGGCAAAAATCATGACAGGGATCATCAGGATCACGGTCACCAGCAGCGACATACCGGTAGCAACCCGAGTCCCCTTTTTGGCCCGGTCAATCTGTCCTGCACCAATATTCTGCCCCACGAAGGTGGTGGAAGCCAGGGAGATGGACATCATGGGCAGCATGACGAACATATCGATTTTATTGTAGGAGGACCACCCCGCCATGCAGGCCGAACCGAATTGGTTCACGTAGCCCTGCACAAACACGTTGGAGAAGGCGGTAATCGCCTGCTGAAGGCCGGTAGGAATACCCAGGCGCACAATGCGTTGGGTCATGTCTTTGTTGAATTTGATATCCTTGAAAATGACCTTGTAGGGTCCGTCCGCCCGGGCCAACACGTAGAGGGTCAGAATGGCAGAAAGCACCTGGGCAATGATGGTGGCGTAAGCAACTCCGTCGATACCCATTTTGAAGCCTACCACGAACACCAGGTCCAGTATGGTGTTCACCACCGCCGAGAAGATCAGGAAGTAAAGAGGTCTTCTGGAATCTCCCACCGCCCGTAGAATACCCGAACCGATGTTATAAAACATCAGCCCGATGACGCCGGCAAAATATATGCGCAGGTAAAGGGTAGCCCCAGGCATTACGTCCTCCGGCGTGGACATCATGCGAAGAAGAGGCGGCACAAGGGCGATTCCCAGGAAGGTGAACACCACCGAAAGCACCAGGGTGATGAACAGGGAGGTATGTACCGCATCGTGTACTCCTTTTTCGTCCTTAGCACCATAGTGCTGGGAAATGGCCACACCCATACCGGCGGAAAGGCCCATGAAAAAGCCAATCAGGGTATTGATGATGGGGCCGGTACTGCCCACCGCCGCCAGGGCTTCCTTGCCGACAAAGTTCCCCACCACGATGCTGTCCACCGTGTTGTAAAGCTGTTGGAACAGGTTCCCGATCATCAAAGGGAAGGCAAATGCCAGAATCTGTTTCCAGATCACGCCCTTTGTCATGTCGGTGTCTTTCCGTTTTCTTGCCAGTGTCATCTCGTTATCGCATCCTTACTCATTTTCATTTCCTCCATTATACCCCTTCCCGTCAAAAACCGCAAGAGCTGAAGAAAAAAATACACCGACTCTTTCGGAAAAGAATCGGTGTAAATATCTTAGTTTGCCTTGATGACCTTTTCGGCCTTAGTGAAAAGGCGGAGCCGAAGAATACAGAGCACCACTTCCAATGCGGAGCCAAAGGATGTAAACAACACCGATACCACCGCGATCAGGATGCTTCCCACACCGCTCCAAGTCTGGGTTCCGTTGCCAAAGAGGTCTGGCACCATCAAAAGGATTCCCGCCATAACAAAGGAGAACAGGACGCTTGCCACCTGGCCCACGATGCGTGCGATCTGCCAGAAGCGCAGGTAGCCGGTGCGGATTTCCACCGTCTCCCCTTCCAGGAATTTTATGCTGTCCCCCAGGTAGCGGTGGAGGCAAAGCTGATAAATCCAGTCCAGGATCGCAAAAATCGATACAATCGCCAAAATTACAGGCAGGAAGCCCAGAATTCCGGAGATCAGGTTTGCATACCGAGGCCCAATTTCCCGGGCAATCTCATCCATGGGGACCATCGAAAGCAGGACCATTACGGTCACAAGCCCGGACACTACCACCAGTGCCACCGCACCGATGGCACTGGCCACCAGTTGGATAGCGCGTACGATACGAAGGTTCTTAATATCAGCCGCCAGGTGCTTTCCCCCATTCTTGCCCAGGCGAGCTACCAACACCCAAACAAGGATCAAATTGACGACGGCAAAAATGTCCATGCTGGAGCTGAATTCAACCTTTCCATTCTCCACATTCCCCGTAGCCATCCCCACCAGGATCAGAGGCACGGCCAGAAGGCTCACCAGCGACAGGAGCAGAATCCAGCCCTGCTTCACGCTGTCCAGAATGGCGTAGGTCTTCAGGGATCTTCCAGACAGGGCAGCCGCCATGGCGTCCCGGTTGGCAACCGATTTTTTGTACTTTTCCACCTGGAACCAGGCATAGGTACCCGGTTCAGGTCCCCGGGGCTTGGGTTCTTCCGCAGGCTCCGGCGGGGCCAGGTCTTCGGTGGATTCCTGCAAGGGTTCCTCCTCTCTCTCCGGGGCAGGATCCTCTGCCGGTTCTTCGGTCGGAATTTCCGTCGGCTCTTCGGCGGGCTCCATAACCGTCTCTTCGGGAGCAGGCTCGGTTTCTTCGTTTATTTCATCCGGCTTGGGATTTTCGTTTCCGTCATTCCGGATCATTTCAGGATCAAACATACTGTATCCCTCCTTTGGTAGTATTATAGCAAATGATGCCGTCATCCGTCAAGTTTTTCCTGCAAAAGGGCTTTTCCCCATGGGGGAAATGGTGTATAATAGCCTCAACCAACACGATCATATAAAGGAGTGTCCGCCATGAAACGCATCCGCTTTGGTACCCCGGAAAAACACGTCCCCTCCGCCTACTGCCCGGGCTTTCATTATGAGGAATCCCCCATCTCCTACGATATCAGCCGCATCTCTTTCCGCAAAAACGCCAGAGGCGTTCTTGTGACCCTGCCCCTGGGGGCTGATGAGCATATCTACGGATTGGGGCTCCAGCTGACCCAGTTTGATCACAAGGGCAAAAAGATGACCCTGCGGGTCAATGCAGACCCCAAAATGCCCACCGGTGACACCCACGCTCCGGTGCCCTTTCTGGTCAGCACCAGGGGCTACGGCATTTACCTGGACACCGCCCGCTATGCAGAGGTCTACTGCGGGGTCGTTCCTGCCGGAAGCGACCTAAAAACCAGCGAATACAAGCTTTTCACCAGTGAAGCCGAGCTTTACGCCCCCAAAGAACTGGACGGAGAAAGCCAGCTTGCCATCCAAATCCCCGCCGCTTCGGGCATCGATCTATACCTGATGGAAGGAAACACCATCACCGACGTGGTGGCAAAATACAATCTTCTTTCGGGCGGCGGCTGTGACGTACCCGAATGGGGTCTTGGGGTATTCTACCGTTGCTTCCTGCGTTACACCGACAAGCAGGTGCTGGAAATGGCCGACTATTTCCGTAAAAACGACATTCCCTGCTCCATTCTCGGACTGGAACCCGGTTGGCAGACCCACGCCTACTCCTGCACCTACGTGTGGGACGAGGAGCGTTATCAGGATCTTTCCGGCATGCTCCAAAAACTGAAGGAACAGGATTTCCACCTTTCCCTGTGGGAGCACGCTTTCACCCACCCCACCTCTCCCCTTTACTCCGAAATGGCCAAGGGCTCCGGCGACTACAAGGTGTGGGAGGGGCTGGTACCCGACTTCTCCCTGCCCGAAATCCGCACCGCCTTTGCCAAATATCACAAAGATCACGTGATGCACGGGGTGGTGGATGGCTTCAAGCTGGACGAATGCGATTCCAGCGACATGACCGGCGGTTGGTCCTTCCCCCTGTTTACCGAGTTCCCGGGCGGCATGGACGGGGAACAGTACCACAGCCTGTTCGGCACCCTTTACATGCAAACCATGCTGGAAGCCCTGGAGGGTACCCCCACCCTGTCGGAGGTGCGTAATGCCGGTGCACTGGCCGCATCCTACCCCTTCGTCCTCTACAGTGACCTTTACGACCACCGGGAATTTGTCCGGGCTATGGTCAATTCGGGTTTTTCCGGCCTGCTTTGGACCCCGGAGGTCCGCCATGCAGGCAGTAAGGAGGAAATGCTACGCCGTCTGCAAACGGTGGTATTCTCCCCCCAATGTCTGATCAATGCCTGGTATTGCGAGGAAGCCCCCTGGAAGGCCCTGGATTGCGAGGATGAGGTCCGGGAGCTTTTGAAACTACGCATGACCCTGGTTCCCATGCTGCAGGAGGCCTTTGCCAACTACAAAGCTCGTGGCATCGCCCCCATCCGGGCTCTGGTTTCCGACTTCACCGACGACCCGGAAACCTATACCATCGACGACCAATACCTTTTCTGCGACAAGCTTTTAGTGGCCCCCATTTTCACCGGCGAAACCGGCCGTAAGGTCTACCTGCCGACGGGTGCCAAATGGCGGGATTACTTCACCAAGGAACCGGTGGAATCCGGCTGGCTGGAGATATCCACCACATCCATCCCGGTTTACGAAAGAGATTAATCTACCCACCCCCTGCCCAGGTATGAAGGCAGGGGGTATTTGCATATCATGGCAAGAGAATGCTTCGGGAGGGATCGAGATTGCTTTCCTACGTACTTTGGACGTTGCTTGTCATATCGCTGTTATCGGCCGCTTTCACGGGAAATCTTTCCTCCCTGGCCCCTGCCGCCCTGGAAGGCGCCCAACAGGGAATCACCCTGACCCTTTCCATGGGGGGCGCCCTATGCCTTTGGAGCGGCCTGCTGGAGGTTTTGGAGCGGGCCGGGGTCACCCGGCGGCTGGCCAGGATGACCCGGCCTCTGCTTCGGCGGTTGATCCGCCCCAAAGCCCCCTCCGCCGAAACCGAAGACGCCCTTTCGGAAAACTTTGCCGCCAACCTGTTGGGACTGGGCAACGCCGCCACCCCGGCGGGTCTTCGGGCAGTATCCCTCCTGCAGGAAGAAGGCGACCGGGATGCGGTGAATCGGTTGATTCTTTTGAATACCTGTTCGGTACAGCTGATCCCCTTCACCGCCGCAAGCCTTCGGAGTGCGGCCGGGGCACAAAGCCCCTTTGTCATTCTGCCGGTGGTTTGGATTGCCTCCCTGGTTTCTGTGATGGTTTCCTTTTGGGTGTACCGGAGGTTGACCCATGCTTGACCTGCTTCTTCCCCTGCTTCTTCTTGCCGGGGTTTCGACGGTATTTTTCCGGCTGGACCCCTTTGATGCCTTCACGACGGGCGCCGAACGGGGACTTCGTACTCTGTGGGACATGGCTTCCCGGTTGGTCCCCCTTTTGTGTATCATCGGCATCTTTCGGGCATCGGGTGCCGTGGAATTGGTAGCCGGTCTGCTTCACCCGGTGTTCTCCCGATTGGGATTGGATCCGGCCCTTCTGCCCCTTTTCCTCCTGCGTCCCATATCGGGCAGTGCCGCCCTGGCAAGTGCCGCCGGGCTGATCGCTCAAGCAGGCCCCGATTCCGAAACCGGACTGATCGCCGCTTCGGTACTGGCTTCCGGGGAAACTTCCCTCTATGTCATCGGGCTCTATAGCGGAAAACAGCCCCTTCGCCATGGATGTCGACTCCTTTTTTCCACATGGGCGGGTACTCTGTCCGCCATTATTTCGGTAATATTGACAATTCGTCTATTTTTTTCAAATTAGCTATTGACAAAACAAAATCCCATCTTTATAATGAGTTTGCACACAGTTGAAATGGTGTGTATTCAAAATTACAATTGGACGAGGGGGTGTATGTATGATATTCGAAAAGGTCAAGGAACTTCTTTGTGATAACCTTGGTATTGATGAAAACGACGTTACCATGGACGCCAATCTGGTAGATGATCTGAACATTGACTCCCTTGATGTCGTTGAGCTGATCATGGCTGTGGAAGAAGAGTTCGGAATTGAAATTCCCGAAAGCGACGTTGACAAGGTTTCCACCGTCGGCGGTATGGTCGATTACATTTCCAGCAAGCTTTAAGCATTTTTCTGCGCCCCAAAAAATGCCGCTCTTCCGGGAAAATCCCGGTACAGAGCGGCTATCGTTTGCCTGATATGCCTTTTTACACAGAAAAAAGCCAGGCAAAAAGCAAAAATAATTCAGTTTATCTATTGCAAAATCCGCATTTTTGTGGTATACTGACTTGTATTGAAATACACGAAGGAGAATTCATCACCTATGCCGAATATTAAATCCGCTAAGAAGCGCGTTCTCGTAACCTCTGTTAAGAACCTGCAGAACAAGATGGCTAAGACCGCCCTGCGCACCGACCTGAAGAAGTTCGAACTGGCTCTCGCCGAAGGCGACAAGGCCAAGGCCACCGAACTCTACAAGAAGGCTGTTGTTGCCCTTGATAAGGCTGCCGCTGCCGGACTCATCCACAAGAACAACGCTTCCAACAAGAAGAGCCGTCTGGCTGTTCGCCTGAACGCCCTTCAGTAAGCTTTATAACGATAATATTATGGCAGCAGGTTTTTAACCGGCTGCTATTATCGTATCTGCCCCTGTTTTCGGGGCATTCCGACCCGAAACCCCATCGACGGCCCGGCATTTCCGGGCGTCTGTATTTTTTGTCATATGATCGAAAACGAAAAACGCTTCCGGCCTCACACCTCCCACGGAAAGCCGGTCAACACCATGATCATGGTGCTTTACCTGGTTACCGCTTTTTTGATGTTTGTTCCCTACGCCAAATACGTTGCGTGGGTTTTGCCTCTGGTATTCCTTTTCCTTGAAAAGGAGAGCGATTTTGCCCGCTTTATGGATGCCCAGCTTTGCGGCCTGGCCTTTTGCACCGCTGTCGTTTCCTTTGTGGTGGAGGTCCCCCTTGCGGCGCTGTTTACCTTCCTTTCCCGACAGCTCCTTTTCATCCTTCCCCTGTTGTCCGACTTTTTCCGGCTGACTGTCACCCTCGCTTCCTCGGCGGTCTCCATCATTGCCGCTGTCCTTTCCATCATGGCAGCCATGCGCGCCAACCAGTATATCCAAGCCCGTATCATTCTGGCAGGTAAACTGGGCGATCGGCTGCTCACCCTTTCCTGGTTTCAATGAGTATGGATCAAAAAAGTATCAAATCAATTACTGTAAATAAAAAAGCCTACCACGACTACTTCGTGGAGGATCGCTGGGAGGCCGGCATCGAGCTTTTCGGCACCGAAGTGAAGTCGATTCGTCAGGGCAGTGTGAATCTGCGGGATTCCTACTGCATCATCAAAAACGGCGAGATCCTGGTGGTGGGGATGCACATTGCCCCCTACGAAAAGGGCAACATTTTTAACAAGGACCCCCTGCGCCAGAAGCGTCTTTTGATGCACAAGAGCGAGATCAACAAGCTCAACGGTCACATCATGCGGGATGGCGCCGCCATCATCCCCCTGTCGCTTTATTTCAAGGGTTCCACCGTGAAAATGGAGATCGGCCTTTGCAAGGGTAAAAAGCTTTACGACAAGCGGGCCGACCTGGCCGCCAAGGCCGCCAGCCGGGACCTGGAACGGGAGTTCAAGGATCGCAACCGCTGAAGATAGGAGAAATTCATTATGATTTACAAGGAATTTTATCTGGAGGACGTATGTCCCCGCCTGCCCGACGTGGGCACCAAAACCAAGGCTACCCTTTACGTCCCTGCCCTCTCCCCCGAAATTGACATGAACCGCCGTTTCCCCTGTGTGGTGATCTACCCGGGCGGCGGCTATGGCATGACCTCCGACCGGGAAGCCGAGCCCCTTGCTCTGCGTTTTCTGGGCCAGGGAATTGCCGCCTTCATCATCCGCTACGCCGTTTCCCCGGTTCGTTTCCCCACCCAGCTTTTGGAAACCTCTGCCGCGGTGGCATGGATCCGGGAACACGCCGAGGAATACCACATCAATCCCAAAAATATCACCGTTATGGGCTTTTCCGCCGGCGGCCATGCGGCGGCTTCCACCGGTATCCTGTGGAAGGAAGATTGCATCAAGGACATTCTTGGCTACGAAAACGGCGAAAATCGTCCTGACGGCATGATCCTTTGTTACCCGGTCATCACCAGCGGCGAGAAGGCCCACCGGGGCAGCTTTGTGAATCTGCTGGGTGAGTTCACCTGTCCCGAGCTTTTGGAAAAGGTTTCCCTGGAAAAGCAGGTGGACGACACTACGCCTCCTGCCTTCCTGTGGCACACCTACGACGATGGTGCAGTCCCCGTGGAAAACAGCCTGTATCTGGCCTGCGCTCTGCGGGAACATAACGTCCCCTGCGAACTCCACATTTATCCCCATGGGGTCCATGGGCTTTCTCTGGGTGACCTGACCAGCGCCAATCCCGATGCTACCAATCTGATCAACCCCGACGTCACCGGCTGGATTGATCTGTGTATCCGCTGGGTAAAAAATCTTGCATAAAGTACCAAGATCCCGTTTCCAATCAGGAAACGGGATCTTTTTCGTTATTTCAGGGGAATCAGGTCGCCGGTGGCCTTATTGATGAGGACCTTGAGCTTGGAGTCTTTGGAAACCAATCGGCCTTCCAAAATATCCTCCTCGGTAAATTTCGCGTAGAGGATTTCCCGGGCATTGTAGCGCTGCCAGTCGTAGACAATATAGATATTGCCATCCTCGTCCTCCACCCCATCGGGGTAGGAAACCTCGTTGCGGGTATCCAGCATGAGGCCGCCGATCCAGGTCTTGCCATCATCCTCCGAGAGCATGGCCATCAGGTTATTGCGGGTGTTCCAGCCCTTGGGGGACACGGTGTAGGTGGGGTTCACATGGTTCACCAAAAGGAGGCGGCCGGAGCGAAGCCGACGGATGAAGAAGCGGGAGTTTGGCCCATAGTGGCCGGAAAAGTCTGCGTTTTCCCAGGTGATACCCCCATCGGAAGAGAAGGCCTGCCCGATGCCATGGCAGGTACGCACCAACATCCAGATACGGCCGTCCCGAAGCTCCACCACCATGTGCTCGTCAAAAGCCCGGTCGGGCATATCCACGCCCCCACGCCAGGCGAAGGTTTCCCCCTTGTCGGCGGAAACGTACACGTTGGCAAGTACCTCATGGGCCAGTTCGGCGTGGTCCTCCCCGGCCTTGGAAAAGTCGCTGGTCCAGATGGCGCAGGGCATGAGCCATTCGCCCTTCGAGGTAACGGTGGGTTTATTCATCATCAGGCCGTTGGCTATGCGGCGGGGTTCCGAGAAGGTTGGGACGTCGTCATCGGGATTCTCCGCCACCGCCATCCAAACTCCGTTTCGCCCATCAAAGAACCCATAGCCCTGGGTCCAGAAAAGACGGAGTTTCCCGTCCGGGTCGATCCACATGGTAGGGTCAAAGCAACGGACCATGGGGTCGTCGTGCTTGACCAGAAGAAAACCGTCGGTGAAGCTTTCCCCATCGTCGCTTTTTTCCACCACGATCACGTTGCCGGGTTCCTCGGTTTTTCCGCCGGAGTACCAGCAGGCGTAGATTCTTCCTTTTTGGGTGCGTTCGATGCCGGGAATCCCCTGCCAATGGCGTCCCGCGGTGAGGTATTCGGTCATATTGTGTCCCGCATAGATGGTTGCGGGGGTCATGCTGCCCTGATTCATACTTTCTTCTCCCTTCGCTTCTTTCTGACTCCATTATACAGGATGAATTCCCGGATTTCAACCCCCTTTCGACTTGACAATCCCCCTCCCCTATACTACAATAAGAGAAACAAATCGAAAGGACGATCCATCATGCTTTGCGAAAGCTGTGCCTACTACGCAATCGATGAAGAAACCGGCGAGGGTTTCTGCACCATCAATCTGGACGAGGACGAGCTCTACCGTTTCCTCCAGAGCAAATCCAAAGAATGCCCCTACTACCGATACCAGGATGATTACACCCTGTCCCAGCGGCAATAATTTTTCCAAAAATACCATTGACATTTTCCGGAAATCGTGTATACTATAGTTAGTTAGCGGCGACTAACTTTCAGTCGCCGCACACATTTCACTCAAGAGTTAGCCATCGCTAACTTCAAAGGAGGTTCATCCATGAGCATCGTCATCGTCGGCGGAAATGAATGTATGGTTCGCCAATACAAAGACCTGTGCAGTTCTTTCAACTGCAAGGCAAAAATATACCCCAAAATGTCCAAGGGGATGAAGGATTTCGGTTCCCCCGACCTTTTGGTTCTGTTCACCAACACCGTGTCCCACAAAATGGTACACTGCGCCCTTTGCGAACTGAAGGGCAAGCCCACCCGTATCGCACGCAGCCACAGCAGCTCCATGGCGGCCCTGAAAAGCATTCTGGAAGAGCACGTGGCATAAGAGAGGAGGAGATCATGTTCCAATATAACGAATCGGAAGAAATGTACCTGGAAACCATTTACGACCTTTCCCTCACCAATCCCCAGGTTCACTCCATTGACGTGGCCATCCAGTTGGGCTTTTCCAAACCCAGCGTATCGGCGGCCATGAAGCGGCTCCGGGAAAAGGAATTCATCACCATGGACCAGAGGGGTGCCATCCACCTGACCCCCAACGGCATGGCCCGGGCCGGGGAAATATACGACCGGCACCGGCTTTTGACCGCCATGTTCCGGCAAATGGGTGCCGATCCCCGCCTGGCGGAGGAAAACGCCTGCCGGGTGGAGCACGTGATTTCCCCGGAGCTTGTGGAGCTGATCCGCCGCAGTGTGGAGGAAGAATCCCAGGCATCCTGAAACTAACAGAATCCCCGGAATCGATCCGATTCCGGGGATCATACTATTTACCGGGATATTCCTTCAAGGACCAGCTCGGTGGCCCGGTCCAGGAAGGTATCGTATTCCTCCCGGGACAGAGCAATGAAGGGATACTCCCCTGCTCTTTTTTGCGGCAGGGTCCCCATGATACCAATTTTGCGCACAATGGCTCCCTTGGGCAGATAATCCAGATAATCCGGGAAGGCGGTAAGGCCCAGGATTTCGGTGAGATAGCCCGAATCCGGACGTCTTTCCAGATATTCGGCTTCCAGGGTATCCATATCCTTGGCTCGTTCCTCCTTCCCGATCAATTTCTTGACCGAGTCCCAGGTTTCGGGCATTCCGGCGGCTTTTTCTTTCAGGATCGGGTGATCTTTGATTCGCTCCCATACCGCCGCCACCCGGGCTTCGTCCCGGATCATCCGTTGAAATTCCCCATCAGCCACCAGGTGAGCGTAGTAGCCAAGAAGGAAGGACATTTCCTCCTCGGATGCCCCCATTTCCCTTCGCTTTTCCAGGTATTCGCTGTAAAACCGCTCAGCATCCCCCGCTGTCTTTCGTCCGGTGGACATCCAATGGGTCACCTCCCGGGGCGGGGTAAAGGCTGTCCAATCGGCGTTTTCCTGGTTGCAGTCGGGGGCAATATTTCCAATACAGAATTCGCGCCGCTTCAGATTTGGATTCTGTTTCAATACCCGATCGGCGATCATCAAATGGGTGACCCAGGTTGCCATGCTGCCACCACCTCCTCTTCTTCGTTCAGTATCTTTGGGTCGATTCCAAGCCTTTGGCAGATCCGCATCACCACATCAAAGGAGGCTCCTCCAATTCCCCGGGAAAGCAGAGTCAAAAGGGTGCTGGGGGGAATCCCCGCCGCCAGGGCGAATTGCCGCAGACTTGGATAGCGGTCCAGAATCAGGTTCCGGAGACGGGTTTCCCGGGTCATTTTGGCTCCTCCACCCGGGTGACATCCGGTCCCAGCTCCGAAAGAGCAACAATCTCCTCCTCCAGGCACTCCCAATCGGTGATGATCCGGTCAAAATCCGCCGCATCGCACACCTTCACAAATCCGTTTTGTCCAACCTTGCTTCCCGGCATCAGTAAAAGCTTTCTCCTGCTGTTTTCCATGACCGCCCGCTGGAAGGTTGCGGTTTCGTCGGTGCCGTTGGAAAGACCGAAGGCGGCGGTGACCCCCGCTCCGGTGAGGAAGCAGAGATCAAAATGGAGATTTTTCACAAAAGCCGTGGCAAAGCTGTCCACCATGGAGCCGCTTTGGCGCATTCTGCCCCCGGCCAGATAGACCTCCATATTGTCAAATTCCCGAAGCTTTTGGGCAATATCCAGGCTGTTACATACCAGGGTGTAGCGGAATTCCCGGGGCAGGAAATCCGCCATGATGTAACCAAAGGAGCCCCCGCAAAGATAAACGGTATCCCCCTCCCCAATTTCTCCCGCCGCCGTCCGTGCAATTTCCCGGTAGGTGGGGAAGATAGGCATTTCGGCATAATTCCGGTTGGCAGGAGGGCGGATCCCCACCTTTTGTGGCAGGATGGCTCCCCCGTGGGTCCGCTTGCAAAGACCCTTTCCCTCCAGGATTCGAAGGTCCCGCCGAGCCGATTCCTCCGAAACTCCAAATGCCTGGGTAATTTCGGCAACCGCGATCTTGCCGCTTTCCCGCAGGAGTTTTTCAATATGACGATGGCGTTCTTCCATAAACATAGCCATACCTCCCACAAAAAATATAGACATCGAGCTCGATGTCTATATTATAGGCCGTATTCGGTTATGAGTCAATATGTTCGGTAACCGGATTTGCGTTTATTTTGCCGATGCTTCTTATCCCTCAAAGTATTCGGCAACCGTTTTCAGGTGGGTGATGATGGGCAGATGCTGGGGGCATACCGCTTCACAGGCGCCGCAACCGATGCAATCGCTGGCTTTGCCACGGCGGGCGGCAATGCGCTCATAGTATTCTTCCTGGGGCTTCCATCCCTTGTCATCGCTTTCCTGCAGATCCAGGTTATAGAGGGAGAAATACTGGGGGATGGCGATTTGCATGGGACAGCCTTCCACGCAATAAGCACATCCGGTACAGGGAATGGCGATGGAGGCGTTGATCAGCCCCACCGCATCCCGGATGATGGCTTCCTCGGTGTCGTTCAGGGGGACGAAATCCTGCATATAGGAAAGATTGTCCTCCATCTGTGCCACGTTGCTCATGCCCGAAAGCACCATCCAAACCTGGGGCTTGGATGCGGCAAAACGGATGGCCCAGGAGGGAATGGAGGCATCCGGGGCGTAGGCCTTCATTTTAGCCTCTGCCTCCGGCGGGAGCTTGGCAAGGGTGCCGCCCCGGACCGGTTCCATAACGATGACCGGTTTCCCGTATTTGGCAGCCACTTCGCAGCTCTTCCGGGCCTGGACTCCCTGGCTTTCCCAATCCAGATAGTTAACCTGAAGCTGGACAAATTCCATTTCGGGGTGTTCCGAAAGGATCTTTTCCACAAATTCGGCATCGTCGTGGCAGGAGAAGCCGATGGTCTTCACAAGACCCGCCTTCTTCTTTTCCACCAGCCAGTTGAAGCAATCCCATTCGGTCAAAAGGTCGTAGCGTTCTCCGCCCACGTCGTGGAGCAGGTAGTAATCGAAATATTCCACCCCGGTCTTGCGGAGCTGTTCATTGAAAATGCGGTCCCGGTCTTCCTTACAATCCATAAAGCCCGCATGGAGCTTATCTGCCAGGGTAAAGCTTTCTCTGGGATAACGCTTTACCAGAGCTTCCCGGATGGCAGTTTCGCTTTGGAATCCGCAGTACATCCAGGCGGTATCAAAATAGGTAAAGCCTTTTTCCATAAAGAGATCCACCATACGGCAAAGCTCGTCGTGATCCACCACGTCCCCCTGCATGGGCAGGCGCATCAGACCGAATCCCAACTTAGGAGCATTTTTTGCAAGATATTCTTTCATGTTACAGTTTCCTTTCGGCGTAATTGCTTCTATTATAGTCCCTTCGAGTTGCTCGAAGTCAAGTTCATTTTTTATTCATATTTCAAGTTTTGGGAAGAGAGTCACCGGAGGCTGGTTCGCCACGTGCTCCCCAATGTGCTTTTCCATCCAGCACATGTTGTACCAGCGGTCAAATTTGTAGCCGCATTTCGTGAATTCCCCCACCATGCGAAACCCCATGGCGGTGTGGAAGGCAATGCTGTCCCGGGTCAGGTAGGGGTCCTCCCCCGGGGGACAGGCAATACAGGCATTCATGTTGGTGACCCCCTGGCGCTTCAGCGCTTCCTCCAGGGTGCGGTACAGTTCTTTTCCAATGCCCATACCGTGTTTATCCCGGGCCACGTAGATGGAGGTCTCCACCGCCCAGGCATAGGCCGCCCGGATTTTGAAGGGGGATGCGTAGGCGTAACCCAGGATCTCTCCCCCATCCTCTGCCACCAGGTAGGGATAGCGGGCAAGGGTGGCTTCCACCCGACCCCGGAATTCCTCCAGGGTGGGAACCTGCCACTCGAAACTGATGGCGGTGGTTTCCACGTAGGGGGTGTAGATGGCAAGCAGGCTTTCGGCATCGGCCGGAGTTGCGGTACGGATTTTCATAAACGAGGGGATCCTTTCGGTGTTTTTTCCCAGTATAGCACGCCAAATTCAAAAGTGCAAGTAAAAAGCCACTTCCGAACCGGGTTCCCGGTTCGGAAGCTTGGTTTTCAGTATTTCTTTTCGCCGGAGAGGATCTTCATCTTATCCAGGTTGGGTTCAATGATGGGTTTGACCACCTTTTCGGCCCAATCCTCCGGGGCAATCTCCTCGTGGGAGATGGTCAAGGCCTGGGGCGGGCAGCCCCACTCTTCCAGAAAGACCTGATTGATGCGTTCCACCACGCGGTTTACGGTTTCTTCGTCCTTGGGCCAGGAGCGGATGGCAATATAGGGCATGGGGTACCTCTCTTTCTTTTTAGAAGGAAGCGTCGGCCTTGTTGATGGCTTCGGCAAATTCCAGCATATTCTGTTCGGTCAGGTTGAGATGGATCCCGATGCGAAGGGACCGGCTGAGAATATCCAGGGTCTTCGGGCAGGCGGTCTTTTCGTAGTCCACGTCCCCCTTGTAAGCCGGGTCATGCCAGGGATAGTTCTTTTCGGTGGCGCCGGTACGGTTGGTGATGCCGCTCCAATAAGTGAAAATGTGGCGGTCGGGGAAGGCACCGTTGCCGTAGGCGGAGCCCACTGCCAGCCCTTCCCGATCCAACGCTTCGGTCAGAGCCTTGCATTCCTCGGCAGAGTTGGCGATCATGGCGAAGGAAACACCGCAATCCCCATCCACGTCCCCCACGATCTGGCGGGTGTAGTGCTTGGGATTGGGATCCAGGGCAGAAAGCAGAGTCTTTTTCAGTTTACGGGTAACAGCCAGATTGCCCTCCAGCTTATGAAGCTGGGCATAGGCCACACCGCCGCAGAGTTCGCTTGCCCGATAGCCCGCCCGGGTGAAGTAGGGTACGTTGCTCCCCTCCCCAATGCCGTTGTTCCACATGATACCGGCGGGGTCGGACTGATAATAGCCCCGGGCGTAGTTATCATCGCTATTGGTGAAGAAGCATCCTCCTTCGCCGCAGGTGATGTTTTTGTAGTAGTTCAGGCTCCAGGCAAAGGCATCCGAATCCACACCGCAGAACTTGCCCTTGTACTTGGCCCCGATGGCCTGACAACAGTCTTCGATCATGTAAAGACCGTGCTTTTTGGCGACTGCCCGGACTTGGTCGATGCAGGCGGGAACGCCCTGCATATGGGTCAGGATGACACACTTGGTATAGGGGGTAATCTTCTTTTCCAGGTCAACCGGGTCGATACCCAGGGAGTTATCGATTTCGCAGGGAACCGGTACGGCACCCACTTCGATGCAGGCCGAGGCGGTGGCAATGTAGGTATAGGCCGAAACGATTACTTCGTCCCCAGGGCCGATGCCCAGGGAGGCCAGACAGCAGGACAGGGCGGAAGTACCGGAGTTAACGAAAAGAGCGTGCTTGGCTCCGGTCATTTCGCAGGCCATCTGTTCAAATTTGGTGGTGTAGCTATCCTTGCGGTAGCGCCAGAGAAGCTCGGGATTGGTGAGAAGCTCGGTGGCGATCTCCAGTTCTTCCTTGCCGATGCTCTGCCAGCCCACGCCGCCGGAGCGGATGGGGGTCTTGATTGCCTTATCGTATGCCATGGTGATTCTCCTTCTTATTCATTGGCGAATTTTTTCAGGGATTCGGGAATTTCAATGTTGGCTTCCTTCATGATACGAAGGGGATTGCGGTAGAGGATGTTGCGGATGTCCTCGTCGGAAATGTCGGCGGAAAGCAGGGCTCCGATGCCGAATTCGTAGGAGAACCAGGGTGCGTCCACCCCAAAGAGAATCCGGTCCGAAAGACCCGCCTTCACGTAGGCATCCACCATGCCCCGCTTGGAAAGCACCGCCGTCAATTCCAAATAGAGATTGGGGTAGGCTTTGCAAAGGGCAATCGATTCTTCGATGCGCTGGAAGGAATGGCCGGCGATAAAGGGGAAATGGTGCCATTTGGCAAGCACCTTGGGTGCCTCCCCTTCCCCGTCGTAGCGGCTTCCGCCCCAGGTGTGGAACAGAATGGGGAGCTTCCGCTCGTCGGCATAGGCGTAGTAGGGATCGTAGCTTTCGTCCGCAATGGACACGTGATAGGTGTCCCCGTGGAATTTGAAACCCACAGCGTACTTGTGGGATTCCAGGAATTCGATGTCCCGTTTGGGGTCGCTTCCCGGATCCACCACCCCCACGTACTGGTAGAAACGGCCGGGGAATTCCTCCGCCGCCTGATGATCGGCTTCAAAGTAGGAGTAGCCCCCGTAGAGGGCATCGTGGCTGATCATGAAGGCCAGGGGGACGTTATTCTTATCCATCTGGGCCACCTGCTTGGCAGTGGTGTCCACCAGCATATTACAACCTGCATTGTCAAACATGTGGGCGTGCATGTCGATGATGGGACAGCTTTCACACCTTCCGGTGGTCAGAAATTCTTCAACCAGGGGCGAATCATAACGAATCACAGGCGATCCCTCCAATCAAAGTTTCCATATTCTTATAGAAAATGTTTTTCTTATCCTCTTCGGTGATATTGGCGGCTTGCACCATCATGACGGTGCCGCCGGGGTAGCGCACCGGGTAGGAGGAGGAATAAAGCAGGCGCTTAGACCCAAACTTTTCCACCATATCCTCGATGGCCCCCATCCACACCTGTTCCGAAAGGCACAGGAAAATGCCGGGGTAGGCCTTCATCAGGGGATAGATCTTCCGGGCATTGGGCCATTCCTCGTTCACCGAAAGCACCACCTTCAGCTTGGGGTGGCGTTCCATGATCTCCGCCAGATATTCAAAGCTGTTTTTCCCATCTCGATGGTAAAAAATGGGGATCGACAGGGCTTCGCAGGCGGCGAATTCATCATGGAACATGGCGGGATGATAGGGAACGTTGAATTCCTCCTGGCAAAGGTAGAAGCCGGCAATCCTATCCCGCTGGAAGGTTTTTACCAATTCCTCCACCGGGGGCATTTCCCCGGGCAGGGTAGGCAGCAGGAGGTAGAGACCGTAAGCCCCTTCGGTTTTGGCGGTACGATCTTTGACCAACGGCATGGTTCGGCAGGGGGGCAACCAGACCAGTTCCCGGTGAACCACCACCGCCCGCTCTGCTTCGGCCTCCGCCATGGTTTCCGCCAGGGTCATTTCCGGCTGTGCCCCAAGGAAGGGCCGCCCATAGGTCATACGGGCATCAAACACCTGTATTTTCTCCATTTTCACTCACCTTTCTTTGGGTTTCCATGTAATTTCTTCTATAATTTCAAACCCTGCGGGCTCCACCCGGCAGGGGTAAAAGCGAATCTCCACACCCGCCTGGCTCACCAGGTCCAGGGTTTCGGCAAATTTCGGGTCGGTATTCCGGTTGGCACGCACCTCCCGCACACCAGGCATGGGGATAACGAAAGCGATTACCGCCCCGGCGGTTTTTGCCACCTCCATGAGCTCCAGAAGGTGCTTCCGTCCCCTCTCGGTGGGGGCGTCCGGGAAATACCCAACGCCCTCAAGCTCCAGGGTACAGCCCTTCACCTCCATCCAGGTGGGTCTGCCATCCCGTTCCAGGTAGAAGTCGATGCGGGAGGAGCCAAGCCTGGCTTCCGGTTTGATCCGGTCGTAACCCTGAGCCCCAAGCCATTCCCCCATGGCAATATTGGGAGCCTGGCTATCGATATTGACCCAGCCAAGACCGGGTTTTTGGGCGGCTACCAAATCGAACCGGGTCTTGCGGCCGTGGGTCCAGGCGTCGGTAATAGCCACGGTATACCCCGGTACCAAAAGTTCGGCGCAGCGGCCGGTATTTTTCACGTGGACGGTTTCCCGTGCCCCATTTTCCAGTTCCACCTGGGCCACGAAACGATTTTCCCGGGTGAGAAACCGGGCAAATTGAACGTTATTGTATTTCATTCGTCACAGGATAGCAACACGTCGGTGGCGGCCTCCCGCAGAGAGTAGAATTCCTCCCCGGTCTCCACGTAGCGGGCCATCTTCAAGAGCACCGTGGCAATGGCCATTTCCTCGTCTGAAAGACGGGCCCCAGCCAGGGGAGCCTTGTACCAGATCCGGCCGCCCCCGGTAATGGCGGAAATTCCCAGGCCGTCCAGATTTTCGTATTCCCCAAAGGCCTCCCGTTTCAGCTCAAATTCATGAGCGATCCCATCCTGGAGATAGCGGACTGTATTATTGACAATTTCCCCTCGGGTCCCTTTCACGTGAATCAGGGGCATACGGATGCCGGAAAAATACTGTTCCTTGGAATAATCATAAATACCGATCTTCTTCCCAAAGCGATAGACGGTAAGCCTTTCTTCCGGTTCTACCAGTTCCTCCTCCAAACTCCCGTTCCGGCCGCGGTAACGGGTGATGGGATCGGTCAGGGAAATGGTGGTAATTTCAGGAGTCTTCTTCCTTACCCCCAGAAGATAACGGAGCAGACTGACCCCATGGTAATCGTGGCAGGCGGAAAGATACACCTGGTTCACCTTACCAAGCAGACCCGATTCAATGATCGCCCGGTAAGCGCTGTAACGGGGAGCCAGGTGAAACTGTTCCGCCACCTGCACCCGCCAGGCAGGGTCAGAATTCGCCATCTTCTGGGCTTCTGCCCGGTTGATTCCCACCGGAGTTTCGGTCAAAAGAGGAATTCCCCGCTCTGCCATGGACCGGATCACGTTGCAAATATTACCCTTGTTGATGCAGGACACCACGAAATCGAAGTTCCCATCCAGGAGCTCATCCAGCGTTCCCACAAAGGGAAAGGGATATTTTTTTGACAGTTCAGCCCGTTTTTCCGCTTTTCGCACGAAAACACCGCTGACCGAAAAATGTTCCGGCAGAAGGGTTGCGATACGCATATAAAATTCGCTTCTCCATCCACCGCCTATGATGGCATATCGGATCATATTCGTTTTCTCACTTTCTCATTTTTCAATTCTGCTTCGATAAAACCAGGCTCAAGGAAGGGGCCCCTACCCTTCAAAATCCATCCGGATCTTTTGAAGAATCTCCACATCAGCGGGGCAGAAATCGTAGTTTGGAATTTCCGATGGGGCAATGAATTGAATGTCGTTGTGTTCCAGCTTTTTGGGTGTCCCCTCCCGGATGGAGGCATGGAAAAGGGAAAGATGCACCGTCAGGTCGGGATAAACGTGGGTTACCTCGGTGTAAAGTTTCCCCACCTGGATGGTCACGTCCAATTCCTCCCGGCATTCCCGTACCAGGGCTTCCTCCGGCGTTTCCCCGGGCTCCACCTTGCCACCCACGAATTCCCACAATAGTCCCCGGGCTTTGTGCGCCGGACGCTGGCAGATCATAAACTTGTTCCCCTGCCAAATCAGGGCGGCCACAACTTCGGTCATAACATATTCCTTCTTTCTCCCGTTTCATTTGTCTCAGTATATCACAATCCGAAACCCTTGGCAAGAATAACGAAAACAATTCACGAAACATCTTTTCGATTTCCTCTGCATAAATAAAAGCCGTCCGGCAGTCACCGAACAGCTTTCATTTTCCTGTTTTTACCAGTTGAAGGTCACAAGACCCATGATGTAGATGATGATAATAGCGATGGGGACAACGATGCAGAAAATGGGTTTCATCCAGTTTTTCACCTTCAAGCCCTTGCCGGTATTGGCTTCGGCGAGGAACTTATCCCAACCCCAGCCGTAGCGCTTGCTGCAGCAGAAGATGGCGAAGATCACCGAACCGATGGGAAGCAGATTGTAGTTGACGATGAAGTCCCACAGATCCAGCCAGGCGGAGCCTTCCCCGAAGGGAACGAAGCCGCTGAAGATGCTGTAGCCCAGGGCGGTGGTGGTGGAGGTGAGAAGGATGACGATGCCGCAAATGATGGCCCCCTTGGGACGGCTCCAGCCGAACAGCTCACGGGCGCAGGCCAGAATGTTTTCAAACACCGCAAATACGGTGGAGAAGGCCGCAAACACCATGAAGAGGAAGAAGATCGATCCCCAGATCCGGCCGCCATTCATGTTGTTGAACACGGTGGCCATGGTGTTAAAGAGCAGAGAAGGTCCGTCGTTGACCTCCACCCCATAGGTGGTGCAGGCGGGGAAGATGATGAGCCCGGCGGTGATGGCAACGAAGGTATCCAGAATGATCACGTTGACCGATTCCCCCATGAGGGAACGTTCCTTGTTGATGTAGCTACCGAAGATGGCCATGGAGCCGATACCCAGACTGAGGGAGAAGAAGGCCTGGTTCATGGCACCAACGACCACCTGGGGGGTGATCTTGGAGAAGTCGGGCAGGAGGTAGAACTTCAAACCCTCCGTCGCCTTATCCAGGGTCATGCTGTTAACGGCAAGTACGATCATGAGGAAAAGCAAAGCCACCATCAGGTACTTGGTGATCCGTTCCAGTCCCCCCTGCAGATTGAAGCAGAGCACCAGGAAGCCCACCACCACGGTGATGACCATGAAAACCATGTTGACCGTGGGATTGGAGATCATGCTTCCAAAACTCAACTCCGCAGTATCTCCGATGATAAATTTGTAGAAATAATAGAGGATCCAGCCGGCCACCGTGGTGTAGAAGGACATCAGGCAGACATTGCCAAAGAGGGCAAGATAGCCGTGAATGTGCCATTTT
>SVKS01000018.1 GCA_015068345.1 Oscillospiraceae bacterium
GATAGCGGAGAACCGGTAGAACTGCCTAACCTGGTGGGTAAGACCTACGAACAGGTTGTGGAGGAACTGGGAAACGACCCCCGTTATCAATTCCTGAAGGTCAAGAAGGGCGAAGAAGTCTTCAGCGATGATCAGGAAGCAGGAACGGTAATTGCACAGAATCCCATTGCGGGAAGTACGGTCAAAAGCAACGCAACCATTACCCTGGACGTTAGCTTGGGCATTCGGGAAATCCAGATGATCGATATCATCGGCAAGGATTACAGCGAGGGTGCCAATAAGCTTGCAAACCTCTTTACCCAGAACAAGATCAATAACGTGATTATTGTTCCGACGTATGAAATGAGCGATACCGTTCCCATGAACATTATCATTAGAACCGATCCGGTGATGGGTGAAACAGTCCGTAGCGGGGACGAAATTTACGTCTATATCAGTTCGGGAACCGAAGAAGCCCAAAAAGTAATGCCCAACCTGTATGGCATGTCTCTGGCCCAGGCGATCAAGATCCTGACCGAGCAACAGATCGAATTTGATCAGGTTGTGGAAGAGTATAACGACGCTCCCGAAGGAACCATCATTGGTCAGTCCATTGCGAAGGATACCGTATTGAAGGACAGTGACCGGGTAGATCTTTTGGTCAGCAAGGGACCGATGCCTGTAGAAACCGAGACAGAAACCGAGACCGAGACCGAATCGGAAACCACCAGTGAAGTAGAATCCGAAACTACCAGCGAGACTGAGACGGAGACTGCCACCGAATCTGAAACGTCTTCCTCTACCCAACCGGGTACCGGAAGTGCAAGCTACACATTCCAACCGGCAGCCCTGGCCTCCCAGGATTACACCGAGTCGGATGTATTGCAGGTAACCATTAAGGCCAACGGAATTTCGATTTGGTACGGTGCCAGTGTAACCATAGCTTCGTCTGATATTTCGGTGACACAAACCGGTACCAAGGGTGAAAGTTGTGTCTTTGAAGTATACGTGGGCAGTAGCAGTACTCCCTTTACCTCTTATGTGGAAGAGTTTGAATAATGCCTGAAGGATTGATTGTACGTTCCACCGGCGACCGCATGACGGTTTTGGCGGAGGATGGAAAACAATATATTTGCCGAGCAAGGGGAAAGTTCCGTATTGATGGAACTTTCCCCCTTGCGGGTGATAACGTCACTTTCCGCAAAGCGGAAGGGGACGAGCATTTGGTGGAGAAGATTGCCCCCAGGAAGAATTATCTGATTCGTCCGCCGGTATCCAATATTTCCCACCTCTTTATCGTGGCATCTCTGGCTCCGCCGGTGACCGAGCGGCTGTCCATGGATATTCTCACGGCGGTGGCCGAATACAATGGCATTACACCGGTAATTATCGTCAACAAAACCGATGTGGTGGATGGAAGTCCGCTGGCGGAAATCTACCGGAAGGCTGGGTATCCCACCTTTGTCACCAGTACTCACACAGGGGAGGGAATCGAAACCCTGCGGGAATACGTGGGGGAGGGAATCAGTGTATTTGCCGGGTCCTCCGGCGTTGGCAAATCCAGCCTGCTGAATAATCTGCTTCCCGATGTGAAGGTGAGAACCTCCGATATTAGCAAAAAGATCGGGCGCGGACGGCATACCACCCGACACATTGAACTCTTTGACAATGGTCGGGGAGGATATATTGTGGATACACCTGGTTTTTCCAATCTGGATCCAATCCAGATGCTGCTTTTGGATAAAAGCCGTCTACCGTCCTGTTTCCCGGAATTTGATGGCTATACCGATTGCCGGTGGGATGATTGTGCTCACACCAAAGAAACGGGCTGCCGGGTACTGGAAGCGGTTGAAAAGGGAATCATCGATCCAATTCGCCATGAAAATTATGTAACCATATACCAAAGCGTTGCAAAACTCCGGGATTATGAGATCCGGGAAATCTGCAATCGCTTGTAAAGTAAGGAAGAGTATGAAAGAACGACTGCAAAAAATTATTGCCGCAGCCCACGGTGTGTCCCGCCGAAAGGCAGAGGAACTGATCATGGCCGGTCGCGTCCGGGTAAACAGTCACGTGGCCATTATTGGGGAAAGTGCCGATCCGGAACAGGATAAGATCGAAGTGGATGGCCGCCGACTTGCCAATAAACCCATCAAGACTTATATTGCGCTATACAAACCCCGGGGTTATGTAACTACCATGTCGGACGAGTTGGGGCGGAAGAGTGTCCACGAGCTTACCGAAGGGATTCGGGCCCGCCTATTCCCGGTTGGCAGATTGGATATGGATTCCGAAGGGCTATTATTAATGACCAATGATGGCGAATGGGCCAACCGTATTGCCCATCCCCGGCACGAAGTGGAAAAGACCTATCTGGTAACCGTGGAAGGGGATCCCAGGGAAGCGGTTGGCAGAATGTCCAAGGGGATGGATATTCTGGACGAAAACGGAGAGGTGGAGTTTACAGCCGCTCCGGCAAGAGCCATGGTAAAGGACGTATTCGAAACCAGTGCCCGCATTACCGTGACCATCAAGGAAGGGCATAATCGCCAGGTTCGTAAAATGTGCGAAGCCTGTGGCTTGAAGGTGAAGCGTCTGGTTCGCATTGCCATCGGACCCCTGACCATCCAGGGGATCAAGCCCGGTAGCTTCCGCCATTTGACGGAGGATGAAATCAAAGACCTTGCCAATCCCCCAAAGCCCAGAAATCGGGGCAACAGAAGGAGATAACCATGAATAATATCAAGGAAATTGCCCAGCGTCTGCGGGAAATTCGTGATTTGTCGGACGTGACCGTGGAAGAGCTTTGTGAAAAACTGACCATTCCGATGGAGCAGTACCTGGAAATCGAATCGGGAAATGTGGATATTCCCATCAGCGTTCTGTGCGAAGCAGCAGAATACTACGGAATCAGTGTGACCGAACTGCTCACTGGCGAGCAGGCAAAACTCAGCCTCTACTCTTTGGTCCGCAAGGATAAGGGAATTGGCGTTGAACGTACCAGAGACTATAACTACAAGAACCTTGCTTACGATTTTGCCAGCCGAAAGATCGAACCGCTATTGGTTACCATAGGGAAAAAGCCCAAGGAAGCGCTTCATATGAACGCACACAAGGGTCATGAATTCCACTATTGTCTGGAAGGCGGATTCATTTTTTATATTGACAATCATGAAATCGAAGTGCGGGAAGGGGATTCCTTGTATTTTGATTCCGAGCACCCCCATGCCATGTCTTCGATTGGTGAACAAGCGAAGATTCTGGTGATCGTTATTTGAGTTAAGGATAATAAATTGCTATGCTGGTAAACCGTTTTTGCAGAACCGACTTTACCTCTTATGAGGATTTCAAAAAGAATTTCAAAATCCATATTCCTGAGCATTTTAACTTTGCCTATGATGTCATGGACGTGCTGGCCGAAGAAAAGCCGGATAAGGGCTGTCTTCTTTGGTGTGACGACCAGGGCAGAGAGCGGGAAATCACCTTTGGGGAAATGAAGCTCCTTTCCAACAAGTGCGCCAATATGCTCCTGGGGCATGGTATCCAAAAGGGTGATTTTGTCATTGCGACTCTGCGGTCCCGTTACGAGTTTTGGATCGTAGCCATTGCCTGCCACAAAATGGGAGCTGTGTTGGTACCGGTGACCCACCAATCCACCCTGAAGGATTTCCAGTATCGCTTTACCAAGGCGAGTGTAAAGGCAATTTTTGCGGTTCACGATGAGCGTCTGCTTTCCTGCATTCAGGAAGCGGAGGAGACTACCGGACACCGACTGCAAGCCAAGTTTGTGATTGATGGGGAAAGTGAAGGCTTCCTGAACTTTGATCAGGAAATGGACTTATATTCTACTGAACTGGAACGGATTCCCAATGAGAACTCCGATCCGATGCTTTGCTACTTCACCTCCGGTACATCGGGTTACCCCAAAATGGCGCTGCATAACTATGCTTATCCGCTTGGTCACATTATGACTGCCAAGTTCTGGCAGACTCTGGGACCAGATGATCTTCACTTTACCTCTGCCGATACGGGCTGGGCTAAAACCTCCTGGGGCAAGCTTTACGGGCAGTGGATCGCGGAAGCCGAGATTTTTGTTTACGATTACGGCACCCGTTTTATTCCCACCGATCTTTTGAAAGTGATTTCCAAGTATAAGGTGACGGTATTCTGTGCACCTCCCACTATTTTCCGCTTCCTGATTCGGGAGGATCTCACCAAGTATGACCTTTCCAGCCTGCGTTATACCACCATCGCCGGGGAGCCCCTGAATGCGGAGGTGTATAATAAGTGGAAGGAAATGACCGGTTTGGAACTGCGGGAAGGCTTTGGTCAGACCGAGACCCCGGTTATCATTGCCACCTACCCCTGGATTCAACCGAAACCCGGTTCTACCGGTAAATTTTCTCCCCACTTCGATATTGATTTGGTGAAAAACGACGGCACCCGATGCGAAGTGGGCGAAGAAGGGGAAATTTGCATCAACATAGAAAATGGTATTCCGGCGGGACTGATTTCCTGCTATTACCTGGACGAGGAAAAGACCGCAGAAGCCACCCGTGGGGGCTGGTACCACACCGGGGATATGGCATGGAGCGATGAGGATGGCTACATCCATTTCGTGGGCCGTTCGGATGACGTGATCAAATCCTCCGGCTATCGCATTGGCCCCTTTGAAGTGGAAAGTGCCCTTATGGAGCATCCGGCTGTATTGGAAACCGCCATTACAGCAGTCCCCGATCCGCAGCGTGGACAGATTGTAAAGGCGACTGTGGTATTGACCAAGGCCTACCGTCCGGAAGGCTTAAACAAAGAAGACACCGCTGCCTATTACGAAAAGCTCAAAAAGGAGCTTCAAACTCACGTGAAGAAGACCACTGCCCCCTATAAGTACCCCCGTATTGTGGAATTTGTGGACGAGCTTCCCAAAACCACCAGCGGTAAGGTTCGCCGGGTGGAAATCAGAAATCGCGATCAAAATGCATAAAGAAATACCCGAAGCCTTTTCGTAAGGGCTTCGGGTAATCTATTACTTGGCAATCTCAAGGTGAATACTGCCGCTGGTTGTTTTGGCCTTGCAGGTTCCGCCGGGGCCGTCAGGGGGAAGGGAAATGGAGCCGCTGGTGGAGTGTGCTTCAAAATCCTTTTCGCTCAAGATGGAGCCCTGAATGGACCCACTGGTAGTTTTTAGGGAGATATCATTGGCATCACAATCGGAAAGCTTGATTTCTCCGCTGACGGTCTCGACATTGAGGAGCTTTTCTGCCTGTAAAGCAATGAGCTCGATTTCGCCGCTGGAAGTGGAGGCGGAAAAAGAATTGCAAAGTACCGTGCCCACTTCAAAATCGCCACTGACGGCCTTCAGGTTAATTGTTTCTGCAACCCTAAGGTCCCGGAGAGTCATGTCGCCACTGGTGGTGGAACAATCCAAGGAGTCGGCTTCGATCATGGTCACATCCAGGTCGCCACTGACAGCGTGGAGCGTGACTTGGTTGAAGGAGAAGCCTTTTCCAATGGTGATGTCGCCGCTGGCAGAACGTATCGATAAAGAATGATAGTCATCGGAAGGCAAGTAAAGTTCCACCTGACCGGAAAGGTAAGCAAGATTGAAAATGCGGCGGTACCAGATACGATGATCGGTTTCGCGGAGAGTTAACGTGTTGTTTTCGATCTCAAGGGAAACGGAAAAGTCCTTGCTATTGGGATAACGGATGCGGGGACTGTCTTCTGCGGATGGGTGAATCGTCACATCAAACTGTGTGGTTTTGATGAAAATATCGGAAAAAGAGTCCTCTAGATATTCTTCCTTTTGTGAGAAGGAGAAGGGATATTCCCCTGTAACGTTAAAGGAAAGAAATAGTGACGACACAGCAACCATCAGGATGCCCGCAAGAAGCAGAAGACTGCCGGTGATGAGAAATGCCTTGGTGGATGATTTCATGCCATGACCTCCTTACGTTTGGGAAGATGAAAGGTTTTTCGGAAAAGCCAGCCGCTGCCGCGGCAAAGCTGCTTTGCCAGCCAGGTAGTAGCCAGGAAAAGAAGGATGGTAAGGCCAAAAGCCAGAATACTGCAGCCAAGCAGGAAAAAGCCTTCTCCCCATTGCAGAAGGGGGAAGTTGATGGCAGCAAGAACTAACCCGGCAATTCCTCCAATCAGACAGCTGAGAACTCCCACATATAAAACGAGAATCACCGTCCAAAGGACAATATAGATGGTAAGAAATACAGAAAAAAAGGTAACAAGAAGGGGGAACCACAGGGGAAAGCCTAAAATAATCAAGATAACAGCAGTTACAGAAACTTTCTTTTTCGCTTTTACAATTGGGACTTCCTTCTTTTCGGAACGCAATTCAAAAAGAAGATCCTCCAGGGAGCCAATGGCGGCAACCGCTTCTTCTTCGGTGGCTCCATCTTCCATATGATCATCGATCAATTCGGTATAGTAAGCAAGCGTTTTTTGAATCTCGTCCTGGGAAAAACCCGAAAGACCGGACTTAAGTTTTGCCAAAAATTCAGATTTGGTCATGATTTTGTTCCTCCCGTGTAATGAATTGGTAAACAGAAAGAATCTCATCCCATTCTTTTCGGAACGCATGGATTCGTTCAAGCCCCTGCGGGGTAATGCGGTAATATTTCCGGAGCCTTCCGTTGTGTTCGGCATTGCGTACTGTCAAAAGTTCCGCCGCTTCCAGACGCCTTAAAATGGGATATAGAGTGGATTCCGAAATATCTACGTAGGGTTTCATATCTTTTACAATCTGGTACCCATAAGAATCATGGTTTTTTATGGCGGCCAGGACGCAGACGTCCAAAAGGCCTCGTTTCAATTGAATATCCATACAATACCTCCTGACACATAATACTATACAACACATAGCATGATTTGTCAAGAAAAATTTCCGGCACAAAAGGCTGTGCCGGAAAAAGGGGTTAAAGTTTTTGCCCGTTGGTAAGATAATTGATCTCTTCTTGGGTTAGGGTGGCATCGGCGGCAGTGAGGGAATCCTCCAACTGTGCCAGGGTTTTACAACCGATCAGGGTAGAAACCGGGAAGGGACGGGAGGAAAGGGAAGCCAGGGAAACAGCAGCAGCAGACATACCTTTTTTTGCCATCAGATCCTTTAACCGATTCAAACGGCCAATGTTTTCTTCGGAGGCAAAACGAGAAATGGCCTTTTGGTTGTTCGAATCTACACCGGAAGCGGCGCCGCGAATGAAAAATCCCTTGGCCTGGGCAGAAAAGGCGAATACCGGCATCCCGGTTGCGAGATAATAGTCATATTCTTCTTCGTTCATGCAAACAAGGGATAGGTCATCGTGCTTTTCAGGGGTGGAACGAGCCAGACTCCATTGAATTTCACTGGCTACAAAGGGAGGAAGACCTTCTTTTTCGCAGAAGGCATTTGCCTCGGCGATACGGCTCACTTTCCAGTTAGAAGCACCAAGAGCTTTGACTTTGCCTTCCTGTACAAATTCTGCCAGGGTGGGCATGATTTCTTCCACAGGCTTGCTTTCGTCATCCCTGTGAAGGAAGTAAAGGTCTACCGATTCGCACTGCAGGGCTTTCAGACTTTCGGTGATGTCGTAGCGTAGATCAGATGGGGAAAGACGGGCACGCTCGATACTGCCTTTGTCAACGGCACCGCCCTTGGTAATCAGAAAAACCTGATCGCGGTTTTGGCGGGCTTTCATCCATTCGCCGATGGTAGTCTCGCTGGCGCCGGAGCCACCGGGCAGCCAGGATGCGTAAAGCCGGGCGGTATCGATGGCATTGCCGCCTGCCGCAAGGAATCGGTCCATAATGGCGAAGGAATCTTCTTTGGAGACGGTGGCACCGAAATAATCGGTACCCAATGCCAGGGTGGAAACCGCTCTGCCGCAAAGTTTGATGTATCTCATAGAGCTCTCCTTATCTTGATCCGGGAAGGGAAATCCCGGGAAATACTTGCAAATTGCAGGGGGGTCATGTATAATAATGACATAACCTCCATGTAAGAAAGTCTATCATAAATTACGATAAATAACAAGTGGCAATCAAACAGAAAGCAGGAGAAATCACCATGTTACAGGATCTTGTGACCCCGTTGAAAGGGGAATTTCGGGACTATACCGAGCTGCGTGCCCAAGTGAATACCCGACAGGCGGTTTATATTTCAAAGGGCAACCTACTGGCCAATACGAAGGAAATCCGTGGCGGCGTGAATGCCAGAGTATACAAGAACGGGGTATTCGGTGTGGCATCCGCACCGGAATATGATACCGAATCCCTTCGGGCGGTGGTTGCGGCCGCAAGCCGCAATGCCCGATTCCTGGATCAAAAGGAAAAGCCAGGAAAGGGACCGCTTCCGTCGGTACCGACAGGAAGCATGATTTATGGGGAAGACCGGGAGGTATCACAGAAGCTTCTGCTGGAAGTGTCCCGGGAACTGGATGCCTACGTAACCGAAAAATATCCCGGACTAGTGAGCCGGTTTGTTTCCGCTCGCCATATGGGAATCGAAAAGCTATCGGCAGTGTCCGATTCTTATGATATTCATTCGTATCTTCCCAAAGCTAATCTTTACGTAGGACTTACGGTGGAGGACAAGGATGGAAAACCCTGTGATCTAACCTGTATGTATGGCCGTAAGGGCTTCTTTGACCAGGTATTCGCCGATCTTTCTTTTTTCAAGGATGAAATCGAAAAGGTATATGAAAAGCTGATGCACAAAAGGGAAGCGGTTTATGCCGAAGCAGGGGTGAAGGAATGCATTCTTGCCCCCATGCTGACCGGTATGCTCTCCCATGAGGCGGTGGGACACACAGTGGAAGCCGATCTGGTGCTGGGTGGTTCGGTGGCAGGTCATATGCTGGGACGCGAGGTAGCCAGTGAAAAGGTAACGATGGTAGACTTTGCCCACCACTATGCCGGGGAAGAGCTTTCTATTCCGGTATACGTGGATGATGAAGGAACGTTGGCACAGGATGCCGTGTTGATTGAAAATGGAATTCTAAAGGGCTACATGCATGATAAAGCCAGTGCCATGCATTATGGTGTGGCACCCACCGGTAACGCAAGAGCTTTTGGTTTTGCGGATGAACCCCTGATCCGGATGCGAAATACAGCGGTACTTCCCGGCACCGACAAATTGGAGGATATGATTGCTTCCATTGATGATGGATATTATCTCCTGGATACCAACAATGGTCAGGCAGATACCACCGGGGAATTTATGTTTGGTGTTACCTCCGGGTACGAAATCAAAAACGGCAAGTTGGGTCGTGCCATCAAGGAAACCACAATTTCCGGGGTTGCCTTCGATATGCTCAAGACCGTCAGCATGGTGGGCGATGATCTGGAATGGGATTACAACGGCATGTGTGGTAAAAAGCAGTCCATTGCCGTGGGCATGGGCGGCCCGTCCATTAAGTGCCGTGTCACCATTGGCGGCCGATAAGGGGGAATGGAAATGAACAGCAAAGAGATTTGTTTATATACCCTGGAAGCCCTGAAAAGAGCCGGTGCCGATATGGCGGCGGTCAGGGCTTACAAAAGCAAAGCGGATGAACTGAATGTTCAGGCCAAAGAGGTACGCCTGCTTCGTACTGTCTTTTCCACTGGCATCGCCATCAAGGCGGTGAAGGACCAGAAAAAAGGGACCATCAGTATTAACAAAGCCGAAAAAGAAGAAATTGATACTGCCGTAGCAGCCTGTATGGAGGCTCTGGAAGGAGCTACCCCCGACGAAGCGGAAGGAGTCGCAGAGGTAACCGAAAACGCCAACTTTGTCTCCGGGGATCCGGAAGGCGATCTGGAAGCTCTGTATGACCGTGTACGGGAGTTTATCGGACAGGTGGAGGACAAGTACCCAAAGGTGGTTTTGGAAGAGCTGGTGGCTGAATACATTCATCAGGAACTGTGTTATATGACCAGCACCGGTGTGGAATACAATGAGGAGGGTGGCCTATACGGATTCAGCACAACCTTCTCTGCCCATGAGGGAGAGAAGGGGTCTTCCTTCAACTATTACGGAGCGCGATTTGAAAGACCGGACAAACCTCTTCTTTCACTGGGTATGACCGAAGAGCTGATTCGGGAGTCGCAGGAATCCCTGGAAACCGGAAGTGTCGATGGAAAGTTTGAAGGGACCATTGTTTTGACTCCTGCATCCATTGATAACCTAATCGGAACCATCATTTCGAATTTTATCAGCGATACACCGCTGATGGATGGGACCAGTATCTGGAAAAATGCCAAGGGAACCCGGGTGGCAAGCGAATGCTTCAATCTGGTCATCGATCCGGAAGCAGAGGGGATTGTCCCGGTGGGAACCCACATCACCTCCGATGGTTATCCCATCCATAAATTGGATTTGATTCGGAATGGGGTGCTTCGAAACTTCATGCTTTCCCGCTATGGAGCAAAGAAAACCGGTATGGTGCGGACGTATGGTTCGGCGGCTAACATTTTGGTACTGCCGGGTGAAGATGCTCTTTCGGATATCATTGGGAGCATTGAAAAGGGAATCTACGTTCAGCGGCTTTCGGGCGGCAGCCCCTCTGCCACCGGTGAATTCTCCGGTGTGGCTAAGAACTCTTTCCTGATTGAAAACGGAAAGATTACCCGCCCTGTCAGTGAGACCATGGTTTCCATGAACATGGCAGAAATGATCAAAAATATCCGGGGGATTTCCCGGGAGACCGCCAACGATGGTATGGGGCCTCAACCGTGGATTGCCATGGATGGTGTAACCATTTCCGGCAAATAAAAAGTAGCCTCCCTGCATACACTCGTAGTTAGATATATGCAGGGGAGGCGACTAATTTGAAATCTATACGATGGTATCTGCGATGGAAGGCTCGCCTGTTTCCAAATGGCAAGCGGAAAGGTACTTGGAGAGTTGCACTGATCTTGGTTGGTATGGTGCTTGGAGTCGGGCTGTTCTTTGGGAAATTGGAATCCCGCATGAGCCCCGTGCTCATGCAGTATGCTCTGGCAGAAGTCGAAAACACGGCATTAAGGATGGCCAACATGGCGGTGGAAGAAGCCGTCAGGGATGAGAAAGTTACATACAGAGACATTCTGGTGATGGAAACCAGGGAAGATGGTACGGTGACAGCCTGCCGGACTGATACGGCAGTCATTAACCGATTGCAATCGGCTGTGGTGAATCGGTTGGCTGAGTATTACAGGGGAAAAGAAGCCGTTGTTTCTGTGCCGATTGGAAACACTTTTGAAAATAGCTTTCTCTTTGGCCGGGGACCGGAAGTTCGGTTTGCAATGGTACCGGTGGGTAAAATCGGTGTGGTGTATGGCAACGACTTCCAATCCTGTGGAATCAATCAAACCAGGCACAGTCTGTATTTTACCCTGAATATGACCGTTCGTGTTTCGGGAGCCCGGACAAGTGAAATAGTTTCCTGCAGTGGAACCTTCCCTATAGCCGAGGCAGTGATTGTGGGCTACGTTCCGGAAAGTTATGCAGACGTGAATTGGAATCGAGAGGAATAGAGGAGAAACGTATGAATCCCAAAGAAGAAATTGATCTCCTTCGCAAAGAATTGGAGGAGGCTGGTTATAAATACTACGTTCTGGATGCACCGGAGCTGACCGACTATGAATACGACATGAAGATGGTGCGTCTGCGGGAATTGGAGGCGGCTCATCCGGAATATCAATCCTCCCTTTCTCCCAGCGTGCGGGTGGGGGGCCAGGCCCTGGACAGCTTTGAAAAGGTTACCCATGAGGTGCCCATGCAAAGCATCAACGACGTATTTTCTTTTGAAGAACTGCGGGATTTTGACCGCCGGGTACGGGAACTGGTACCTGATGTGGAATACGTCCTGGAAATGAAAATCGACGGTTTGTCGGTGGCATTGGAATATGTGAATGGACTTTTGGTACGGGGTGTAACCCGGGGTGATGGGATCGTAGGTGAGAATGTCACCGAAAATATCAAAACCATTGGTGCGATCCCACTCCGGATTCAGAATGCCCCCGAACGGCTGGTGGTACGTGGTGAAATCTACATGCCCCGGAGTGTGTTTGATGCCATCAATACGAAACGGGACGAATTGGGGCAGGCACCCCTGGCAAATCCCCGGAATGCGGCGGCAGGTTCCATTCGACAGTTGGATCCTAAGATCGCGGCATCCCGCAGATTATCAGCTCTGATCTTCAATATTCAATCGGCGACCGGCATTAGCTTTGAAAAGCATGACGAAAGCCTGCGGTATCTCTCTTCCTTAGGATTCAAGGTGAATCCGGTGGTTGGCGTATATGAAACCATCGAGGAAGCCTATGATGCTATCCAGCGCATGGGAGAGGAACGCCAGAAGTTCGATTACGAAACCGATGGGGCGGTATTGAAAGTCAACGATCTTGCCGCCCGTGAGCTTCTGGGGACCACAACGAAGGCTCCCCGCTGGGCTGCGGCGTACAAATACCCGCCGGAAGAGAAGGAAACCCAGCTGGAAGCAATTGAGATCAACGTGGGCCGTACCGGCGTCTTGACACCGTATGCAGTAATGAAGCCGGTGCGCCTGGCAGGTACCTCGGTCAGCAAAGCCACTCTGCATAACCGGGATTTCATTGCGGAAAAGGACATCCGGGTGGGGGATACCGTGTTGGTAAGAAAAGCCGGAGAAATCATTCCCGAAATCATCCGGGTTATCAAGGATAAGCGTCCGGATGGAACCGAACCCTTTGTCATGCCGAAATACTGTCCTGCTTGCGGCGAAGAGGTGGAGGAAAATGCGGAGGATGCGGCGGTGCGTTGTGTCAATCCCCTGTGTCCCGCTCAAACGGTGCGGAACCTGATGCACTTTGCCTCCCGGGATGCCATGGACGTGGAGGGCCTTGGGGAAGCTATGGCAGAGCGCCTGTATGAAGCGGGCGTGGTGCGTGATGTGGCCGACCTTTACGATTTGACCGAAAAAATTTTGGTGGAAAAGGTAGGGCTTGGGAAAAAGACCAGTGAGAATTTGCTTGCTGCCCTGGAAGCCAGCAAGAATCGCGGACTTTCCCGGTTGCTTTTTGCCTTCGGAATTCGCCACATCGGGCAAAAAGCGGCCAAGGTGCTTGCTACCCAATTCCGGAGTATGAATGGATTAATGGAAGCCCCCAGAGATGCCATCAGCAGCGTCCGTGACGTCGGGGAAATCATGGCAGATAGTTTCCTTGCTTGGCGTGAAAATCCTAAGACAGAGCAAATTCTGGCCCGTATGAGGGATGCCGGAATCTGTATGGATGCACTGGAAGAGCAGCGGGACATTCGCTTTGAGGGGAAGGTCTTTGTTTTGACAGGAACACTGCCCACCATGTCAAGGAAGGAAGCCAGTGACCTGATCGAAAGCTATGGCGGAAAGACCTCCTCTTCGGTTTCTAAAAAGACCGATTACGTTCTGGCAGGGGAAGACGCCGGCAGCAAGCTCACAAAAGCTCAAAGTTTGGGAATCACCATTATCAGCGAAGAGGACTTTCTGGCAATGCTGCAATAAGGACTTGTCTTCTGGCAAACTCTTTGATAAAATACTTACGGAGGTGACGATATGCAGTACCTTTCGGCGGATGGCGGCGGAACTAAGCTGATCGTAATTCGGTATGATGAAAATATGAATCTTCTTGGGGTAGGACAGGCTGCCGGAACCAATCTAAACTTTCGGTCGCTGGAAGATATTACCGCTGACATGGAAAAGGCGGTTGCCGAGGCCCTGGGGGAAGAAAAACCTGAAATTGAAGCAGCGGACTTTGTTATCGTAGGACCCGGGGACGTGTTCGAGCGTGTTATCCGGGAACAGACCAAACTTGGTCAGGCGAATCGTCTGGCAGAAGGACAGGCCGCATTGATGGCCGGTACCGGAGAAAAGTATGGATTGCTGGCTCTGGCAGGCACCGGATCGGATGCGTTTTATTATTCACCCGATTGTACCGATGGAATCGGTGGCTGGGGTACCGTTCTTGGAGATGAAGGCGGCGGATTCGACGTGGGAACCAAGACCCTGCGTGCCGCCATTTATGCAGAAGATGGGCGTGGAGAAAAGACCGAAATCCTGCCGCTTTTGATGGAAGAATGGAAGATGACCGCTCTGTGGGATATGGTGGAAAAGGTGTACCATACCCGGGATCAACGGAGATTGGTGGCTTCGGTGGCAAAAGTCACATCCAAGGCGGCTCACATGGGGGATCCGGTGGCTCTTTCCATTTACAGGGACGCAGCCTGGGAAATCGCGCGTCTGACCAATACCATGCTGGCCCGGCATGATGGTTATGTGGCCGGAAAAATTTGTATCAGTGGCGGTGTCTGGAAGGGTCACCCCAGTATGCTGGAACATTTCAAAAAGCTGGTACATAAAGAATATCCCCACGTGGAAATTGTGTCTCCGGTTTTTGACCCATGTATGGGTGGAATCGTCTATCGTGCCCTGGAAATGGGGCAAAAGAAGGAAGACTTTTTCCCGGTTTTGCTTGAAAAATTCGGTCAGTTCCGATATGAATAAGGAGTAAGCTATGAGTGCATTGAATCGATATTTTGAGGAGTGTGCCAGGGTTGCCAGAGTTGTGGAAGAGACCCAGGGCGCAGCCATGGAAAAGGCGGCGAAGGCCATTGCCGATGCCACCGAAAAGAAAAAGAATATTTTTGCCTTTGGTGCCAGCCATGCGGGGCTTATTACTCTGGAGCTGTTTTATCGCACCGGCGGATTGGTTACCATCAATCCCATCCGTGCGCCGGGTATGATGTTGGATATGACCCCCATCACCAGTACCAGTAAGTTGGAACGGTTGGAAGGATATGGCGAACTGATCCTTTCGGGGGAAAAGGCAGGGGAGGGAGATGTGATCATCATCCACTCGGTTTCGGGCCGCAATGCTGTTGCCATTGACATGGCTGTTGCCGCCAAAAAGAAGGGGATGACGGTTATCGTTTTGACCAATATGAATACCTCTTCCCAGGTGACTTCCCGCCACCCCTCTGGCAAAAAGCTTTATGATTTCGGAGACATCGTACTGGATAACTGTGGTGCCAAGGGTGATTCTTCCCTGGAGATTAAAGGCGTTCCGGAAAAAACCGCTCCTACCTCTACAGTCATCGGTGCCATGATCCTGAATGCAGTAGTAGCCCGTTCGGTGGAAATGATGGTAGAACGGGGGATGGTACCTCCTGTATTTGTCAGCGCCAACGTGGACGGCGGCGACGAACATAATGCCGTCATCCTGGAACAGTATAAAGACAATATTTTCTATATGTAAAGCGAAGCATCCCGGACACCATGTTCGGGATGCTTTTTTCTATAAATATTTCTGCATGGTGATACTGCTTTGATAGCTTCCGTCCTTCAATTTGTAAGCATGAGGCAGTTTGGCAATCGTTTGGAAACCAAATTTTTCGTAGAGGTGTTTGCCACGATCGTTCCCATCAATATATTCCAATTCCAATACTTCGATTCCTTTGTCTCTGGCGGTTTGAATCATGACTTCAAACATAGCTGAACCGATGCCAAGTCCCCAGTATTCCTTTAACAGGGCAATGGCGACCGTGGCACGATGAGCGGTCTTCAAGCCAGTATTCAATCGGAGTTCACAGTTACCGGATATTTTTCCGTTTACATAGCAAAGAATGGAAAGAGTGGAAGGGGAGGCGTTTACCCGATTGATCCATGCTTCCTCCTGTTCCACTGTCATATTCCATTCCTCCGGATAGCGGGCAAGGTGATCGGTTTCTCCACACGCTTGTATGATACATCCGAGCAATTCTTTAGCATCTTCCGGTGAGGGATTTCTCAATATGGCGGTATGACCGTTTTTTAAAGTTATGGTTTTCTTTTCAAAAATCAATTAGAATCAGTCCTTTCTAAATGGAAATAATCGGCGATCATGGCGGCAACCCGATCGGGAGCCAGATCGGTATTGTTGATTTTCAGATAACTATCGAAGGGGAGTATTTCTCCTTCGTAAGAGTTAAGCCGGTACTGTTGGCTGGTGCTGCGCATTTCGGCCTCGCTCTTTTCCAAATCGCGTTTGGATTCTTTGTACAGGAGACGGTTTTCACTTTTGTTACGTACCAAACGAACGTCAAAATCGGCACATAGCTCTACAACATGGCAAGCTGCTCCATTTTCCCGGAACATGGCGATGAGTTCAGCTATATAAGCGGCGTCATTGGGATCTCCAAAGGCATACATAAAGGTGAAGATCAGCCCAGGATAGTCGCCCTTTGCAAACATTTCAAAAACCTTTTGGCGAATAGAATTGCTGAGCTCAAAGAAAGCTTCTCCACGGGGCGGAAACAATTGACGGGCCAGCTCGATGGACATATGGTTGTGAAACAACCGTAAATCGGTAATCTTCATCAATTCCTGCCCCACCGTCATTTTGCCAACTGCATGAGGACCCAAGATGATAACGAGGGATTTTGACATGAGATATTCTCCTTTCCAATAAAAAACGGTGCAAATCGAAGCATCTCGACTTGCACCGTTCATATCCATGTATATACTCTCCTATATGGAGAGAGGTGAATTTGGAGTACGACAATGCAAGCCCGGCGAAACTCGAATGAGTTTGACGTGCTGGATGGTATTGGTAATGGGGTTCAAAGACTGTAATGCCATCATCGTCGTGATCCTTTCTTGAAATTTGTTATATTATATCTCTGTTTGATTGTGGTGTCAATGGGAATTTTGTAAAAGCAGGTTCATTTTGCTGAATCGGGACGAATAAATTCCGAAATTATGTCCGCAAAAACAGGGCTCCCGTCATACTGACAGTGGGAATAGCCGGACATCAGCTTGAATTCCACCCGGGCAGGGGAGTAGCCGAGCTGGAACATGGTACGGAGCATGACCCGATGCTGTTCCAGACGGCAAACGATATCGTTATCGGCGGCCAGGAACAGGAGCCGGGACTTCTGCAGGGGATTTTTAATGGGGTGATCGATGAAGTAGAGGGGGGCCGCTTCGTCAACCCGGATGGCACGGGTGTCGAGCCCCCGTTCACGTAGTACGTTGAAGTGGGTGGTGGGTTGACCGGCATCGAAAACGTATCCGTTCAGGTCGTCCGGAGCAATGCCGTGCTTGCCGAGATAGTGAGGGTCGAAATAGAGCATCAGACAGATGTAACCGCCGGCAGAGGAACCACCCATGTAATAGCCGGTGAAGCTGCCGAATTCATCTGCATGCTCCTTCAGATAAGCAAAACAGGCGGCAGAGTCTTCCAGATAATCGGGGAACTTGGCAGTGGGGTACATCCGATAGTTGGCAGTGGCGCAAGCAATACCACGGGAAGCTAAGGTTTCAGCATGAGTTCTGAAATCAGCCTTGTCACCCGCTTCCAGACCGCCGCCGTGGAAGTAAAGGAACAGGGGGGCAGGCATTTTGTCGGGAATACAGAGGTCAAAACAAGCATTGCCATAAGAGACGTTATCAAACCATTTCATAGCGATTACACATTCTTTCTGTTGAATTTTCTCTATTCTATCACAACCGGAAAAAATATACAATAGATAAACAAAAAAGAGTCGGCAATAACCGACTCTTATGAAGCATACATTTGACGTAGATCCCTGTAATCGGATTTCGGTTTTCGTGTATGCGTATAGGCGGAATTTCTTCCGCAATCCTATTATAACCGGATCAGGGGAAACTATGCGCTATAGATCCGGAAAGATCAAAATGATCATAGAATAAATTTGTGATAGAAATTTCGTATGCGGTGCGCAATACTTCGCCTTCCGGCAGAAGCTTTACATAGTTCCTGCTTTGAAGCCGGCCTTCGAAAGAAAGAGTTTGCCCAACGGGATAATCGCGAAGCATACGGGCGTTACTGCCCCAAGCGATGCAGGGAAGATAATCGGATTTTTGATAACGGCGATTTACTGCCAACATGATGTCGCAGATTTCCCTGCCCAACGGGGTTTCGCGGTAGATTGGCGGACGGCAGATTGCCCCACAAAGAAGTGCAGTATTCCGGTGTGGGGCTTCATCTAAAGTAATGCTGTGGGCGAAAACCAGAATAACAAGTTTTGCACCTTCTCCGCTTTTATTGTTAAAGGAACGAATCTCTCCTTCTACCGTCAAGCGGCACCCTTGCAGGATGGAAAGAGAATCGAAGGTACTCTTTCGAAAATGAATGGGAATAACATCAGATTTTCCCGAAAGGCGGTCACATGAAAGATAGAACTGATAAATCTCTTCGGAATGACTTTGGTGAGATAGCATGGCCTGGGATGCAACCCGACCGGAAAGGAGGATAGAATTATAATGAGCCGTATACATATACCTTTAACACCTCTTTAGAATCAGCATCGGTCCGAAAACAGGATGCTACAGGTATATGTATAGCGGCTCTCGATTATGCTATTATTCGGATTGGGGAGGGGGCGGCGAAGAAATTGGTTTGCGGTTTTTATATTGCTTCCTGAGATTCAGAAGGAAGAAAACCAAGAAAAAGATGCTGACTACAAGAAAAACCAAACGAAGATAGCCTTTCATGGTGAAAACCATGGCAATACATCCAAGCAGGAAGCTAAAGCCATGCAGAATGGAAACAACCTGGCGATGGGAGAAACCCATATCCATCAGGCGATGATGGATGTGACTGCGGTCGGCGTGCATGGGATTGTGTCCGGTTAGGATGCGGCGGAAAATGGTAACAATCATATCACCCAGAGGGAGGGCGAGAAGAATCACAGGAATCAGGAAGGAAATGGCGGTGTAAAGCTTGAACATTCCCTGCACCGACAAAGCCCCCAACATGTATCCCAGAAACAGCGAACCGGTATCTCCCATAAAGGTTTTGGCGGGATGGCGATTGAAGGGGAAGAAACCAAGGCAAGAACCAAACAGGCAAACAAGTGCAATGGTACTGATATCCTGGGTGGTGGTCAGGGATATGATAAACATGCAGAAAGCGGAAATTGCCGAAATGCCGCAGGCGAGCCCATCCAATCCGTCCAACCAGTTGACCGCGTTGGTGATGGCAACGATCCACAATACCGTGATGGGAACAGACCAGATGCCAAGCTCAATGCGCGGGGCAGAGGGGCTGAAAAGATTGGTGAGGCGGGAAATAGTGACACCATTCAAGGCTGGAATCAAAGCCGCAGCAAACTGGATTACTAGCTTGAGAAGGGGTTTTAGTGTATAGATATCATCCAAAATTCCCATAACAACCAGTATCAGCGATCCGATAAGAATGAAAAGGAAAGAGGAGTCCAATTTTCCCCATAAAGCATAGCCAACACCAAAAAAAGCGATCAAACAGGCCGTGAAAATTGCCACCCCGCCCATACGGGGGGTGGGGGTGGTGTGGGCACGGCGGTTATCCCGGGGAATGTCCACAGCACCAACCTTGTGGGCAATACGGATAGCCAGGGGAGTTAAGAGAAAACTGAGTACAGTGGCGGCGATAAAGGATCCACCGATACTGATCCAGAATCGAAGTGTTTCTGACATAAACAATCATCCTTACGATAAGATACCCCCTTAAAGGGGGCATCCTATGGAATTATACAATAAATCCGATCTTTTTCTTGACCTTGGCAACGGTGCGGTCGGCGATGTGGGCGGCGCGCATGGCACCTTCCTTGTAAATGCGTTCCAGCTCGCCCTTGTCCTTGAGCAGGCGCTCGGTATTTTCACGGATGGGGCGCAGAAGTTCTACCACAGCCTCACCAACAGCGGGCTTGAAATCGCCATAGCTCTTGCCTTCGAACTGCGCCATGGTTTCCTCCCGGGTGATACCGGTGGCGGCGGCGTAGATCTCGATCAGGTTAGAAATACCCGGCTTGTTTTCCCGATCAAAGCGGATTTCCCGGTCGGAGTCGGTAACAGCACGCTTGAATTTGCGCATAATGTCTTCCGGCTTATCGAGAAGAAGTACACAGCCATTGGCATCCACTTCTGACTTGCTCATTTTGCTTTCGGGATTCTGCAAGCTCATGATTCTGGCACCTACAGGAGGAACAAAGGCTTCGGGAACCTTAAACACGTTGCCATAAACACCATTGAAGCGGTTGGCGATGTCTCGTGTCAGCTCCACGTGCTGCTTTTGATCATCACCAACCGGAACCAGGTCGGCGTTGTAAATCAGGATGTCGGCGGCCATCAAAACGGGATAGGTGAAAAGACCCGCGTTGATATTATCGGCATTCTTGGCGGACTTATCCTTGAATTGGGTCATGCGGGAAAGCTCGCCAAACATGGTGTAGCATCCAAGCATCCAGGAAAGCTCTGCATGGGCGGGAACGTGACTCTGGATAAAGAGAATGTTCTTTTCGTAGTCAAGGCCGGAGGAAATATAGGTGGCAAGCTGTTCCAGAGAACGTCTGCGAAGCTCCTTGGGATCCTGACGGACGGTAATGGCGTGCAGGTCGGCAACACAGTAAACGCACTCGTATTCCTCCTGGAAGGCGAGCCAGTTGCGGATAGCGCCGATGTAACTGCCAAGGGTCAGCTCACCGGAGGGCTTAATGGCAGAAAGAATTCTCTTTTTGGGAGTGGGTTGGGTAGTCTGTTCCATGGTGAATTATACCTCTTTTTGATAGAATTTGCAGGCTTCGCCAAGGAAGGCACAGCCCTTTTCGATTTGTTCCATGGTGGGAAGGGAGAAGTTCAGACGAATGGCAGGGTAGGGCTGGCTGTCATCCACGCAGAAAGAGCTTCCGGGTACAGCAGCAACCTTGTAACCGCCGGCAATCTTGCAAAGACGGGTACCGTCGTAGCCTTCTGGCAGGGTGGCCCAGATGAACAGACCGCCTTCGGGTTTCTCGATCTGCATGAAGTTGCCGCAATGCTCGTTGAGAAGGTTGATCATTAGATCGCGCTTGGGGCGATAGAGTTCAATGATGGATTCCACGTGGGCATCCAGATCGTATTTTTCCAGGTATTCGGCAATGACCATCTGCATCAGCAGGTTGGTGTGTACGTCGGAAAGCTGCTTGGCAACCGTCAACTTGGCAATCATCCAATCGGGAGCGGTGACGTAGCCAACGCGGATACCCGGGGCGATCACCTTGGAGAAGGATCCGCAGTAGACCACCCGACCGGTTTTATCCATGCTCTTGATGGTGGGAACCACTTCGCCATCGTAACGGAGATCGTAGTAGGGGTTATCTTCCAGAATCATGAAGTTGTAGCGTTCGGCAAGCTCCAAAAGGGCCTTGCGTTTGGCAAGACTCATGACACGTCCGGAGGGGTTCTGGAAGGTGGGAATGACGTATACAAGCTTGACCCTTTTGTCTTCCTTCAGCAGGGCTTCAAGTTTTTCCAGATCCAGGCCGTCTTTTTCAACGGGGATTCCCTTGAGTACAGCGTTGTAGGAACGGAAGGCGTTCAGCGCACCCAAAAAGCTGGGTTCTTCACAAACCAGGGTGTCGCCGTCATCAAGCAAGGTCTTGGCGGTCATTTCAATGCCCTGCTGACCTCCGGTGACGATGATGGTGTCATCAAAGGACTGTCCAATGCCGTATTTGTCCCATAGGCGCTTTTTCAGAAGGGTACGCAGAACAGGATACCCCTCAGAAATGCCGTACTGCAGGGCGTAGCCGGGACGTTCGGTCAGTATTTTCGAAATAATCTCGTTGAATTCCTTGGCAGGGAAAGACTCGGTGGCAGGGTTACCTGCAGCAAAAGAAATCACGGTGGGATCCTGGGTTACCTTCAAGATTTCGCGGATAGCGGAGGGGGTAACGGTGGAAATACGTTTGGAATAGTCAATAGGCTGCATAGTGGATCCTTTCTGGGTTCGGCTCGTAACAAATGCGCGGGCGAATCACAATGTATTCAATTATGTAAGTATACCACAACTACGGATATATTGCAAGAATAATCATGGAATATATCGAAAAACCGATGCCGAATTGTGGGGGGAAGTAAAGGAGAAAGGAAAAAATAAAATTCAAATTTGCCCCTTGCTTTTTTCGAAAGAGTGTGCTATAATATCTTCTGTTACCGGAGGTGTAGCTCAGCTGGTCAGAGCGCCTGCTTCACACGCAGGAGGTCAACGGTTCGAGCCCGTTCACGTCCACCAAGAAAAAGCCCTTTGTCGAAAGACAAAGGGCTTTTTTCAATGATGTAATACGAAAGAATTCATTACCCTGTCTTGCAATCCCGCAACGATTGTGATATGATGATGAAAACAAGAGGAAAAGGAGAAAGACGATGCTGAAAATCAAAAACGGTCTCATCCACGATGCAATTCACCCCGAAGCATTTACAGCCGATATTCTTGTGGAAGAAGGGAAGATCAAAGCCATCGGAGATTTTTCAGATTTGGAATGCGAAACCATCGATGCCTGTGGGATGCATATTTACCCCGGCTTCATTGATGCACACTCCCACATTGGTATGGAGGAATCGGGTATCGGGTTTGAAGGCAATGACGTGAACGAATTTAACGACATTCTTTGCCCCCAACTCCGGGCCATCGATGCCATTCAGCCCACCGACCCGGCTTTTGACGAAGCCCTCAGAGCGGGTGTTACTACGGTTTGCACCGGTCCGGGTTCGGCAAACGTACTGGGCGGCCAGTTTGTCACTATGAAGACCAAGGGCATCCGCATCGACAACATGATCGTGCGCCAGAATGCCGCCATGAAATGCGCCTTTGGGGAAAATCCAAAACGTTGCTATCGGGATAAAGGTTCGGGATCCCGCATGAGTGTTGCGGCAAAGCTCCGGGAAGCTCTGTTCAAGGCCAAGGAATATGACGAAAAGTGCAAGCTTGCCGAAAATGACCCCGCGAAGAAACCGGCCTTTGATTTCAAGATGGAAGCCCTGCGTCCGGTGCTTCACGGGGAGATTCCCCTGAAAGCCCATGCCCACCGGGCAGACGACTTCTTCACCGCCATCCGTATTGCCAAAGAGTTTGGAGTTAAGCTGACTCTGGAACACGTTACCGAAGGACATTTGGTTGCAGAAGAGCTTGCAAAGGAAGGCTACCCTCTGGCAGTTGGACCTTCTCTGACCCATGCTACCAAGTTTGAACTTCGCAACAAAACCTTCGCCACCCCAGGCATTCTGGCAAAGGCGGGATTGGACGTTTCCATCATCACCGACTCTCCGGTAATTCCCCAGTGCTATCTGCCCCTTTGCGCCGCTTTGGCCATGAAGTCGGGGATGGATGAATTTGATGCCCTCCGGGCTATCACCATCAATCCGGCCCGTCATATTGGGGAAGGGTACCGTCTGGGATCCATCGAAATCGGCAAGGACGCCGATCTGCTCCTGATGAAGGAAGAGTGGTACAAGCTGGATAGCGCACCCGCTGTCGTCCTGATGGACGGCAAGGTTGTGGTTGATGAAAGATAACCAATGTAACTAACACAAAAACGCCACCGACAAAGTCGGTGGCGTTGCCATTTAAATCATATTACCGATGACATCCTGCATGGTGTAGAGTCCGGGTTCGGTGACACCAGCCATGAAGGAGGCAGCCCGAAGGGCACCCACAGCAAACACGTCCCGCTTTTCGGCAGAATGGGACAGGGTGACAACCTCATTTTCTCCGGCGAAATACACCTGGTGTTCTCCCACCACGGTGCCGCCCCGCAGGGCGTGCATACCGACTTCCCTGGGGTCACGGGGATGCTTTTCGGTGTGGCGGTCGTAAACCGGGTAGCGGTCGGGTTCCACCGACTGGATCGCTTCCAGAAGCATCTTGGCAGTGCCGCTGGGGGCATCGACTTTACGGTGATGATGCATTTCCAGAATCTCAACGTCAAAGCCCTTCAATACCGCAGCGGCCTTTTTCACCAGGGCTTCCAGGAGGTTGATACCCAGAGACATATTCCCCGAACGGAATACCGGCATGGTTTCCGAAAGCTTCTTGATTTCGGCAAGCTCATCCACACTATATCCGGTGGTGCAGAAAATAACCGGGACCTTGGTAATGCGGGAGTAGGCCAAAAGGGAAGGAAGGGCGGATGGATGAGAAAAGTCGATAACAACGTCGGGCTTTTCAGGGACGTCGGCAATGGAAGCGTAAATCGGGTAGGGGGCTTCGAAAGGACGGAGGTCCACCCCGGCGATGATCTCCACACCTTCGGCTTTTGCCAAGTCGGTGACGACCTTGCCCATGTATCCACCGGCACCGGTCAGAATAACCTTCATAGGTTCTCCTTTCCTAAGCTCAGATCAGCTTGTGGGCTTCCATGGAAGCCTTCAGGATGGCAAGATTCTTTTCGGTCATGCGTACAAGAGGCATTCTGGGATCGCCCACTTCGTAACCCATCAGGCGAAGGGCTTCCTTTACGGGGATGGGATTGGTTTCTAAGAACAGGTTCTTAGCTAAATCAAAGGTATCCACGGCGATGGCGGCGCTTTCGGCAGCCTTGCCTTCGAACCAAAGATTACAAATATCCGAAACCTGCTTGGGAACGATGTTGGAAAGGACCGAGATAACGCCCTGGCCGCCAACCGACAGAACCGGTACGATCAGAGAGTCTTCGCCGCTCCAGATGTTCAGCTCGTCACCGCACAGACGACGGACGTGCATCAAAAGTTCAAGGTCGCCGCTGGCTTCCTTGGTACCGTTGATGTTGGGGTGCTTGGACAGCTCATAGTAGGTTTCTGCGGTAATGCCCATACCGGTGCGGGAGGGTACGCTGTAAAGGATCATGGGCTTGGTAACCGCATCGGCCACCAGGGAGAAATGCTTGATCAAACCGGCCTGGGATGTCTTGTTGTAGTAGGGGGTTACGCAAAGCAGAGCATCGGCACCGGCTTCGCAGGCAAACTTGGACATGGAAAGGCAATAACGGGTATCATTGGAACCGGTACCGGCAATGACGGGAACGCGGCCGTTGACCTTGTCAATGGCGTAAAGCAGGCAATCCTTGTGTTCTTTGTCATCCAGGGTGGACTTTTCACCGGTGGTGCCGCAGATGGTAATAGCGGCGGTGCCGTTGGCGATTTGGAATTCGATCAACTGACCGAGAACGTCAAAATTGACCTTGTTATCCCAGGTGAAGGGGGTGACCAGTGCCACGTTGGCACCGCGGAATACGGGAGTCTTCATAACCTATTCCTCCTGATAAAGGTGAGTCGGATGTGTCGATTAGTCCATGTAACCGAGCTTGGTGAAAAGCTCAGCCATCAGCACGTTGCCGCCGGCGGCGCCGCGCAGGGTGTTGTGGGACAGGGAAACGAACTTAATATCAAACTGATTGTCCTTACGAAGTCTGCCAACCGAAACGGCCATACCGCCTTCCAGGTTGCGATCCAGCTTGGATTGGGGACGATTTTCTTCTTCGAAGTAGTGGATGAACTGCTTGGGAGCGCTGGGCAGTTCCAGTTCCTGGGGCAGGGCTTTGAATTCCTTCCAAAGAGCCTTGATCTCTTCTTCATCCGGGCAGTTTTCGAAGGAAGCGAAGACGGCGGCCATGTGGCCATCGGAAACCGGGACGCGCAGACACTGGGCGGTGATGTTGGGGGAGGTGGCAGGTACGATGATGCCGTTTTCCATGGTGCCCCAAACCTTCAGGGGTTCCTTTTCACTCTTTTCCTCTTCGCCGCCGATGTAGGGGATGATGTTGTCCAGAATTTCGGGCATACGGTCAAAGGTCTTGCCGGCGCCGGAAATGGCCTGGTAGGTGCAAACACATACATTCTGAATGCCATAGGGGCGCAGGGGCTGCAGGGCAGGAACGTAGCTCTGGATGGAGCAGTTGGACTTGGCGGAAATGAAGCCCTTGCGGGTACCAAGGCGCTTGCGCTGGAATTCCACGATCTTGGTGTGATCGGGGTTAATTTCAGGAATGATCATGGGTACGTCGGGGGTCATACGGTGGGCGGAGTTGTTGGACATGATGGGACATTCCAGCTTGGCGTAAGCTTCTTCCAGGGCGCGGATTTCGTCCTTCTTCATGTTAACGGCGCAGAAGGCAAAGTCTACTTCACTTGCGATAAACTTCATATCGGCTTGGGCGTCGTAAACCTTCATGTTCTTAATCTTTTCGGGCATGGGTTCGGTCATGGCCCAACGGGAAGAGCAGGCTTCTTCGTAGGTTTTACCGGCGGAGGAAGCGCTGGCGGCAAGGATCTTCAGTTCAAACCAGGGATGGTTTGCCAGAAGGAGCATGAATCTTTGGCCCACCATGCCGGTGGCACCGATAACAGCAACTTGATACTTTTTCATTGAGGGATCTCCTTTTCATTGCAATGGCAATTGTATTTTGGGAAAAAGGTTGAAAAATTACGTCGTATCATATATAATATAAAAGGCTGTGTTTCCTTGGATATGATATAGGAGTAATCTTCGGCATATTACTATTATATCAGCAATTGGAAATGATGTCAATTGCTCTCGTGACGAATGAGAGAGAAGAAATAGAGGAATCATACGATGAAAACCAGCGATTTTTACTACGATTTGCCCAAAGAACTGATTGCACAGCATCCGGAGGAGAAAAGGGACCATTCCCGGCTGATGGTGCTGGATAAATATACAGGGGAAATCACCCATCGGCATTTTTATGATATGGTGGATTATCTCCGTGCCGGGGACTGTCTTGTACTCAACGACTCCCGGGTTATCCCTGCCCGTCTGATTGGAGAACGTATCTCTTCTGATGGGGGAAAGTATCCCTGCGAGTTGCTTTTGCTCCGGGACAAGGGGGAGGACGTGTGGGAAACTCTGGCAAAACCGGGACGCAAGCTCAAGAAGGGCGTGAAGCTTATCTTTGGTGACGGTTTGCTGGAAGCCGAAGTCGTGGGCGGCACCGAAGAAGGAAACAAATTTATCAAATTTACATACACCGGCATATTTATGGAGATATTGGAAAAGCTGGGTCGCATGCCCCTGCCGCCCTATATTACCGAATATAACGGGGATGGGGAACGGTACCAGACGGTATATTCTAAAAATCCCGGTTCGGCGGCGGCTCCTACAGCTGGCCTCCATTTCACCCCTGAGATTCTAAAAGCCCTGGAAGAAAAGGGCGTTATGATCGCTTATGTTACCCTGCACGTGGGGCTTGGGACCTTCCGTCCGGTAACGGTGGAAAATATCGATGAACACGTTATGCATTCCGAATTCTTTATGATGCCGGAGGAATCTGCAGAAAAAATCAAAAAAGCCAAGAAAAACGGCGGGCGGGTAATAGCGGTTGGAACAACCTCCTGCCGAACTCTGGAGTCGGCAGCGGGAGAAGATGGTAGTCTGGAAGCAAGCTCCGGGTGGACCAATATCTTTATTTATCCCGGCTACAAATTCAAACTGTTGGACGGTTTGATTACCAACTTCCATCTGCCGGAAAGTACACTCATTATGTTGGTGTCCGCGTTAGCAGGAAAAGAGAACGTCATGCATGCCTACCATACGGCTGTGGAGGAGAAATACCGTTTCTTCTCCTTCGGGGATGCCATGCTGATTCTGAGTGAAAAAGGAGAAAACGATAATGCTTGAAATATATGAAACCAAAGGCTACGCCAGACTTGGCAAGCTGACCACCCCCCATGGCTCTGCCCTGACTCCGCTTTTCATGAACGTGGGAACCCAGGCGGCCATTAAGGGCGGCCTTTCTGCCGAAGATCTGGAAGAGATCGGTTGTCAGGTGGAGCTCTCCAACACCTATCACCTTCACGTTCGACCGGGGGATGAGGTGGTGAAGGCCTGCGGAGGTCTCCATAAGTTTATGGATTGGAAACGGCCTATCCTCACCGACAGCGGTGGGTTCCAGGTGTTCTCCCTGGCCTCACCCAAGCAGATCAATGACGATGGCGTACATTTCCATTCCCACGTGGACGGCCGGAAAATCTTTATGCGTCCCGAAGACAGCATGAGAATTCAGGCCAATTTGGGAAGTGACATCGCCATGGCTTTTGATGAATGCGTGGGAAATCCCGCTCCTCGGGATTACGTAATCAAGTCGCTGAAACGAACCACCGATTGGCTGGAGCGTTGTAAGAAGGAACACGAAAGACTCATGCAGGACGAAACTGCGCCCAATCCCGGACAGATGCTTTTTGGTATCGACCAGGGAGGAACCTACACCGATCTGCGGGTGGAACACATGAAACGCATTGCCGAGTTGGACCTGCCGGGGTATTCGGTGGGTGGCCTTGCGGTTGGCGAACCGGCGGAGGTTATGTACGAGGTGCTGGATGCTCTGGCAGACGTAATGCCCAAGGATAAGACCCGCTATTTGATGGGGGTAG
>SVKS01000165.1 GCA_015068345.1 Oscillospiraceae bacterium
GAATGATCCCAGAACCCTTTCGGATGAAATCAAAGCCGAAATTGAGACTCTGCCGGAGAATCAGCAGGGGACTGCTGCAAACAATGCCATGTTCGAAATCTGGCGTAACAGAGTTATCAGCGAAGCCTACGAACCCGGGTCCACCTTCAAAATCGTTACTGCGGCCATGGCTTTGGAAGAAAGCCTGGTGCGTCCCAGCGAAGGTTTTTACTGTGCCGGGTCCACCCATGTGGCCGGTTGGGATATCCATTGCTGGAAACACGGCGGCCATGGTGCATTGGATTTTACCCATGGTGTCATGGGATCCTGCAACTGTGTATTCATGGAAGTGGGGAAACGAGTGGGTTGCAATCGTTTCTATAATTATGTCAATCTGTTTGGCTTGACTGCAAAAACCGGAATTGATCTTCCCGGAGAATCCAGTGGCGTCTTCTTTGACGAAGATAGCTTTGATGATAACGAGGCAAACATTGCTGTTGCCTCCTTTGGTCAGCGTTTCAAAATAACTCCCATGCAGCTGCTTACTACGGTCAGCGGTATTGCCAATGGTGGTAATATGATGAAACCCCACGTGGTATCGGCCTACACCGATGCGGATGGAAACATCGTGGAAACGGTGGAGCCTGAAGTGACCCGCCAGATTGTCAGCAAGGAAACCTCCGAAACCATCTGCAAGATCCTGGAAAAGGTTGTTTCGGAAGGCACCGGACGGAATGCCTACGCCGCAGGCTATCGGGTGGGCGGAAAAACCGGTACCTCCGAAAAATTTGATGAGGAAGAAAACTATATTGCCTCCTTCCTGGGTATTGCTCCCTGCGATGACCCGGAATATGCAGTGCTTCTCTACATCGACGAGCCCCAGGGACAGCTTTACCAGGGCGGCCAGATTGCGGCTCCCGTGGTGGGCGCTTTGTTTGGTGAAATTCTGCCCATTCTGGGGGTGGAAGCGGTATACACCGATTCGGAACTGGCTACCCTGCAGGCAGTGGTTCCGAAACTCAACCGTATGACGGTGAAAGAAGCCACCGAAAAAGCACAAAAGGTGAAGCTCTCGGTGGAAGTGGTAGGGGATGGTGAGTTTGTTACCGCCCAGATTCCGGCATACGGCAGCAAGATTTCAAGCAAAACTCCGATCCTCCTCTATTGCGGTGAAGCTCCTGAAAAGGAAATGGGAACGGTTCCCTCGGTTGTGGGACTTTCCTATGCGGCAGCGGTAGCCCGCATGGATCAGGCCGGATTCTATATGAGCGCGATTGGTGCGGTGCAAACCTCCATCGGCGGCTCGGTCAGGGCCAAGAGCCAAAGTGTGGCTCCAGGCACGGAATTGGAAAAAGGGAGCGTCATTTCGGTGGAGTTCCTGGACGCCAATACCTACAACACCGGGGAATGATCCCCATCGTGAAAGGCATTTACTATGAAATTAAGCAAATTGTTGGAGAAAGTGGAGGTTATCCGGAACGATATCGATCTGGAAACCGAAGTGACTGGTGTTACTCTGGATACCCGCAAGGGCTGTGAAGGAGCGCTTTATGGTGCGCTTCCATCCTTGTCGGATCCCAATCGCCATGGCAAGGATTACATTCCGGCTGCCATTGCCGGGGGAGCCAAAGCGGTTCTTCTGGATGTGGAATGCGATACCCAGGGACTCCCCGGAATTTACGTGAAGGATGCCAGGCGGGCGGTGGCCTTTGCCGCGAGTGCCATGTATGGCAATCCGGCCGATTCCCTGACTATGATCGGTGTTACCGGTACCAAGGGAAAGACATCCACCACCCATTATGTATATTCGGTACTGTCCCAAATGGGAATTCCTGCTGGATTGATTGGTACCAACGAAATTCTTTATCCTGATCATCGGATTCCTTCCCGGTCTACCACCCCGGAAGCTCCGGAGCTTTATAAGCATCTGCGGGAAATGGTGGATTACGGCGTTACTCACGTGGTAATGGAAGTGTCTTCCCATGCCCTGGATGTGGGACGGGTGGATCCCATTCGCTTCAGGGCAGGTGCATTCCTGAATCTGTCCCAGGACCATCTGGATTATTTTGGTACGATGGAAAATTTGGCGGCTGCAAAAGCACGTTTTTCTGCGCTGTCGGATGTGTTTGCGGTTAATGGGGACGATAAATGGGCTTCCTTTATGACCGAGAATGCCGGCGGCAAAGTGGTTGTGTTCTCCATGGAGGATGACATGGCTGACCTGGTGGCAAAGAATGTGCGCCTCAATGCAGATAGCGTCAGCTTCGATGCGTTGACCACGGGATCTATGCGTAGAATTCGTATTGCGACACCGGGACGTTTTACTGTGTATAACGGCCTTTGTGCCGTGTCGGTTCTGCTGGCGGCGGGATTGGATTTGGAAGAGATTGCAACCGGACTTTCTTCGGCAACCGGTGTGCGGGGACGAGCCGAAGTGGTGGACCTGCGGGAAGAGTACACCGTTATGGTGGACTATGCCCACTCGCCTGAAAGCATGAAGGAAATTTTGAAGGCTGTGCGAAGCTACACAGAAGGAAGAATCATTACGGTGTTTGGCTGTGGCGGTAACCGGGACCGCACCAAGAGACCCATTATGGGTGCCATTGCCTACGAGCAAAGCGATATGGTGGTAATTACTTCTGACAATCCCCGATTTGAGAAGCCGGAAGAGATATTGGATGAAATCTATGCCGGTATTCCGGCAAAGCCCAAAAAACCGGTGCTACGGGAAGTCGATCGGGCAAAAGCGGTTTATTTGGCTCTGCAAGCGGCAAAAAAAGGAGACTTGGTGTTGATTGCAGGGAAAGGACATGAGGATTACCAGGAAATTGAAGGGGTCAAATACCCCATGGATGACCGGGATCTGGCTTGTGCCGCGGCGGCAAAAATAAAAGAAGAAAACGAGGGGTGAACCCAAATGATGGAGCTGGAGCTTCGGGATCTTTGGCATATCCTGGAATTGGATGGAGAGCCTATGGAAGGCACTGTCACAAATATTTCCACCGATTCCCGGAAGATTGATAACAATACCCTGTATATCCCCCTGATTGGGGAACGATTCGATGGGCACGATTTTATTTCTTCTGCATTGGAAGCCGGCGCAGTGGCGGCTTTGTCCCAAAAAGGGGAAGGGAAGCGGATTATCCGGGTAAAGAATACCCTGGAAGCGCTTGGGAAAATCGCTAGTGCCTATCGGGAAACAATCGACCCTCTGGTGATTGGCGTCACCGGTAGTGTTGGAAAAACTACCACCAAGGATATGACGGCGGCGGTGTTTTCCACCAGCTACCATACCCACAAAACGGGCGGCAATTTCAATAATGAAATCGGCCTACCCAAGACTCTTCTGGATCTGGAACCAAGTCATGAGGCGGCAATCATTGAAATGGGAATGTCCGCCAAGGGTGAAATATCCCGTCTGACACGCATTGCAAAGCCTGATTTGGCCCTTATCACCAATATCGGCAATGCCCATATCGAATACCTGGGTTCCCGGGAGGGAATCCGGGATGCCAAGCTGGAAATTGCAGAAGGGCTTTCGGAAAACGGAATTCTTCTCATTTCGGGAGATGAACCTCTGCTTTGGGAAAAAAGGGAAGCATATTCGCAAAAAGTGGCAACCTTTGGTATCGATAACCCCCTGTGTGACTATGTGGCAGAGCAGGTGGAATTGCTGGAAGACGGTAGCCGTTTTACCCTGAAGGGTGTACCCTTTGTCCTGCATGTAGCCGGTAAGCACAACGTCATCAATGCGGTGGCCGCCGCAGCGGCAGGTCACCTGATGGGTATTTCGCTTGAAAAGGCAGCGGCTGCTCTGGGTGCTTACCAGCCTGGAAGTGCCATGCGGCAGAATATCTACGATTTTCGGGGCATAAAGATCATGGAAGATTGTTACAATGCCGGTCCCGAATCCATGAAAGCTGCTATGCAGGTGGTAGCCGGTACCCAGGTGCCCGGCCGCAAGATAGCGGTTCTGGGCACTATGCGGGAACTTGGCAGCCATTCCCTGGCACTTCACAAAGAGGTAGGGGAGACGGCAGCATCGGTGTTTGATCGGGTTTATCTTTATGGGGAGGGAGCTCCCTGGTATCAGGAAGGGGTACCGGAAGGTGTTCCCACTGAAAGTCACGAGGAGCTGCTATCCTGCCTTCTGGATTATGTGGCGGAGGGGGATATGATTTTATTTAAGGGCTCCCGCCTGAATTACCTGGAAAAGGTCATTGAAGCCTTCAAAGAAGCAAAAGTAGAGAAGTAAGAAAATAATACATACAAAGGAAGAAATGAGTATGAATGCAATTTTAGCGTTTGTTACCTCCCTGGTGATCACAGCGGTATCCGGTCTGTTTATCATTCCCTGGCTGCGGCGGTTGAAATTCGGCCAGACCATTTTAGAAGATGGACCAACCTGGCACATGGCCAAACAGGGGACCCCGGTGATGGGTGGATTGATGTTTATCCTGGGGACCGGAATTTCCACCATCCTGTTTTCCATTCCCGATTTTTTGGCAGGGGACTTCCGTGCTCTGTTGATTTTCCTGACCTCCCTGGCTTTTGGTGCCATCGGCTTTTCGGATGACTTGGTGAAGGTTACCAAGAAGCAGAACAAGGGCCTGACTGCCCTGCAAAAAATGATTTTGCAGGTGGCGGTATCGGTGTTGTTCCTGGTGGCGCTGCAGTTTATGG
>SVKS01000019.1 GCA_015068345.1 Oscillospiraceae bacterium
GCCAACGTCCGTGAAGTTTAAGGCGCTGAATAACCGAAGGGAGGGACAAGCGTGGTAGCAGCCTATATCGCCCTGACGGTGGCGCTTGTCGCCATTCTGCAGGCCTTTGCCTATCGGTTTTGGGGGGCAAAGAAGCTGACCTACACCCGCCGTTACACCCCGGAAACCTGCTTTGAGGGGGAAACGGTGGTCATGACCGAAACCATTTCCAACGCCAAGCTCCTGCCCATGCCCTTGGTGCGGGTGGAAAGCATGTTGGCGCCCGAACTGAAATATATCGCATCCCGCCCCGGGGAACGGGGCAAAAAAGAGGTGGTATATGGGGAGCACAACAGTGTTTTCTCCATCGCCCCCTATTCCACCGTCACCCGCAGGTACAACATGCTTTGCGAAAAGAGGGGCTATTACGCCCTGCGGGCGGTAAACATCACCTGCCAGGAAATCCTGGGGGTGCGGGAAGCACAAACCGCCGAAGCGGATATCAATGCGGTGGTGACGGTGTATCCCCGGATTGCCGATTTTTACGAGCTTGCCGACCTGTCGAAAAACCTGATGGGGGACGTGGTGGTCCGGCGATGGATTGCCGAAGACCCCTTCATGCTCCGGGGGGTCCGGGAATATACCACAAGTGATCCCCAAAGCAAGATCAACTGGAAAGCATCCGCCCGCACCGGCAGCTTCATGGTCAACGAAAACGACTATACCGCCGACATCAAGCTCCGGGTGCTTCTGAACGTGCAGGCCGACCGCTATTACCAGACCGACGTGGATCCCGAGTGCATTGAACGGGGGGTGTCCCAGGCGGCGGGAATCCTGCAATACGCCCTGGAACACGGCATTTCCTCCTCCTTTGCCAGCAATTCCGTCGATTCTCCCCTGGGTATCAATGAAACCGGCTTCGGGACCGGCAAGGGTCACCTTGGGGAGGTATTCACCCAGCTTGCCTGCCTGAAACGGCAAAGCAAAATGGAATTCCGCCACTTCCTGGAAGGGGAGGCGGCAAGCGGTATCAACGATTGCGGCATTCTGATTATGACCGCCTACCTGGACGAGGGGATGGAGGAAGTCATCGAAGCCCTGCGGATGAAGGGCAACCTGGTGGAACTCTGCCTTTTGAACCGGACTTCCGGCACCTACACCACCGGGGAAGGAGTGTGATCGGGATGAAAGAAAAAATATTTGGCACCATCAATAGCTATATTACCTTCCTGCCCATCTATATTTTTGCCAGCCTGATCCTGCTTCCTGTGGGAAGCGAAGCCCTGTGGTTTATACCTCTCATCTTCGTGATGACCGCTCTTGGAACCTTGTTTGGCTGGCTGTTCCGCAAAAACATCTTTTTTGCCCCCTTCTTCGGTGTCATTTTTGTGGTTGCCATGACTGTGCTTCTGCTTTTCGGTGGACGCAATGACGGTCTTCTGGACCAGCTCCGGCACATGGCCTGCGGATTTTTGAGCTTTGTTCCCTTCCTTTTGGGTCGGAACGTGGGGGCCAAAAACTGGTACGAGGTTCTCCAACCTGCCATGAGTCTTGTCATGCTCTTTCTCCATGCGGTGCTTTTGATTTTTGTTATCGCCATGGGTGCCTTTGGGGAATACCAAAAGCTCTACGTGGCAAGCGTGATTCTTTTCGCACTGTTCCAGTTCTATTCCATGAACCGCAACAACCTGCTTACCCAGCTCAACCGCAACACCCGGTTTAAAAACAAAAAGATCCGGGAAGAGGAGGGACATAAGGGAAAGGAAGCCAAAATCCCGGTTTCGCCCTCCCTTCGCCGGGACAACTGGAGCGTGGTTTTGGTTCTCATGCTGGTAACCGCTCTGTTGGTCCCTGTGGTGGGCGGCACCCTTTCCTTCCTGGGGGATGGATTGGTGGATCGGCTCAATGACCGGGGGGAAGAGGAAATAGAACAGCAGGGGGCTGTGGCAATAGAAGGAAGGCCTCAGGGAGAGTTGGAGGAACAGGAAATTGACCGGAATAAGATCATGCCGGATATTGTGCTGGTGACGCTGTGCCTGTTATTTGCGCTTCTTGTTTACTTCCTGCTTCGCCGTTTCTGGAGCTATCTGATGAAGCTTTTGAAAAACGGTACCAAGGACCGTTATCGGTCACGAAAAAAGAAGGTCAAGGACGAAAAAGAGGAAGAGCTTTATGAAGAGGTGGTGGAAACCATCGACTTCAATTGGCTGGGTGGCAAAAAGCTCCGGGACCTGGTTCGAGAGCGCATCGGCTGGCTGGCCATGCGCACCGAGGAGGAAAGGGTTCGTTACCTTTTCCGCCACACGGTTCGCAAAGCCGGGGTAAAGGGCTACAAACACCGCCTGTCCAAAACTGCATTCGAGACCCTGGGGGAAATTGCCTACGCCGATGGGAATCCCACCCACGAACAAGTCCTGCGGAAGCTGGCGGATGCTTACAACACCACCCGCTACGACGGTACACCGCCTCCCGAAGGGACAGCCGCCGCCATCCGGGAAGCTCTGAAATAGAAGCATTTTCCGAAATCTTCTTGCACTTTTTCCCTGGGTATGATAAAATAGGGCAAATACCCGAAAGGATACTGAAAAATGATGAAAAAAACAACTCTGCTGCTTTCTCTGCTTCTGGTGCTGAGCCTTCTGCTTGGAGCCTGCGGCAAAAACGAAAGCCTGCAGTTTGATGATGAGCACGAAATGGAAAGCGATACCCAGGGTGGGACCGTCATTCTGGATCCCGGTCCCGTGATTTCCGGGGAGGAGGAATCCCAACCCGAAGCCGACCAGGAAGAGGAAGGTGAAGGGGAAGTGGAGTACGAATACGAAACCTTCTTCAGTGTGGAAGAATACGACTACACCCAGGAAACCGACCCTGACCTGATTGCCTACTTCAACGGTGACATCGGCTCTGCTTTGACCAAGTTAGCGCCCGCCGCAAAAGCCGTGGCATATGCGGCTTACTGTCACCCCGAGGATATGGTGGGTGCCCCCCAGGATAACATGATGTGGAGCGCCATTTACGCTATGGTGGACCTGTTCCACCAGTATCCGGAAGGTACCACCCAGGACGCCGAGGGCCGCACGGTTATCACCGGGACGCAGAGTCTTCAGTCCATGGTGAATGATATGTTCACCGCAAATGTGGGAACCGTGGGTACACCCCATGTTGATTATCTGGATTCCCTGATTTACTACGATGCCGCAAATGAAACCTATACCTTTGAACCTTCCGGCGGTGAAGGGCTTGAAATCCGTATCTGCGCTTTGGAACTGGGCCCCGATGGCACCATGGGTATCACCATCCAGATCTACAACAGTATTTTCGATTTCACCTCCTGGGTCAGCCTGTCCATTGAAAAGGATGACACCTCGGTCTACGGTTACACCGTGTCCCAGGCCACCGCATGGAGCGACGAAGAATAAATTTACTCCCATAATTTCGAAAGGAGGGCGTTTGTCCTCCTTTCAATTGTATCAGGAAGGGATTTGCCATGAAATATCGCGTATTTGCCCTGCTTGCGGGATTGCTTATGCTCCTTTCCGCCTGCGGAGAAAAGAAAGTAGAAACGCAGAATCTGACGTTCGGTGAAGAAAGTAAGATCCTGCCCACCGCAACCCGGAACGAAGCGGAAGAGGAAGCGGTGATCCTTTCCCTGGAAGCGCTGGAGGAAGCGGGATCCATCTTTGTGGAAGGAAAAGCCCTTTCCGGAGGAATCTCCCTTTGGAATGGCATTCAAATGGTGAACCTGCCCGCCTTCCTGGAGGCGGCGGGGGTTCCCCTCACCGAGGATGGAGAGGGATATCACTTCACCCTGGGGGATGACGAATACCTGGTATCCACCCTGGTGGGGGGTGTTTACCGCAATCAGGAAAAGCTCATCGATCCGGTATTCCTGGGAGATACCCTGTATCTTGCCATGGAGCCTCTGGTGGCCTCCTCCGGACTGGCTACCCTGTGGGATGAGGAGGAAAACACCCTTTATGCCAGCACAGTGGTGAAATCAAGCCAGGTGCAAAAGGGACGCCGTGTGCCCACCCTTATGTATCACGCCGTCAGCAACAACACCTGGGGTATCAACGAACTGTTTGTCAAACCCTCCGAAATGGAACGTCAGCTGAAGTATTTGAAAGACAACGGTTACACCACCATCACTTTTGAGGATCTTTCGCGGCTGGACGAAATCAAAAAGCCGGTACTACTCACCTTCGACGATGGCTACCGGGATAATTACGAGGAGCTTTTCCCCCTGCTGAAAAAATACAACGCCAAGGCCACCATCTTCATGATCACCGGGAAGCTTTCCAAAAATCACTATCTCACCCCGGAAATGATCACCGAAATGGTGGAATCCGGGCTGGTTTCGGTACAAAGTCACACCGTCAGCCACCCCAAGCTTGGGGAACAGAAGGATACCAAGCAACGCCAGGAAATGGAGGATTCCCGCCTACAGCTGGCCCGGCTGACCAAGCGTGTGCCCTTCGTACTTTGCTATCCCTCCGGCAGCTACAACAACGCCACCCGCTCCATCGGGGCGGAATACTACTCCTTCGGCATCAAAATGAACGGGGGCCTCTACAAAACCGGAGTGAATCCCTTCCTGATTCCCCGTTATTACGTGTCCCGGGCCACCTCCCTTTCAAGCTTTGCCTCCATGGTGGGGTAAGGGCTTGACAGATGGCCGCTTTTGCGCTATACTGTAACAAAAGAGAGGAAGGGCGCATACGCCCTTTGACGAGGCAGAAGCCGTTTTTAGAATCCATTTTATTTTTGATGAATTGCCACAAAGGCGCCGAACCCAGCAGGGTCATTGTGTCCCTGTAAGGGCACGGCGCTTTTTTGGAAAAGAAAGGACTTTATGAAAACTGTCAAACGCCTTGTTTACTCCGCTCTCCTCCTGGCTCTTGCCCTGGTACTGCCTTTTTTGACCGGGCAGATTCCCCAAATTGGTAGTGCCCTTTCTCCCATGCACATTCCGGTGCTTCTGTGCGGCTTCGTCTGCGGTGCTCCCTGGGGTATGGCGGTGGGCTTGATTGCCCCCATCATGCGCTCCCTGTTATTCCAAATGCCTCCCATGTGGCCAACGGCCTTCGCCATGGCTTTTGAGCTTGCCGCTTACGGCTTTGCCACCGGACTGCTTTACAAGCTCCTGCCCAAGAAAAATATCATGATCTACGTCAATTTGGTGACCTCCATGCTCATCGGCCGTGTGGTCTGGGGCCTGGTGCGTTTCCTCATTGCAGGATTGGGTGGCAGTGAATTCTCCATTGCGCTCTTTGTAGCCGGCGCCTTCACCCAGGCCATCCCCGGCATCATTTTACATATCGTGCTGATCCCCATTTTGGTGATGGCATTGAAAAAAGGAAAGATTTTACTCAATGACTGACCTTGTATCTATCTTAAAAGCCCACGCTGACCGTTATCCCGCCATGGAGCCCCAGGACGGGGTCAAGCTGCTTTACCAAGCAACCTTCGGTGGGGGCCACATCGTGAAAAACGAAGAAATGGCGATTTCCCGATTGGAATCTGAACGGGCAGCGGTCGAAATGAAGGATCGGCCCCTTCTGGAATCCATCGGGGACCACATCCGGATTTATTTGGATAGTTTGGAAGGGGAGGGGCTGTCTGACCATCTTCTTGGACGGCTCTTCTGCCTTTCGGCAAGGCGGACGGTTGGGGATAAGGAAACGTTTATCAAACGTCTCGATTTGCTCCGCAGACTGACTGCCCAGGGGGTATTTGGATTCTCCTCCGGTGAACTGGAAGCGTATCTTTCCGAATATGCCGCATCGGGTTACCCTATGGTCAGCCACAGCGAAGCCTATCGAGCGGCTTACCGTCCGACTTACCGTGTTTTGGATCCGGCCTGTGCCCGAATTGTTCCGGTGCTTTTTGCCATCGAAAAGGGATTGAAAAGTGACAAAAAACCCTTGGTATTGCGCATCGACGGTCGCTGTGCGGGGGGGAAAACCACCACGGCGGCGCTTTTGGCAGAGCTTTATCCAAAGGCTGGGGTCATCCATATGGATGACTTTTTCCTGCCTCCAGCCCTTCGTACACCGGAGCGCTTTGCCGAAGCCGGCGGCAATATCCACTATGAGCGTTTTAAGGAGGAGGTGTCGGATCAAATCGGCACCGGTGCCTTTGCTTACCGCCGATTTGACTGCAGCCGGATGGACTACGGTGAATGGATAGAGGTTCCTGAAAGCGACCTTTATATTGTGGAAGGCTCCTATTCCGGCAATCCCAAGATCGGCCTTTCGGCGGATATCCGGGTTTTTTGCCATGTGGATCCGGAAACCCAACTCTACCGCATCGTGGACCGGGACGGGGAAGAATACCGGGAAAGCTTTGAAAAACGCTGGATTCCCCTGGAGGAGGCCTATTTTGCCGCCTGCCGGGTGATGGAAGAAAGTGATCTTGTGATATAAAATCAACCGAAATAGCCCCCTGCCAGACTCTGCGGCAGGGGGTAAATTTATGGAAAAAGGGTAAAGGCAAATAGTACATTTTTAGGGAGAGGGGAAAGTCTCTTTTTATGATTTTGCCCATTGCTTTCCCTGGTAAGGTATGGTATAATAACTGCAGAAATTTTATGGTAATTTGTGAAGTGGGTTTTCTTCCCGCAAACCGGGATGGAATCTGGTTCACGAAAAGAAAAAATGAGAGGTGTACGTTATGGATATGACCAATCCGACCATCGGGCAGGCCGCTGCAATCGCCGTCGTTGGCATTTGCTTCGTGTTTGCAGTTCTGGTCCTCATTTTGATCATCGTGAAGATCTTTTCTTCGATTTTCGCCGGTGTCAAAAAGACCGCCAAGACGGAAGTTCCTGCTCCTGTGGCTGCTGCTCCTGCTGCTGCCGCTGCCCCTGCTTTGGCAAAGGGTTCCTGCGGTGATTTCAAGCTGCACGACGTAGAACCCAAACAGGCCGCTATGGTGATGGCTATTGTCGCTGACAAGATGCAGACTCCGTTAAACGAGCTCCGCTTCAAGTCCATTAAAAAAGTGGAAAGTGAGGAGAAATAAATGAATATTGGTGAAGTTCTCCTCAACCTGTGGGAAACCTCGGGCCTTTACGGGCTGTTTGCCGGCTTCAACTGGCAGTCCATGGTGATGATTGTCATTGCCTGCGTACTCCTTTACCTGGGCATCGTAAAGCAGTTTGAACCCCTCCTTCTCATTGGTATTGCTTTCGGTATGCTCCTGACTAACCTGCCCTTCTCCGGTGTTTACAATCCGGAGCTTTGGCTCCTGACCGAAGAGGTTACTCATATTGACTACGGTCGTGTCCTCCACGAGGGCGGCCTCATCGATATGCTCTACCTGGGCGTTAAGCTGGGTATCTATCCCTCCCTCATCTTCATCGGTGTTGGCGCCATGACCGACTTCGGTCCCCTGATCTCCAACCCCAAGTCCCTGCTCCTGGGTGCTGCTGCTCAGCTGGGCATCTTCACCGCCTTCCTGGCTGCCATCCTTCTTGGTTTCAACGGCCCCGAAGCTGCTTCCATCGGTATCATCGGTGGTGCTGACGGTCCTACCGCCATCTGGCTCACCAAGGAATTGGCTCCCAACCTGCTGGCTCCCATTGCGGTTGCCGCATACTCCTACATGGCCTTGATCCCCATGATCCAGCCTCCCTTCATGAAGCTGCTGACCACCCAGAAGGAACGTATGGTCAAGATGGAACAGCTCCGTACCGTCACCAAGACCGAAAAGATCTGCTTCCCCATCATGATCACCATCGTTACCTGCTTGATTCTCCCGTCGGTTGCTCCTCTGCTGGGTTGCCTGATGTTTGGTAACCTGCTTACCGAATGTGGTGTGACCAAGCGTCTCTCCTCCACCGTACAGAACGAACTGATGAACATTGTTACCATCTTCCTGTCCCTGTCGGTTGGTGCCACCGCTGTTGGTTACTATGAAGTAGACGGTAAAGGCTACGGCTTCCTCAGCCTCCAGACCATCTACATCATTATCCTTGGTCTCTGCGCTTTCTGCCTGTCCACCGTTGGCGGTCTGCTCATCGGTAAGCTCATGTACGCCCTCAGCGGCGGTAAGATCAATCCCCTGATCGGTTCGGCCGGTGTTTCCGCCGTTCCCATGGCTGCCCGTGTTTCCCAGAATGTTGGCTCCAAGTATAACCCCACCAACTTCCTGCTCATGCACGCCATGGGCCCCAACGTTGCGGGTGTTATCGGTTCCGCCGTTGCCGCAGGCTTCCTGCTTGCCGTATTCGGTGGTTAATCTACCTCAAAAAATGATCCGCATCCCATACGGGATGCGGATTTTTTATGTTTAAGGAAGCTTCACGTCGTAGGTGAGCACACCCTTTGCGGGATATTTCCCGGCCAAAACGTCCAGGGTGTATTCCACACTGTTGGTCGAAAGGCCACCAATGAGAAAACGTGGGATATGGGGCAGCTCCTCCAAAACGAAGGGGTTGCCGAAATGCACCAGGGTGGAAACCCGGTTGGTGATCTGCAATGCTTCGATATCCGAAACGATGCGGCTGGTCAGGCATTCCCGACCCACATAGGCTTGGCTTTCCATGAAGGTAACGAACACCACGTCATCGTAATCCACCGACCGTTCCAAGAGGTGCATGGATTGGCCGGGGGAGGGGAATTGGTTGATGGCCACCGAGATGGAATTGGGGAACAGCTCCTGGAGCTTTTCCATAATCCGGTCGGGGCGGTACCAGCCCTTCAGCAGGGTGTCCACGTTCACCTTGCCGGCGTCGTTGATTTCCACGTTGTTTTCGGTGAGCACCACAAAATAGTGCCTGCCATCCCGGTCCAGGGCGGTGGAAAGACCTGGGTCGGTTTTGGCAAATACACCGTTTTTATTGATGCTGTCGAATTCTTCCAGATCGGTTTCGGTGAGCTCCAAATCGGTGGAAAGGGACAGGGTCTTGTGCTGGGCGGCAAGTACTCGCGATACGGCTTCGTCCAGTCGATCATCAGGGATGAGACCCTGGTCGTAGGTTTCACAAATGGATTCGTATCCTTCCTGGTTGGGTCCCCAGGTTAGGGCCAGGTCGTTGCCGTTGGCAATGGCAAGTCCCCGGCAGGTGCGGGCGCCAAATTTTGCGGCAATGCCCATCATCACCAGAGCGTCGGTAATGGCAAATCCATCAAACCCCTGGTCCCGGATAATACCGATCACCTTTTTGGACAGGCTTGCAGGGTAGTCTGGGTCAATGTTGTGGAAGCGGCTGTGCTTGGTCATAATGCCGTCCAAAAGGCCTTCCCGAAGGAGTGCCAGATAAGGGTAGAGGTTGAACTCCAAAAGCTCTTCCAGGGTGGCGGGAGAAGAGGATTCCGCCATGTGGGAATCGACGAGCCCGGTGCCGGAGCCGGGATAATGCTTGGCAACCGACAGAACACCTCCGTCGTGAAGCCCGCGGGCTTCCGCAAGAGCGAGCTCGGTGACCTTGTACTTGTCGCTACCCAATCCCCGCACAGTGGCGCCGCAAACGGCGTTGTGGGTTACCATGTCAAGTACCGGATTGCAGATTACGTTGTAGCCCTTTTTGCGGGCGGTTACAGCGGTAACCTTGCCGAAAACGTAGGCCAGGTGAGGGTCGCCGGTACACCCAATGGCATTGTGCCGACCCACCGTGTAGGGGGGCATGCCGCTTTCGGCATCGCATACGATCAGAATGGGGTAGTCGGCGGCCTCCTTTACGGCGGCCATGGTTTCCTCGAAACAGGTGAGACCTGGACCGATCCAAATGGCGCCCAGAGCGTGGTTTTTGATCATTTCCAGGGCGTAGGCGGTGTTTTCCTCCCGATTGGGACCTTCATAAATGTGAGCGGTCATAACCATACCCAGCTTTTGCCGGGGAGTCAATTCTTTCAGACGAAGTTCTTTCATGGGAATCCCTCCTTTATCTGCCCATAGCATACACGCTTGTGGTAAAAAAAGCAAGAGGAAATACGAAAAAATATCGGGTTGACAAAGTATTTCTTACCCAGTATAATGGTGACAGATGATCTGAAAGAAAGGATTGATTTTCGATATGATCAAACGCGAAGACATCGGCATCCGGGATCCCTTTATCCTGCCCCATGAAGGCAAGTATTATATGTTTGGTACCGACAACCGTACCGCCTGGCACGGTGTCAGCGGCTTCCCCTGCTACATTTCGGAGGATTTGGAAAATTGGGAGGGCCCCATCGTGGCCTTTGAGCGTCCCGAAGGCTTCTGGGCCAACGATAATTTCTGGGCTCCTGAGGTTCACGAATACAAGGGTGCCTTCTATATGTTTGCCTCCTTCTACAATGCCGAAAAGACCCGGGCAACTCAAATTCTGCGGGCTGAAAAGCCCGAAGGACCCTACCGTGTATGGTCCCCGGAACCCATCACTCCGGCGGATTGGCTGTGTTTGGATGGTACCTTCTTTGTGGATGACGATGGCAAGCCCTGGATGGTCTTCTGTCACGAATGGCTCCAGATCGGCATCGGCGAAATCTGTGCCGTGGAGCTTTCGCCTGACCTGACCCACCCAGTGGGGGATCCTGTTACCCTGTTTGCCGCCGACGAAGCACCCTGGGTCACCCCCAACGATCCCCGCATCATTGCCGGCAATCCCTGCATGGTCACCGATGGTCCCTACATTGTCCGGGAAGGAGGGAAGCTTGTCATGTTCTGGTCCAGCTTCTCCAATGGTAACTATGCCGAAGGTATTGCCGTGAATACCTCCGGTAAGATCACCGGCGAATGGATTCAGCAGGCCGAACCCCTTTTCGACAAGGACGGTGGTCACGGTATGCTTTTCGAAACCTTTGACGGTAAGCTCATGTTCTCCCTCCATCGCCCCAACAATAACCCCTTTGAACGCCCCTGCTTCTTTGAACTGGAACGTAAAAACGGCACCTTTGTGGTGAAAGAATAACCTGAAATCGGAGCGCCCGGCCAAAAACCGGGCGCTTTTCCCTTGACAAGTGCCCCGGCAAATAGTATAATATTTTCTGTTCGGCACGCCTCCTTAGTTAAATGGATATAATAAGCCCCTCCTAAGGGTTAGTTGTGGGTTCGATTCCCGCAGGGGGTGCCACGAAAAAAGTCACTTTTGTCTACTGACAAAGGTGACTTTTTTCAATGATATCCGTTCCTTGCGGAACGGGTGATATAGCTGACGCTATGATATCTGCTTCGCAGATGATATACGCTTCGCGTATGAAGGAACGGATATTATATCATGCTTGCGAAGCAAGTATATCATACGGCATTGCCGTATATCATATCGCGTTAGCGATATATCATTGAAAACAACAACAAATTATGGTATAATCAGTTAGACAAACTTGAATTTGACGAAGAGGTAGTTATGATTTCTTGGATTGAAAAAGAGCATAAAACTTATTATAGAGGTTCTGCCAAAGCGTCAGGTCTAAGATATAAGTTTTACGATTATGGAAATGAGTTTGACGAATATACGATAGGAGAAATTAAGAAATTCATTACGTTTTTGCGAAAGTATTATTTCTTCCCCATTAGATTAAATGTTTTATTTTGTAATACACAAGGTTTTCAACATCATATAGACAATCATATATATTATGGCGCGTTCTACAGTATGGATGATGAAAAAAGAAGAATATATCCTAGAATATCAATTGCATCAAAGATTACAGAAAGTAACTCTTTAGAAGATGTTCTTTGCGTGTTAGCACACGAAATCACGCACTATTATCAATGGTATTTCTTAGAAGAGGATAAACGAACGGACAGAAGTTTAGAAATTGAAGCTAATAAATGGTCTAAGTATATTGTAGAATCGTATTATAATAATTTATCTGTTTGCCAAATTCCAATTTGTCGAATAGATAATGCACACTACTTTTAGTCTTTCTTACCCCTACTTACGCTACTTTTAGTCGTTCTTACGCACGAAAAAAGAGTCTTTTGTCTACCGGACAAAAGACTCTTTTTTCAACTAAGTGTGCCTTGCGGCACGATAAGCACACCTTTGGTGCGTGAAGTGCTTTCGTATAGATAACGGGTACATTCTTTTTTGGCGTACTCTCTTGGAGTCATGTTCGTTCTCCTTTTGAATACGTAGCTGAAATAGGATTGCGAAGAAAAGCCGCATTGCAATGCGATCTCTGCCAGGGTTTGGGAGGTGGTTGAGAGAAGGACCATGGATTTTTTGATTCTTAAGTTTTCTACGTATTCGTGGAGTGTTGTGCCGGTTGCGGCTTTGAAGCAATTGTGAAAATGAATGGGGCTGTAAGATGCGAATTTTGACACGGCATCAAGGGATAAGTCGCCTGAAAGGTGCTCTTTTATGTATTTGATGGCTTCCTCCACGATATCATGCTCAAGATTCTTTAGCTTCATGGTGTATTCCAGTTTTTGGGAATCCTTATTCAGCATGTAGACCAGTTGCAGGATCAGGCTTTGTAAAATGACGACGTTGGATGCTGTTTCGGAATCCCTGTGGTTACAGAGGGATTTGAACATATAAAGATATTCCGGGAAATTCGTGATAGGAATGAAAGACGGCGTTTTCATTAACATATCGTAAAGTGCGCCCTCTTCTAAAATCATATGGATATAGTAGCATTTATAGGGAAGCCTTGTATGCCGCTGGTGTCCCGGCTTAACGCATATCACCGTGTTGGGGATAATGGGCGATTGCTCAGAGTCCACGTAGACAATTCCTCCGTTTTCTATGGGAAGGTCGATTTCAAACATTGTGGTTTTTCTAACGCTGGTAGTTGTTTTGTTTTTGATTGCGATGTCGGAATTAAATATTCCGATAGAGACGATTTGCGGTAGAATGATCTGATCCATAACCCATACTTCCGAATTATAAGAATTCTAACAAATAACATAATATTATTATATAACTGCACTAATATATATGATACAATGGAATTGAAGAAATGTCAATATGGGAGGATGGCTTTGCCTTGTCCTCTTCATGCGGCATTAAGAATTTTGGGATTCGGTAGGAAAGGAACTGTGAAAATGAATAAGTACGAGGTTGAGGGGCACGCATCCAGCTACTTGCCGGATGGGGAATGGAAACTTGTATGGGCAGACGAGTTTGACGGAACAGAGCTTGATAGAACGAAATGGGACTTCCGGTTGAATTTTTGGGGCAAGCGGTTTAGCGGATATACCGATAAGGGCATTGTTCTGGACGGTGATAGTCATATTGAGCTTCATCGAGTGGAGGTTGATGGAAGATACGTATCGCCGCAACTGCAAACAGGGTCAAACTCCTTTGATTATTTGAGCACAAACAGAGAAAATCCGTGGGGACAGGACGGTATATGGCCCCTTGAAGAATTGCAAGCACCCAAATTTGTCCACCGTTATGGCTACTATGAGTGCAGATGCAAATTCCAAAAGCATCCCGAGCTTATGTGGAGTGCTTTTTGGACACAATCCCCCACGATAGGTGCGCGTTTTGAGCCGGAGTGGTGCGGAATAGAATCCGATATTATGGAATGCTTCAAACGGGGGGAAGCGACCACGGGAAATATCATGGGTGGATATGGGAAACAGTTCAGGAACGAGGGAAGAGTAGGCTACGACCTGGAAGAGACCGAAGACGGCTGGCACTATTTTGGCATGGACTGGCAACCGGAGGGCTACGTTTTCTATTGCGATGGGAAAGAGGTATCCAGATGCAATCAACATGTATCTCACGTGCCGCAGTTTATTCTGCTCACAACAGAGATTCAGGGATATCGTTCAAGCGCGAAGAAAAGGGTTTTGCTAAATGGAGAAAGCGAGGAAGACGTTCCATACGAAATCAAAGGGGAGTTTGTTGATGATGCTTTTGTCGTTGACTTTGTAAGAGTATATGATAAAATCGGATGAACGCTGTTTGTTGCGGAAGCTCCAGTGAATATCCAACCGGCCCGAATGCCGCTTCGTACGCATCCTACGTAACCGAGGAAGTGTACGCTTGAACACTCCGATCTTGTATTTGATAAGGCTCTTGGTACGGCGGTTTTGATTACGCGAGCAGTAGAACTTTACCTCAACCATATCCTGCTCGCTTTGGATTTTTATGGAGAGCACAGGCAATAGGTGTTTCCTGTATCAAGGTCGAAAGCGGTTGTGAAGCACTTGAAAACCGGAATCGAAGGAGCAGATCGCAATTTTGTATGATACGGTAAGGCAAAGGACAGGTCAAGCGGCCTGTCCTTTGTGTTTTCATCCAAGCTGTGGGCTTAGTTTCTCATCCCTGTGCGACCAATGAATCATTAGGATGACATTTCAGTTTTTGTCGAAAAACTTTTTTTGTTTTGACAATGGCTGTACTTTGTTATAAAATAACTGCAACAAGCCCCGGCGAAGGAGAAGGCCATGCATACGAAAAAAAGGCTGATGAAAGATATCCTGTCACAGGGTGTGCATGGGGCTTTTGACCTTGCCGGATGGTTCTGCAAGGGAAAAGAAAGGGGATTCGGGTATGAACGAATGGACGTTACAGACAATTGCACTGCATTCTCTCGCAAAGGTGTTTCCTGAAATCGCTCCCTCTGAGGGGGATCGGCTCCAATTGTGCTCTTTTTTGGAAAACGAACCGTTTTCCTTCCAAATCGCCTATAAATTCCGGGAAAACACGATGGTTTCGGATACGATTTATGCGCGTATTTCCACCGGGCTTCCGGTTTCGTTTTTTGACGTGGGCTTTGTGCCGGTGTTTCAGGCGAGCGCCCCGAACCTAAACGACAAATACCGGGCCGGATTGTTCCCCGACCCTTTGTTTGAGAAAAAGATCAATCCCAAAATTCGGCAGAAACGATTCCCGTCAACCACGATTTTTGTGGAAGACGACGGGTTACATATATCTGCCCAATCGGATGGCTGGCGCTGTGTATGGATCACAATTAACGAACAGAGAAAAAAGCTCAAAGCCGGCATGTATCCGCTGACGGTGGAATTTTTCGCACAGGGCACAGGGGATAAAGTCGGGGAGGAAACCGTCGGCCTGAAAATTATCCCTGCGTCTTTGCCAAAGCAAAAGCTCAAATACACCAATTGGTTTCACTGTGACTGCCTGTGCGATGCACATGCGGTGGAGCCATTTGACGACCGCTTTTGGCCTGTTTTTGCCGATTACGTAAAAAAGGCAAGCCTGAACGGAATGAATCTGCTCCTTACACCCTGCTTTACCCCTCCGCTGGATACACCGGTGGGGAAGGAGCGGAAAACCGTACAGCTTGTGGGCGTAAAGCTTGAAAACGGCGAGTATCGCTTCGATTTCTCCCTGCTTGAAAAATATATATCGGTTGCGAAAAAGAATGGAATAGAGTATTTTGAGCATTCGCATTTCTTTTCGCAATGGGGGGCAAGCTCGGCACCCAAGATTATGGCAACCGTCAACGGAAGGTATCAGCAGCTGTTTGGCTGGAAGGACGCGGCCTGGGGTAAAAAGTACACCGCCTTTTTGCACGCATATATCCCCGCACTTCTTGCGTTTTTGAAGCAAAGAGGATGGGATAAAAGGTTTGTGTTCCATATTTCCGACGAACCCTCCACGGAAAATATCCAATCCTACCGAAAGGCGAGAGAGGCGGTGGGCAACCTTCTGGACGGATACGTCGTGGGCGATGCGCTTTCGCATTATGAAATCTACAAGGAAAGAATCGTGCAGACTCCTATCGTATGCACCGACCATATTCACGATTTTTACGGGCGGGCAAATCACCTCTGGGCTTATTATACGGGGGGACAATGCTTCGACGGGTTGAGCAACCGCAAACTGAACTGCTCGGGGGAACGAAACCGCATGATCGGGATTCAAATGTATATGCACGAGATAGAGGGCTTTTTGCACTGGGGATATAATTTCTACTACGACATGCTGTCGCAGGGGGTTGCCAATCCCTACATCAATTCGTGTTTTTATTCGGGCGGAAATCCGGGGACCAGCTATTTGGTATATCCTGCCCAAAACGGATGCGTACAGTCGATCAGACAAAAGGTGTTTTACGAGGGGATCAACGATATGCGTGCCCTGCTGTTGCTTGAGAAACTGATCGGAAAAGAAAAAACCAGGGAGTTTGTTGAAGGCTACTTTGGCAACGTGACGTTTTTCACCCATCCGGGTACCGCAACGAATCTTTTGAATTTCAGAAGGCTCCTCAACGAAAAAATTGAGGATTGTCTGGCAGAGGGCGGAAGGGAATAAAGCAGGTCTTTTGGGGGATCGCGGACAGGTTAATCGTGAACGTAACCTATGACGGCACGGCCGCCCCCCCGGAGAATTCTTGACACCCTATGCCCTGCGTGATATAATGCAAATAAACCGAGAGAGAAGGAAAGGAAACGAAGTTATGAATCGTATTCTGCTTGGCGCCAACTATTATCCCGAAGATTGGGATGAGGAACTGATTGATTTTGATATTGAGAAAATGAAGGAATGCGGCTTTAACGTGGTACGCATTGCGGAATTTTCCTGGAAGAAAATGGAACCTGTGGAAGGGGAATACGACTTTGCCTGGCTCCATCGGGTGGTGGACAAAATGCATGCCGCCGGAATCGGTGTCATTATGGGAACCCCTACCGCAACGCCTCCCCATTGGTTTGTCAAAAAATTCCCCGAAGCCCCTATGCTCCACGAAGACGGTGTTCGTAACAGCCACGGTGGCAGACGGCATTGCTGCTCCAACAACCCCGATTATATCCGTTATTCCGAAAAAATCGTGGAAAAACTGGCGAAAGAGTTTGGGGGAGATCCGGGTGTGATCGGTTGGCAGATCGATAACGAAATCTACCACAACGGCATCGGCTGTTGTTGCGATCACTGCATGAAGGCATTCCACCAACACCTGACTGAAAAATACGGGGATGTGGAAAGCTTGAACAAAGCCTGGAACCTGAACCTTTTCAGTCAAGCCTACGACGATATTGATGACGTACCCGTCCCGGCAAATGCCTGGCACAACCCTCACATCAAGCTGGAATGGAATCTTTCCCACTTTAAGAGCCACAAGAATTTCGTCCATCTTCAGGCGGCGATCATCCGGAAATATTCTTCGGCTCCCATCGGAACCGATACCATGCCCTTTAACGGCTTTGACTATCGGGAACTCAACGATCCCCTGGACGTGGCACAGTTCAACCACTACTTTACCGATCTCCAAAAGGTAACCCTGTGGATGGACTACATGCGTCACTTTTCCAAACGTCCCTTCTGGAATACCGAGACCCAGGCCTGTTGGAATGGCTCCACCCAGATGGGCCATGCCATGCAGGACGAAGGCTTTGTATACATGAATACCTGGCTTCCCGTCATGCTTGGGGGAGAGGCCAATCTTTACTGGCTCTGGCGCACCCATTGGGCAGGTCACGAGCTGATGCACGGCGCGGTTCTGGATACCTCGGGACGTTACACCTACGCCAATGGGGAAATCCGGAAAGCATCAGCTGAATTCCAAAAGGTGGCCGATTTCCTGCCCGATTACAAGGTGAAAAGCGATACCGCCCTTCTGTTTACCTCCCTGAACTGGAATATCAAGCTGACTCAGGATATCAATGCCGCTATCAAGAATGAATACGGCTTTGTGGAGGATTTCTACAAGGCACTTCTCAAATCGGGCATCCACCCCGACGTGATCGATGCGAAGGAAGAACTTTCAAACTACAAGCTGATCTTTACCCCCACTGCCTATACGCTGGAAGAACATGACTTCCCGAAGCGGATGACCGAATGGGTGAGAGAAGGCGGCGTGTGGGTCGTTGGGCCCATGACCGATATCCGAACCGGGATTGGTACCAAATATAAGACCTCTCCCTATGGATCTCTGGAAGAGATGATCGGGGCACACCTTGACTATATCCTTCCGGATGATGCGGGCAAGGTGGAGCTTACAAACGAGGAAGGCAACGTCGCCCACGGCAGTGCCATTTACGAGCTCTTCGGAAAGGGCGATTTTGAACCCTGGCTTACCGTAACAAAGGGGCACTCCGCCCTGATTGGCAAGTGCCCGGTATTTGCAAAGCAGCTGGGGAAAGGCTGGGTCGTCATGCTGGGAACTCTGCCGGAAGAAGCTGAATTTGCACGGATCATCAAAAAGGCAGCAGGCATTGCCTATGCCAAGGTCTACGACGTGGACGATGGTATTATGGTGACCGAGAGAGTTTCAGGTGAGGATACGCTTTATCTGGTGGCTTCGGTTGGCGGAAAGGCCGGCGAATTCCGGTTTGAGGGGGAATACGTGGATCTTCTGCAGGGAACAGTCTATCGGGATGGGCTGAAACTGACTCCCTACGAACTGTATATTTTGAAAAAGGCGTAATCTGCAAGCATCCCCCTTTGCCATGCGGCAAGGGGGGATATTTTACGTGAAGAAAGAGCCGCCGGTGGGGAAACCGGGCATTGACAAGCAGGAGTGCATCCTGTATAATGGCCGTAAAAGCAATATCCATTTTTGAAATCCCAAATGAATTTTAGCTGTAAAAGGAGAAGGTTTATGCGTTACACCTGTGTGGATACAGCCGAATTTTTGTACCCGGATATTACCGAGTATCAAAGCGGAGGGGATACCGTAAAAATTCTGACACCCCGGGGATCCTATGCCTGCGCCCAGATTTTGTTTTCGGAGGTGCCGGGAACGACTTTGAAGGTGTCCTTTGAAGGATGGAATCCCGAACTTTATGAAATGGTTCCCGTATACGTGGAAAAGAACCAGTTCCTGGACGAAAGCAATTCGGCACCCCATATTCCCGAACGGGTGGCACCCTACTACCTGTACGATTGCCTGAAACCCTCGGAAGGAAGCGTCAAGGTGGGGGAAAACGGCGTTTGTGCCATCTATCTTTCCCAACCCATTCCCGCCGATGCCCAGACGGGGACCGTCTGCGGCAAGGTGATTGCAGGGGAGACGGAGATTCCCGTGGAGCTGGAAGTGAGCCCGGTCACCGTCCCCGGCGAAACGCTGACCATGATCCAGGGATACAATCAGAACTGCGTTTGCCTGTATCATGGGGTAGAGGAAGGGACACCGGCCTTTGAGGCGCTGGATACCGCCTATCTCAAAATGCTTCGCCGTATGCACCAGAATATGCTCTACTGTCCCGGTCCCAACGTCACCGATTTGGGTGACAATCGGTACCAAATCACCTTTGCCGACATGGAAGCCTTCATGACGAAGGCCATCTCTCTGGGATATGAGTGCTTCAATTGGGGACTTGGCTTCCGCCGCAGCTGGAAGGAATCGGCGATTCTGATTCACGGCATGGAATCCATGAGCTTTGAATGCTACTGCTACCTGGCGCAAATGCTCCCTGCCCTGGAAGCGTTTTTGAAAAAGAAGGGATGGGTGGATCGCTTCCTTCTTGGGGTGGCCGACGAACCCAACGACGCCAATGCCATGGAATACCGGGCTCTTTGCGGCTTGATCCGCAAGCTTGCGCCCTCCCTTCGCCTGATGGATGCCATGTCCTTTGGCCCGGTCCACGGCACCATCGATGTGTGGATCCCCCTGAATAAGGAGTACCAGGATCATAAAACCGAGATCGATACCTTCCGCCATTATGGAGACGAGATCTGGTATTATGATTGTTGTGTCCCCCGGGGCGGCAAAACCATCAACCGCTATATGGACTACGCCCTCCTGGCGACCAGGTATCACTTCTGGGCCTCCTACCGTTACGACCTGACGGGATATCTCCATTGGGCGGCGGTGAACTACCAGCCCGGACAGGATCCTTTCAAACAGAGCTGTCCCGAACATCACAACGCCGACTCGGTGACCTATCTGCCAGCGGGGGATACCCACGTGGTCTATCCGGGTGAGGGGGAACCCTGGATGTCGGTACGCCTGGAAGCTTACCGCGCCAGTGCCGAAGAGTACGAACTGCTTCGTGCCCTTGCGGCAAAGAATAAGGAAATGGCCGACGCCATCTGTACCTCGGTTTGCCGGGAATTTGATGACGTGGAATATGATGTCAAAGCCTTCCGTGCCGCCAGAAACCGGTTGATCCGGGCATTGGAAGATTAAGATAAGGAGAATTACCATGGAAAATAAGAACATTATCTTTACGTCCCCCGGTATTGCGGAAGTTGTCAGCAAGGAAATGCCGGTGTTGGGTCCCGGTCAGGTCCTGGTCCGCATCATCACCACCACCATCAGCGCCGGTACCGAACGGGCTAACCTGGTGGGGAATCCCAACGTCCGGGGTGTTATGGCTCCCGACGTATCCTTCCCCCGTCAGGTGGGTTACAGCGCCGGCGCCATTGTGGAAGCAGTGGGCGAGGGCGTGGAAAGCGTCAAGGTTGGCGACCGTGTTGCCTGCGGATGGACGGTACACGCCCAGTATTGCGTCCTGCCGGAGAATCGGGTGCATCTCCTGCCGGATGACGTCAGCTTTGCCGAAGCGGCACTGGTGCACATCGTCACCTTCCCCATGGCCGCCATCCGGAAGTGCCGGCTGGAAATGGGGGAATCGGCCATTGTCATGGGCCAGGGTGTTCTGGGCATGATCGCCGTGGAACTCCTGCGGATTGCCGGTGCGGCACCCATCATTGCGGTGGACCCGGTGGCCGAGAAGCGGGAGCTGGCTCTGAAGAGAGGGGCCGACTACGCCCTGGATCCCTTCGCCCCCGACTTTGTGGAAACCGTTAAATCCCTCACCGGCGGCGGTGCCAAGGTGGCCATTGAGGTTACCGGTAGCGGCTCTGGTTTGGATATGGTGCTGGATTGCATGGCTCGATATGGCCGGATCGCCCTGCTTGGCTGTACCCGTGACCCCAACTTCACCATCGACTACTATCGCAAGGTGCATTGCCCCGGCATTACCCTGATCGGTGCCCACACCAACGCCCGGCCGGTTTACGAATCCTCCGGTGGTTGGTGGACCGAAAAGGACGATTCGGAAGCCATCATTCGTTTGGTGGAACTGGGTCGTTTGGACCTTGCTTCCCTGGTGGAGGAGACCTATTCTCCTGCTGAAGCACCGGAAGTCTACGACCGCCTTGCCAAAAATGCCGCATTCCCCATCGTGCAGTTCGATTGGACCCGACTGGAATAAAGGAAAATCCCCCTTCCGCAATGCGGAAGGGGGATGCTTTTATGTAGGGAATGTTATTCGATAACTACCTTGCTGATGGAGGTGCAGGAATCGAAGTCGCTGATGGAAGAGGCAGCGTAAATACCTACGAAGGTCTTGGAGTCGAAGGGAAGCTCGGTCTTGTTCAGAATCCAACCGAGAACGACCTCGTCGCTCTGGAGGTATTCGCTCTCAACGGTGAAGGAGACTTCTTCATCGTAAAGGTTGGTGCCGTAGTAGGTGAGCTTGGTGGCATTGGGAGCGCCTACATCTTCCAGGAATTCCTTCAGGGTGATGCCTTCCATGATGAAGCTGGTCTGAATCCAACCGGTGCCGTTGGTGCCCGGGTCACAGGAACGGATCATACTGCCGATGATCTTGGTGAGCTCGTGAGCTTCAGCTTCTTCCCGGGTGTAGGTGGTGGCTTCGGCACCTTCTACTTCCAGGGACCAGGTAGTGGTTTCCAGGGTAAGAGCGGCTTCGGATTCGGCGGCGATCTGGTCGGGAGTTTTGCCGGTGCAGGATGCAAACAGGCAAACAAGCAGGCAGGCAAGGGATAGAATGGAAATCAGTCTTTTGCGCATGGAGATTCTCCTTCCAAAAATAAATATTAGTCGTATTATAAACTGTTGATATGAAAAATGCAATAGGGAAGAAGAATAATTGTAAATAATTAGTCAATATGCACAAGACTGCGGAAGCCGCCGGGACGGGAGGCATGGGCTTCGGCGGCGTGCCGGGGGAAGCTGAGGATGGGGATTCCCTTATCCACGGTGTTTTGGTAGATGATTTCCATATCATTGAGCTCCGGCTGGGACATATTGATACCGGTGAGTCCAGGAGTAGAGGTCAGGTCGGCAATGTAATGGTCGCCCCGGCCGCAGAAGTGCATGGCCCCTCCGCCAAAATGCGCCAGGAGACGGGCGTCGTAGGGTTTGGCGAATTCCCGGTAGAATTCCGGGGAAAGGTTCATGGCGCTGTCACAACGCAAAAGAATGCGTCCCCGGTGGCAAAGATTCCAGTGGAAATTCATATCGGCGTCACAGGGGAACATATCAAACCACTTGTCCAGTACGTCAGCGTAGGTGTCGGTGACCAGGGTGAGCACGTCCCCCACAAAATCTGGTTCGTCGTACATGGAGTAGAAAATCTCTCCGCCCCACAAAAGCTCGCAAATATCCAGGGGACCCTGGGTGTCCGGATGGTAGACGTGGACATATTGCTGCACCTTAGGGTATTTGGCAAGGACTTCGGCGAAGATTTCCCCCATTTCAAAAACGTTCCGGCCAAATCCGGTCATCAGGTCGGGCTTGCCTTTCATCATGATCTCCCGGATTTTGTCGGTGTCGTTGAAGGAACGGGTGGTGGGCAGAGTGTTGGTTTCCCGGGGCATGACAAATACCTCCGCACCGAAAAGGGAGGTCATAATGCCGGTGCCGTAATTGGAACGCACTGTAGGGAGACCGCTGGGGGAGGAAAGGGCCCGGGCGGCTCCGGCAAGCTGACTATAAAGCATCAGCTCGTAATCGGCAATGGCGTCGTTGATATTGATGGGGGTCAGCTCCACCCCGGGCTGGGTGACGGTTTTGCGCTTGGGGGTGAAGATTTCGCCGGTGAATTTTCCATTCAGAAAGGAAAGCCATTGGGAAAGAAAATCCTCCTCCACCTGGGGGTCGATGCGCCGTTCCAGGTCTTCCAGAAGGGCGATGGTTTGGGGGCAGAACCGAATCATAAGAAATCCTCCTGAACGTTATTTTTTCTTTTTTCTAAAAAGTAGGATCAAAATCGTAATGGAAAGGAGAAAAAGCAGGGAAATGGTTACGGTGACTTCCTTCCAACTACCATGCAAAATGCTTTTCAAAAGGGAAACCACGGTTTCGGGAATGGAGAGGACGCCGAAAAGAGAGAGGAGAAAGAGAACCAAATTGCTTCTGCGATCCCGTTCTTTTTCTTCCTTCTCTTCAAATTCTTTTTCCCGTTCGTCCAGAATCTTCAGAGAAAGCGATTGGGCAGCAACCGCTTCGGGAATACCGTTGGTATCCAAAATATACTTATAGATCTGTTTGGTGTTGTGCCAACGGGACATGCCGGCAGCGGGGAAGGTTCCGTAAGCCTGAAACTCCATCATAGCAAGCTTTAATTTTTGCAGAGCGTCTCTGTTGTTGGGGGGCAGAATCGAAAGTAACTCCCGGAAATGGAGACAGGTGTACTTCTGATACAGAGCCAAAAGTACCATGGGAACGGCGTCTTTCAATTGATCACGCATTTCGTAATCAATGTCAAGCTTGCTGTTTGCAACAAAGTAGGATACGGTTTGGGAGGTAATGCAATAACCAAACCGATGGGAATCCAATTCCTGGGTCTTGACCGAATAGGTGTAGAAAACGTCTTCTTCCGAGTCGTCGGTAACGTGACGGTCCAAATCTTCCTGCAAATGCAGGGTTTTGGATCCTGCGCGTATCTCATCCAGGGTCTTAAAACGGTTTCTGACCACGCCGATGTTAAAAACGTGAGATTCCACAAAAAGGGGTGTGCCCTCCTTGGAAAAGGGAATCAGCCCAAGAGATTCGCAAAAGCAGCGGAATCGCTGATTCAAATCAAAATCGCAAATCTGGTTATCCGAACGGTAGCGATAGACCGTGTTGCTTGTGGTAAACCCCAGGTTGCAGATTCGGCGAAGAATGGTGGCATTGGGATAGGTGAACCCAAGCACCAAAAAAGCAACACCAATACCAAATATGTAAAGTTCGGAGTCACAAAGACGAAAACAGCAATCTTCCGGAGTTCCTTCCTGACCGGGCTCCAGTGCATAAAGAAGGGGGAGCGGGGCTTTTTCCTCGATGGAAAAACCGGTCGCAATTTCCACCATTTCCTTTTCAGATAATTTGTAGCGGGTTACCGAATGGAGGGTATCCGGGACGTTGATGGTTTGTTTTACGCTTTCGCTGATATCCTCCGATTCCACCAAACACTTCTCCCCGGGAAATCCAATCTCGTTGATCTCTTTGGCGCTGTGGCGATGCTTCAAAGGAATCAACAAAAAACTTCCACGTTTGGATTCGGGAAAGGAAAAAACGGTTGCCTGTGTTTTGCTCATAATTCGACCTCATCATTTGTATTACGACAAGTTTACACCTCAAAAGAAGGATTGTCAATCGATTTCGTGTTGAAAAATATCAGGTGTGATGGTATAATTGAGAAAAGATAAGAAAAGAGCGAAAAGGTGGGATGTCCTATGCGGATTCATATTCTGGGCAGTCTGGCAGGCACCGAACCTATGCCGGGCCGAAACCATACTTCGCTGGTATGTGAATGTGGGGAAAAACTCTATTTCTTCGATGCAGGGGAAGCCTGCGGCAGGACTGCCCACCTGATGGGATTGGATCTTTTACGGGTTCGGAGCATCACCATTTCCCACACCCATATGGATCACGTGGGGGGCCTCGGAAATCTTCTGTGGTATATTCGAAAGCTTACCAAGCTGGGGAAGGGACTTCCTGTGGATGGAAAGATTGACATCTACATCCCCGAGCTTGCCAGTTGGGAAGGAATTCTGACCATGCTCCGGCACACTGAAAGCGGCTTTGCCTGCGATTTTGCAATCAATCCTCATCCGGTGGCGGATGGCCTGCTCTTTGACGATGGGTTGCGGGTCACTGCATCCCACACCCGCCATCTGGGAATCCCGAAAGATGGCGTATGGCGTGCCTTCGGGTATCGGATGGAAGGGGAGGGAAAGTCGGTGGTCTTTTCGGGGGACATCGGGGACTATACCGACCTGGATCCCTTGATTGGGGATGGCTGCGACCTCCTTCTGGTGGAAACCGGCCACATGAGCATTGACGGGGTGTATGAATACACCCGGGATAAAAAGATTGATAAGATATGCTTTATTCATAATGGCCGGGAAATCTTAAACCATCCCCGTGAGAGCAAAGAAAAGATGTCCCGCCTCTTCGGGGAGAGGGGCATCATTGGGGAAGACCGCATGACCTTGGACGTATAAAGGGAGGAATATGAAAATGTACACCAAACACAGATGGGAATCCGACAGATGGTTCAATTTTTCCTACGTAAAGTATCTGCCCGCCGACTATGACGAAACCCAAACCTACCCCCTGGTGGTATTTCTCCATGGGGCCGGGGAACGGGGAGACGACCTGGAGGTGGCCTGCCGCCACGGTCTTATGAAGCGGGTCCGGGAGGAGGGGAAGGAATATCCCTTCATCTATATCGCACCCCAGTGTCCCGATGGGAAGTATTGGGGGTGCTACACCGAATCCCTCCTGGCGTTTTTGGATGACATGATGGCGTCCCTGCCGGTGGACCCTGACCGGGTCTATTTGACCGGGCTGTCTATGGGCGGCACCGGCACCTTCATGCTGGCCATGGCTGACCCCGACCGATTTGCCGCCATTGCCCCGGTTTGCGGCAGCGGCATTTACTGGTATGGGGAAGCGTTAAAAAATACCCCCACCTACATGGTTCACGGTGACCTGGATGACGTGGTGCCTCTGGCGGAAAGCGTGAATATGCTCCGGTCCATTCATCGCCGTGGAGGGGAGGCCGAACTGGAAATCTGTTATGGGGTTGGCCACGATGCCTGGAACATTGCCTATGGGGATGACCGGCTGGTGAACTGGCTCCTGTCCCACAAAAAAGAAAGAGACTGATACAATATAGGAGGATTTATTATGAGACTGCCCCGCAAATTCATCAAAGCCACCGAAAGCTACACCGAATTCCACGCCCACGTTCCGGCTCCTTATCTGCGGAAGAGCTTTGTCACCGATTTCCCCACCCGGGGAGAGTTGGTGATTGCGGCCACCGGCTTTTATAAGCTCTACGTGAATGGGGTGGAGTACAAGCGAAGCATCCTGGCTCCCTATATTTCCAATCCTGACCATTATATCTACGCGGATAAGTTCGAAGTGGACCTTCCCACCGGCGAAAACGTGATTGCCATCTGGCTTGGTAACGGCTTCAAAAACAATCCTGGCGGCTACATCTGGGATTTTGAAAAAGCCGCCTACCGGGGTGCACCCTCGGTAGCCCTGACCCTGCGGGATGGCATGGGAACCGTCATTCTGGATAGCTCCGACGGCTTCAAAACCGCCCCGTCCCCCATTCTTTTTGACGATTATCGCTTTGGGGAAATCTACGATGCCACCAAGGAAATCCCCGGCTGGAACCTGCCGGGCTTTGACGATTCCGCATGGTGCGAGGCCATTCCCGACAGCGTGAAGGGCGAGGTGCGCCTTACCGCCGCCCGTCCCATTCTGGTGGAAAAGGAATTGAAACCGGTGGCGGTATGGGCCGAGGATGAGGGCTACGTCTACGACTTCGGGGAATCCAACGCCGGTGTCTGCCGCCTGACGATTCAGGGGAAAGCGGGCCAGCGGGTGGAATTCCAGCACGCTGACCAGCTCAAGGATGGAAAATTCTATCTGAATAACGTCTGGTTTGTTCGGGATTTCTGGGAACGGGACAAGGAAATCGTTCATAAGGACGTGTATATTTGCAAGGGGGATGGCGTGGAAAGCTATACTCCAAGCTTTGTCTACCATGGCTTCCGTTACGTGAAGATCACTGGTATCACCCCCGAACAGGCTACCCCCGACCTTCTCACCTACGTGGTGTTCCACACCGAACTCCACGACCGGGGTGGATTTATCTCCTCGGACGACATGGCAAACACTCTGCAGGAAATCACCCGCAGAAGCTGTATGTCCAACTTCCACCACTTCCCCACCGATTGCCCCCAGCGGGAAAAGAACGGCTGGACCGCCGATGCGGCTCTTTCCACCGAATACGCTCTCATCAACTTCGATCCCGAAGTGAACTACCGGGAATGGCTCCGAAACATTGTGGCTGCCCAGGACGAGCGGGGAGCCTTGCCGGGCATCGTGCCCACCGGTGGTTGGGGCTTTGATTGGGGCAATGGTCCTGCCTGGGACTGTGTTCTGGTATATCTCCCTTACTTCACCTATATTTACCGGGGCGAAACCGATATGATTACCGAATCGGCGGATGCCTTTATGAAATATCTTCGCTATCTGACCACCCGGGTGGATGAATGTGGACTCATGCATATCGGTCTCGGTGACTGGTGCCATGCGGGCCGCAGTACCCCCAAGGCTCCCCTGGAGCTGACCGACAGCATCATGTGTGTGGATATTGCCGCCAAGATGGCCTTCCTCTTTGGTGTGGTAGGTATGACCCAAGAGCAGGCGTTTGCCGCCGACCTGGCCCGAAAATTCCGGGAAGCTATTCGCCGGGAGCTTCTGGATCGATCCACCATGACTCTTGTGGGGGATTGTCAAACCTCCCAGGCTATGGGCATTTACTACGGTATTTTCGATGAGGACGAGATTCCCATGGCCTTTGCAAAGCTTTTGGAACGCATCCATGCGGAAGAGGATCATCTGGACGTGGGTGTCCTGGGTGGCCGTGTCATCTTCCACGTGCTTTCCATGTATGGGGAAAGCGAACTGGCCTTCCATATGATCACCCGCACCGATCATCCCAGCTACGGCAACTGGGTTGCCCGTGGTGCCACCACCCTGTGGGAGGATTTCCACGCCGATACCGTGTCCTCCATGAACCACCACTTCTGGGGGGACATCAGCGCCTGGTTTATCAAGCGTTTGGCGGGGATTCAGTTTAACCCCAACGGCAACGATCTGAACCTGGTGTGC
>SVKS01000166.1 GCA_015068345.1 Oscillospiraceae bacterium
CAACATCGGCGGTGTCGTCATTCGGGGCGGTGCCACCCTGGCCCCCATGGCAGGGGTGGCCGATGCGGCCTTCCGAGGCATCTGTCGGGAACAGGGAGCTGCCCTGACCACCAGCGAAATGGTATCGGCAAAGGCCCTTTGCTACAACAAGCATGACAATAAGACCCGCAGTCTCATGACCCCCTTTGAAACCGAAGGACCCTACGCCATACAACTGTTTGGAAGCGAACCGGACATTCTGGCAGAGGGGGCAAAAATCGCCTGCGAATTTGCAGATCCCGATATGATCGACCTGAATATGGGGTGCCCGGTGCCAAAGGTGGCCCAGAATGGAGAGGGCAGTGCTTTGATGAAGAATCCCTCCCTGATCGGCCAAATCGTAGGTGCCGTGAAGGGTGCCATTGATCGTCCCTTGACGGTGAAAATGCGGCTGGGTTGGGACGATGACAGTATCAATGCTGTAGAATGCGCCAAAATCTGCGAAGCAAACGGGGCCGATGCCATTACCGTCCACGGCCGGACCCGTGCCATGTTCTATTCCGGTCAAGCCCGCGCGGAAGAAATTGCCCGGGTAGTGGCTGCGGTAAATATTCCCGTAATTGCAAACGGTGACATTTTCACCGGGGTGGATGCCCTGCGGCTTTACCGGGAAACCGGAGCCCCCATGGTGGCGGTTGGGCGGGGAGCATTGGGAAATCCCTGGATTTTTTCAGAAATCAATGCCCTCATGGAAAATAAAGAGTTTACACATCCTTCCATTCGTGATAAAATGGATACATTGAAACGACAGATTCAAGGTGCCGCCGCCCGGAAGGGGGAATACACCGCTGTCCGGGAGGCCAGAGCCCAGACCATGTATTATGTGAAGGGGCTCCACGGGGCGTCCCGTTTGAAGGAGGAGGCCTCCAAGCTCTCCACCATGGAAGAAGTTGCCGCCTTCTGCAATCGGGTCGCAGAGCATTATTCATAACATAGCCTATACCATAAGAAAGGGGGGTCGGAAGTGCCGGAAGAAGAATTGATCGAACGATTGAAAAACGGAGATGAATCCGCTTTTGCGGAGCTGATTCGTATGCACGAAAAGCTGGTATTCAACCTGGCGCTTCGTTACGTTAAAAATTACGACGATGCTTCCGACATTACCCAGACGGTATTCATTACGGTTTACCGTTCCATCGGCGGGTTCAAGGGAAAGTCCCGTCTTTCCACCTGGCTCTACCGGATCACCATCAATGAATGCATTGATTTTTCCCGCCGCAACAAACTCTATACCAAATTCACCACTCCCCTGGAGCAACCCGACGGAGACGGTGAATCTATGGAAATTCCTCTGCCGGACCAATCCTACGATCCGGAACTGCGTTACGAACAAAAGGAATTGCAGAACACCATTCGTCAGGCGGTGGAAGCCCTGCCTCCCATCTCCCGGGAGATCATCATCCTGCGGGACGTACATGACATGAGCTATACCGAAATTGCCGAAGCCCTGAACATTGAGCTTGGCACCGTTCGTTCCCGGTTAGCCCGTGCCCGGATCAAGCTCCGCAACAAGTTAAAAAAAATGATGTAAAGTTTCTGTTTTTCGGGAACTTCAGGAAGGAAATATGCGTCCTATGGACGAAAACGATAGAAAGGAGGAATGCCAGATGAAAGAAAACCCCTGCAAGGAATATCTGATTTTGATGCAGGCAGTGCTGGATGGGGAAGCTACCCCGTCAGACCAGGCCAAATGGCGGGATCACGCCGCATCCTGCAAGTCCTGTCAGGAGCTTTTCAATGAACTTACCAGCTTGAAAAAAGCAATGCCCGGCACCATGGCAGAGCCTCCTTACGGATTGGACGAAGCCATTCTGAAAAAGATTCATACCGAGGATAAACAACGTAAGCTCCACACCATCAGCCGCCGTCAGCATTTGGCCCGCAGTTTAGTTGGTGTAGCCGCTGCTATGGTGATCCTGGTGGCCGGCAGCTGGACCCTGACCCGCTACGGTGGGAAGGCCGTCGAAACCGAAAGTGCTGACAATGCTCAAATCGCAGAATCAGAAATCCCGGAATTTGCTTTGGAAGCGGAAGAAGAATTTGGGGAAGAAAATCTGTTGGATATCGGCAATGCTGAAGGCGACATGGAAGTCCAGACCTCTTCCAGTTCCACTGGGGCCTCTCCCGGGGCAAGCTTCGAGGACGAAGACGGGAAAACCATGACCGATCGACATACCATCCTTGATGTTCTGCGTTCCGCCATTTCGGGGTTGGATCTACCCGGTTCCTACAAGGCTTGTATCTATTTGGACTGTGAGAATCTGCCGGAGGGCCGGGAGGGTTACCGGATCAGCCAAAAAGCCGGTACCACCCGTCAGTTGACTCCTTCCGAGTTGACCTTCTACAGCACCGACGATTACCTCGGCTTTGTCAATGGTGCCGGTCTGGAGCTGAATTTCAGTCTGGAATTAACCGAAAGCGAAATGCAGGATTGCGGTCTTACCACAGGCGGTGACCTGACCATGGTTGTTGTGGCGACCCCCATCGCTTAATTTCATATTCTATTTTGTTAAAGGAGATATATTATGGCAAATTCTATCATTCACGGCGCAAGTTTCCATCACGTAGCCCTGAAGGTCAATGATTTTGATGCTTCCCTGGCTTTCTACAAGGCCCTTGGCTTTGAAGTTTACAAATCCTGGGGCGAAGGTGACAAGCGTGCCGCCATGCTGGACATTGGCAGCGGCGAATATTTCGAAATGTTTGCCGGCGGTTCCAGCGAGACCCCCTACGGCCGTTACTTCCACCTGGCTGTCCGTTGCGATTGCTGTGACGAAGCCTTTGCCGCCGCCATCCAAGCCGGGGCCAAGGAAAAGTCCGCTCCCAAGGATGTCGACATCCCCTCCCAGCCCTCCATTTACCCGGTCCGTATCGCCTTTGTTTACGGTCCCGATGGTGAAGAAATCGAATTTTTCCAGATCAGAGGCTGATTGGTTATAAGCCGCAAAAAATAATTTTGAAAAGAAAAAGACTTCAACCAAGGGAGGTTGAAGTCTTTTTTGGTATCATGAACCCGTCAAACAGCATGACTACTGCAAGAATCGGCTGTCCCTTATTTGTAGTATCTTCCTGTTCTTTTCAAAAAGTCCACCAGCATACCCGGCCAATCGGTCTGGATCACGTCGAAGGGACGGTCCCCAATCCAGCCCCAGCCCTCTTCCATGGAGGAGGACAGGGCGGTATCGTCCGAGTGGCCGCCGGCCAGCACGTCCTGATAGTTGTAGACGATGGAATTGACCCACACCAACTTGCCGTCCCGATGCATCTTTTCGGCAAATTCGGCACCAGCCAGCTCGTTGTCATCGGTACGGAAGAGAACTTCTACCCCAACGTAGTTGATGTTACGACCCATCAGGGCTTCATGGTGGGGGTGGGCTTCCTTCACAATGGGCATGAAGGTCAGTTCAGGCGCAACCTGCTCCAGTACGTCCAGTACGTCCTCGGCGATGTGGCTTTTCACCAGGATCTGATCCAGCATATCGTGACGCTTCACCGCCCGGTAGATGGCTTCCGGATTGGACCAGAATTTATCAATATTGATGTAGCATCGTCCCTTGAACTCCTCCAGCAGATCGTCGAAGGGGATCAGGCCGAACTGGGTGGGAGTACCGTCAAAATTGCGGTAGCGGAGTTTCGCCACTTCCTCCCAGGGCATATCGGTGATGGAGCCATCATAATCCAGGTGTACCTTTTCCATGCCGGGATGCAGGATCACAAGCTTGCCGTCAGCGGTACAGTTCAGGTCGGTTTCGATCATGTCGGCCCCCTGCAAAAGGGCGGTGTTGTAGGCCGGCAGGGTGTTGCAGGGAATATTGCCCCCGGCAATGCCCCGGTGGGCCACGATGATGGTATGCTCTCTTGCGGTTTCACGCAGATCAAATTTCATGGTTATTTCCTCTTTATTTCTCGGAATCCGATTTTATCATAGCACATTTGGGCGGAATCTGCAAGGCCTCTTCCTCTGCCGCCAGGGTGCAGACGTAGCCCTTTTCCGTCTCGACGGAGCAGAAGGCAAGATCTCTCTCAACGGCGGCCTTCCTCGCTTCTTTGGTAAAAATCGAGCGATCGGCAATCCCGGTGCCCAGGGCTTTGCCCAGAGCCTCCTTTTGGGTCCAGATGCGGGTAAATACCTCCCCGCCTCCGGCATCCACCGCGTCCCGTTCCTCTCGGGTAAAACAACGGCCCATCACCCCATAGCTGGGTTCCCGGATCCGTTCCAAATCAATACCAATTTCTCCCGGCCCCAGGGCCGCCACAGCAAGATCTCCAGAATGGGAAATGCTGACTCCCACCTCCGGATGGGTGGGCAAAAAGGGCTTTCCCAGGTCGGTTTTGGCAATTTCCACCGTTTCCCCCGGGAACGTGTCGGCAAGGAGCCTTTGCAAAAGCGCCCGTCCTGCCGCGGACGCCGCGGCACGGGCATCCCGGGGATTGTTTTTCATCGGCACCCGGCCAAACAAAATCACTACTTCCATGTTCTCCCCTTTCTTCTAAAA
>SVKS01000020.1 GCA_015068345.1 Oscillospiraceae bacterium
ATTCTTCCGGGTCCAGCCAGGTGGCATTGTTTTTCTGGGAACAGGGGAAAGTACAGGGGGAGGAGCAGGGGGATATACCGAAATAAAAGCGAAAGCCCGGGCCTTCCATGGTACAAAAGGGCTTCAATTCGATAATGGGTGCACGGGACATGGCCTTCCTCCTTTTTGTTTTCTATATTGATGATAACAGCCCAGAAAGGATTTGTCAAATAAAAAGTGGAAAGGAGCCAAAACGCCCCTTCCCACAGTCGGTTATGTATCCGAATCCACCTTGAAAAATTTACGAAGGATAGATTGAATCCATTTCTTGGGTTTCACAACACGAATATTCAAAAGCAACCTCCTTTTGCACTCGAAAGCAGACAAACCCCGGAAAGCGTCAATAGTAAGCTCAGACACAGAATGGTCAGATGGGGTGGGAAAAAGCAGGAAGCAAGAATGCCGCCACCCACCGAAATCAGAATCAGTCCGGCTGACCTGGCCGTCAGGTGTTTGCCCAAGGGACCTTTTTTCACAGTTCACACTCCCTTTTTGGAGAATCATTATCAATATATGTTAAGGCAACAGAAAATGACAATTTTTACCGGAAGAAGGGTGTAAACTGGTAGCGAAGGAGGGATGAATATGCAAAAGATTGGACTGGCAGTGATGATGCTCCTGCTGATTTGGGGTTCGGTTGTTTTCCTGTGGGATGCAGAGGTGGCCATGGCAAAACCGCCGGAGAGGACGGTGGAAACAGAAAGTAAGATAGAAACAGAAAGTGGGATGGAACCCGAAAGCGAGAGGGAAGAAACCTCGGAAATTGACTGGATGGCATTGATTGAAGCAGAAAAGGAGTCCGAGCCTGAAGCTGCACCCAAAGAACGCTGTCTTCTGGTAAACCGGGACAACCCTCTGCCGGAGGATTATATGGTGGATCTGGTGGAAACGGGCAGGCAAGGCTCCCGGGGTGAAAGCCGCGCGGTGGCGGCGCTGAATCTGATGCTCAAAGCGGGGGAACGGGAAGGACTATCCTTCGTGGTGTGTTCGGGATACCGCACCCGGGAGGAACAGCAGGTTCTGTTTTTGAATCAAATCAAGAAAAAACTGGACGAGGGTATGGGCTACCAGGATGCCCTCCGGGAGGCAAGCCGCATTTCAGCGGTGCCGGGAACCAGTGAGCATGAAACCGGTCTGGCTTTCGATATTGTAGCCCTTTCCTACCAAAATTTGGACGAGGGATATGCTGAAACGCCGGAGGCAAAGTGGCTGGCGGCCAATGCCGCCGACTATGGCTTTATCCTCCGTTACCCCAAGGGGAAGGAGGAGGTCACCGGTATCATCTGGGAACCTTGGCACTATCGTTACGTGGGGATCAGCATTGCCCTTGCTGTCAGCGAAGGTGGGATTACCCTGGAGGAATATTTGGAGGAGAATTGACAAATGAAGCGTCTGGGGGTACAATAGGAGAAAATCGGAACCTGGAGGGATTTTCATGAAGATGATCGACAACATTGCCCAGGCAGTGGGAGCTACCCCCCTTCTGCGGTTATGCGTTTTGGAAAAAGCGTTGGGCCTACAGGCCCGGGTGGCGGTGAAAATCGAAGGGGGTAACCCCGGCGGCAGCATCAAAGACCGGGCCGCCCTCTACATGATCGAAAAAGCCGAAGCCGATGGTCTGCTTGGACCCGGGTCGGTGATCATTGAACCCACCAGTGGCAACACCGGTATTGGGCTTGCAGCCATGGCAGCCCCCCGAGGATATCGGGTCATTTTTACCATGCCGGAAAGCATGAGCATGGAACGGCGGATGCTGCTTGCGGCTTATGGTGCCGAATTGGTGCTGACCCCGGCGGCGGAAGGAATGAACGGTGCTGTAAAAAAGGCGGAGGAACTGGCCACCGAAATTCCCGGAAGCTTTATTCCTTCTCAATTCGAAAATCCCGCCAATGCGGAAGCCCACTACCAAACCACCGGTCCCGAAATTTGGGAAGCCACCGATGGAATGGTGGATATGCTGGTGGCGGGAGTTGGTACCGGCGGTACCATCACCGGAACCGGTAGATACCTGAAGGAGAAGAAGCCGGAGGTCAAGGTGATTGCCATAGAGCCTGCCGATTCCCCCCTCCTGAGTAAGGGTGTCGCGGGAAGTCATAAGATCCAGGGAATTGGGGCCAATTTCGTTCCGGGTGTGCTGGATCGAAACCTTTACGATGAGGTTGCCACCGTTACCACCGAGGACGCCTACGCCGCCGCAAGACTTCTGGCTCGCAGGGAGGGTGTCCTGGCAGGAATTTCCGGTGGTTCTGCCCTTCACGTTGCCATGACCGAAGCGAAAAAAACGGAGAATGCCGGGAAACTCATTGTAGCCATCCTGCCCGATGGGGGCGAACGGTATCTTTCCAGCGATCTGTACAGAGAATAAGAAAAACGGAGGCGGTGAATATGTCACCTCCTCCGTTTTTTCTATTCATCGGTATCGTCCTCAAATGAAAATTCGTTCAATGCTTCAAAATCAAGAAACTCCGTCAGGGTCATATTGAATGCCAAAGCAATTTTGTGCAAAGTCTTTACCCGTGGATTTTTTGTTAGTCCGCGGACAATGTTGTCCAAAGTGGATTGCTTTACGTTACTCATCGTAGCGAGCTTGTTAATTGTAAAACCACGCTCTTTGCATAGCTCACGGATGCGTGTTACATAAAGTTCGTAATACTCCATATATACCACCCAGTTGTTATGATTACCCATATTCGGGTCGATATAATCATAACAACAAAAAGAGATAAAATTACCCGAATACGGGTTGATTTTGAAAATATAGTTGTGATATAATGGAACTAACGAAATACGGGTAAGATGGTTGTGGAGGTGTTACTGTGTTACATTACGTAAATCATCGTCTCATTGGCGGAGGTGTTTCCTTTCAAATTCCTGATGGCTATTTTATAGACCTGGTACCCGGGATTGAATTTGATAACGGTGTCAGGCTTTTGTCTCCGGATGAATCTTTCTCCGTGGAACTACGGGTGGAAGAAGATTGCGAAGGCGCTGTAAAGGAATTGACGTCGGTCCTTAACGATTTGGAGCCGGTTGAGATTTGTTCGGTTGAACCGATTACGATGAATGGGTTGTCCGGCTATCATGCTACCTATCGTTGTTTACGTTATCAATTTTATGAAGCATGGTTCGATGTGGATAAGACCACCGCTCTTTCCTTGGCTGTGGAAACCCAGGGCAATATTATGGATATTGATGTCGGTGCTATTGTTACTCATGTTGATCCAAGGGTGGAACCAAAATGAGACCTATAAGCAAGCCCCCGATGGCTGAAACCATCGGGGGCTTGCTTATAGCGTATATGCGTTATTCCAGTCCGTACTTGGCCTTTTGCTCATCGGAAAGGGTGTTTTCTCCCAGGATGGTTTTGGCCTTTTTGATCAGGTCCTGGGTGGTGTAGCGGGGATAACTGCACAATACGTAACCATCGGTGGTACCCACCGAAACAAAGAAGCGATCGGTGGCCTGGTCATAATGGAGGTACTGCCGCAGGTAGGTGTAGGGGGACCAGCTTTCGGTATCCACAAGGGTGCAAATATCGTCGGCGGTGACCAGCAGTCCCTTATCGGTGAATTGCCAGGAAATTTCGGTGTAACTACTCAACCCGGTGGAGTAGGCATAAATTTCCGACCAGTTGATAACCTTACCGGTCAGGTCGTAGCGATACAGGGAAGTGTCTTCGTAAAGCACCAGAAGGTGTTTGCTTTCGGGATCGAATTGGAGGGAAAGGGGAGTCTTCTTGTCGGTGTCGATGACACAGACTACACTGCCGTCGGTTTGGCGGAGTTGAATACCGTTGGTACCCACAATGGCAAGATACTTCCCATCCGGAGAAAAGTGAAGGGGAGGAAGCTCGCCGTAGCTTCCGTGGGAAAGATCCTCCAAAATGCTACCTTCCCCGGTGGCAAGGTCCAAAAGCTGGGTCTTGGAAATGGTGTTATAGGAGCTGTCATATTCCTTGCTGGTGAAAAGAAGCTGTTCCCCGACGGCATCCGGGGTGAAGGTCAGGCCAAAGTAGTCATTGATACCGCTGGTGAAGAGGGGAAGAACCTGATGCTTGCCGGTGGAAAGATCCAGCTGAACCATGTCGTAGGACATGGTATCCCCCATATTCACAAGGATATTTTCTCCTTCACCGGTGGTTTCGATGGATCTGGATTCCAACACGTAAAGCAATCGATCGCCCTGCAGGGAACAGGCATCCTCATTGATGGAAACGTGGTTAAAGCCATCGGTCGCTTCGGCAGGTAGGGTGATTTCTTCGGTGATGTCGGCGGCAAGGTCCACCAGCACCAGCCGGGTATTTTCCGGATCGATTACTGCCAGGGTGTGACCGTCGGCGGTGAACCCAAGGACTTTGTGACCGGCGGATTCATCAATTTCTATTGTCTGGGCAAAGGTTTGATCCTTCATGTTGTAGCAGGTATACACATTTTTGTAAGCTGCCTTAATAACAAGGTAGTCCTCCGACAGTGCCGCAACCCCGTTGGGATAATCCATGACCACATTTTGGTCGAAGGTTTCCCAGGAGTCATCCTTGACCGCCTGGAAAAGAAGGATCTGGTTGGAATTGTGGGTGCGGACAAAGAAACCTCCGTTGCTGTGCCCTTCAATGACTCCGGTGGGGAAGTAGGACAGGGCGCTGACCGACTCCCCACCGAGCTTGTGGGCACAGTAGCTGCCGTTGTTCAGAATCCAGCTGAGATAATCGGGTTTGGTTTCGGTGGCAACCGCACTGTCGGGAAGCTCCAAACGGAGCATGAGCTCCCCGGTGGCAAGGTCAAATATAGGGCACACGTTGGCAAAGGTGGCGCATACCGCCGGACGGGTGCTGCCATCTGCCATAGGGTAATCGAGCAGGGTCAGGCTGTGATGATAAAGCACCAGATAGAATTCAAAATTGTTTTCCCATTTGATTTCAGCGGTGGTTGGATCCATGCAGAAAACGTCGGTTTGAGCCTTTTGCAGGGTGGAAAACCCGTAGGAGGTCATGCTGCTGGAATAATTGGCGCTTTCCCGCCGCCCAACGCCGATGAGAAGATCGTCCTGGGTAAAAATCAGGTCGTAAAACCGGTTCATGATCAGATCGGAGCAAACGGTAGTATCTTTTCGCAGGTCATAAGTGAGAAGCTGTTCCTGACCGTAGGTGTTGCTGTAGGATAAGGCCAGATAATTCCCGGTGGGGGAAATGGCCAGGGGATTGATGGTGGGAAATCCCTCAAGCATTTCTTCCGGCAGGGAAAGCGTGTGCAAAGCCTCGCCGGTGGCGGCGTCCAGAATGGTAATGGGTTGGTCCTTGTTGTAGCCGGTAAGGATACGGGCTTGATCCGGGAAAAGAAGCAGATCGCTTCCTGTGGTTGCGGTATTTTCCCAGATCAGATCCCCGGTGAGGTAGTCATAGCAGTACACGCCATCAAAATCTCCTGCCAGGAAGCGGTGATCGGGCAGGGACAGAAGCGAGCTGAATTCCAAATCGCTTTTGATGGTGAAGGCATTGGTCAGGGCATAGGTGACGGTGTTCCAAACGTAGACCTTGGAATGCTCGTCCCAACTCACCAGAATGTCCCCTTCGGGGGAGGTGAAATAACCGCTGACGGTACCCCCGTGGGTGAAGGCGTTGGTTGCCAGAATTTCGGCGGTGCTGCCGTAGGCGTTGATGGCTCGACCCAGGGCAAATTCCGCTTCGGCGGTCCAGGGACGTTCATCCCCTTTGGGAAGGGCTTCCAGAGCTAAATTGATGGCGGCAAGCCGATCCCCGTCCTCCAGAAGTTCCAGGGATTCGCTGGCCAGGAAGACCGACTGGTTCCGAAGAGACTCTTCGTAATTCTTCTGGATCTCCCGGGCGGTCAAAAAGAAGTAGACCGAAAGGAAAGAGGCGGCAATCAGGGAAGCGGATAGAATCAGGTTGCGGCGGCGGGCCTTATATTGCCGTTCTCTCTGCCGCAGATCGTCGTAACGGCAACCCAAAATGGCGGAAGCCAGTCGGGGAAGCTCAATTTCACGGGCTTTCCGCAGGGGCATCCGGTAATCGCAGGAAAGAGGTTCCCGTCCTGTACGTAAAATTTCGGGGACCGATTCCCCCGGTTCCCCCTCCACAAGCACGGTCAGTACCCGTTCAATGGGGTGTTCCTCCAGAAACAGGGCAATCTCCCGCTGACACCAGGTGGATTCCATCAGCCGGGGAGAGCAGATGACAATCAGAAAATCGGAATTGTGCAAAGCTTCTTCAATATCATCTCCTAAATTGGTGGAAAGAGGAAGCTCTTCCTTGTCGCGGAAGATACGGCCGATTTTTTCAATGCCGGTGGATTTGCGAATGGCTTTGGGAATATGATAACGTTCCAGCTGCCGCTGAATGTGCCCGGCCACGGTGGCATCGGGCTCGGTGTGGCGATAGGAAATGAAAGCAGTGAAATGTGTGGGCATAAGAATCTCTCCATAATTGATGTGGTTTCAGTATATCAAAAAATGGGAGGAAAGAAAAGAGTAAAACTGGTTTTTTGTACTTGAAAATCCGCTGTTGCTTCCCTGCCGCCGGTTTTCTCTTTGCCGGTCCGGACATTGGACATGGGTTTACAGAAATAAAACAATCGGGCCCTGTATACGCCCAAAACCCGGAACAGGTTATGAACATGACACTATCGTAGCCAAAGATATTGTTAATGGCATGGAGGTATTGCTGTTGGGCTGGGAATTGGTGTATGACAGTTCCTTACGACCGTATTATTTCCCGTATTATATAATCCTCTTGTTATCAATCGACGATTTCGTCTCCGTGCTCTTCCATCCAGGCAACCGCTACGTCGTAAGCTTCGTAATCAAGGTCCGCCATGGTGTTTGTGTGAAGTACAACCCCTTCAATTTCGCCCTTTAAAAGAAGCTCACGGTAATAATCGAGCTGCCATTTAACAGCGGCGCCGGTTGCCTGCTTGGCTTCACCAAAATTATAGAGGTAACATCCAACCATACGCCTGGTTTTTGGTGTTTGCTTTTTGAAAATTTCAAATTTTTCAGGAATAAGGGGGACGTCCTTTTCCATCCAGGTCCACATAATGATTCCGTCAAATTCGTCCATATATGGCTGGAATTCTTTGTCTTCCTCCTCGCTTTTGCCAAATTGAGAGGTGTACAGAACCATCCAGGAAGCAAGCTTTCGAACAGGGTTTGTATGAAGCTTACGATTCAAATCCTCAAGCATTGAAAGGGGAAATTTTTTATATCTGGGAACACCATCTGTGATACATTTAAAATCATCCACAACTACACAGGAGATGTTTTTAAAATCCTTCGCATCGGCTATGATCTGATCAACGAGTTCGGGTTTTTCGCAAGCGTCAAAACATTCCCAACCCACCTGATGCAAGGTCGTAAAAGATTTGTTATATTGCCGTCTGTTTACGTCTACTCCTACAGGAACCATAAAGGTATTTTTAATGCCTAAATAACAGCAGGCTTCCATGGGAGTCATACGGGAAACATCGGGACAGCCGAAATTGTCGGCATTCTGATTATACCTTCCTTCGGGGTGGCCCCAAAGCCAAAACTTATCGCGCAATAACATGATTTTTCCTCTTTTCCAAGTGTTGAGTTTATGCTATAATGCATTTGTGGGTATATTGTATCTTGTTTTTTTGCGGTTTACAATGCAAATTACAGTATATAATATGGAGATTTGAGTATGTTAAAAATAAATGAATACAACGGTAAAGGCCTTGCAAAGGAACTGCAGCTGAAGGTCTTCTATTGCGGAAGCGCAAAGCTTGATAGCTCCTGGCAGGGGCGGGTTGCTTGCGCTCCTGTTTCCAAACTCTATTATGTAAAAACAGGAAGTTTTTATCTTATATTGGATGGAAACAGAATCGACCTGACAGAAGGCAATTGGTATCTGGTTCCTTCCGGCAGCAGCTATGAATACGGTTGTGATCGTGGTACAGAACAGCTTTTTTTCCATCTGACTTTGACCGGCACCGAAAAAATTGATCTTTTTGGAAGACAGTCGGCTCTTCTGCGTTTACAAGGGAATCAGAACCCGGCGGAGCAACTTGCCGAACTCCTTGCAAGTGACACCGAGATAGCAGCCCATGGTATAAAAAACATGGTGATGAATATACTCATAAAGCTGATAAGCGAATACAACATAGGAATAAGTGAGGACAGATACTCCTCTTGTTTGATAAAGGCGCTGAATTATATCGATAAAAACTTGTCCAAGACGCTTACGATCAAAGGTATTTCGGATGCGATTTTTGTTTCGGAAAGTACCCTTACAAAGTGTATGCGACAGGAACTTGGCACCACGGTAAATCACTATATTGACGATTTGATCCTGAATCGTGCTGCGCAAATGATTGCGGAAGGGGTTTTGTCATTCAATGACATAAGCAACCGTTTGGGATTCTGTGACCAATTTTATTTTTCACGAAAATTTAAAGCAAAGTTTGGCGTGACACCGAGCGAGTACAAAAAGACCCCTAACATCTGAAGCAAAAGCTTTTTAAAGATAAAGGCTATACTTCGATGAAGGCGTAGGCGATCCGTTCCCGCATATGGGTGTAGGTGATGCGGAGAACACCATCGTAAATGATGGCAGGATAGGAGAATTCTCCGTCGGCGGTTTCGAGATCCAGAACCTTTTCAAAGGTGTTGCCCCCATCATGGGAAACCGAAAGGGTCAAGGGGGTACGTTTTCCCCAGTTATCAGCCACCGGATTGCTCACCAGGAAGATACGTCCATCGGGAAGTCCAACCAGATCAAGTCCGGAGTTGTTGTTGGGAAGGGTAGTGGAATAGGCTTCCGACCAGGTTTGACCCAGATCCATGGAGTCGGCCTTGTAAACCAATCCCCGATCGCTTCGCATGAGCATATGGACACCCGATTCGTCCTCGAAAAGGGATGGCTGGATCAGCTTCACCGCTGGGTCGGCAGGCATGATAAACGGGCTTCTTTGCAGAGTGACAAATCGGTCGGTGGTGAGATCGACAAACACCCGCCAGGTACCATCGGCGTATTCCCGGGATGCGGGACATAGTATACTGCCATCGGAAAGCTTCAAAGGCTTGTTTTTCACCGGACCCCGGCCGCCGGTTTCATCTCCGGGTACCAGTTCCCGGGGTGGGGTGAAGGTTGCTCCCTCGTCTCGGGAGATACGGACCATGGTTTCCCATTCGTGAATATGCACCCCAACCTTGTAGAAAAGGAAGATGGTGTCCCCCTCCCGGAAGAGGACCGGGTTCCAGTGGGCGATGCCCGCTTCTTCCGAAATACATACCGGGTCCAGCCAGGAGCCATTCCGGTATTGGGCAAGCCAGATCATCACGTCGGGATTGCTTTCCCGGGTGCCGCCAAACCAGGCACACAGGAATCCGTCGGCGGTGGGTACGAGGGTGGATGCATGGCAGGAGGGGGTGGGGCGGTTTTGGTCAATGACAAAGCCCCGTTCAAGAATTTGATACATAATTTCTACCTCGTTTGGTTGACAAATGCAATTTGTTTATATATAATATCAAAAATAACCTGGAAAGAAGGGATTTTGCTATGTGGCTGGATATGGATATGACCTTGGAACTGGAAATGTCGCTGCGGCTTTTGGCGGCGGTGCTATTTGGAAGTATCATTGGGTTTGAACGGGTCAAATCCAACCACAGTGCAGGGCTTCGCACTCATATTCTGGTTTGTCTGGCTTCCGCAGGGATCATGGCTTTGGGGGAAGTGATCGTATCCGATGGTCGGTTTATCAATGATGTACAGCGTATGGGCGCCGGGGTCATCGGCGGTATCGGCTTTTTGGGTGCCGGGTGTATCATGGCCAACGGCAACCGGGTCCGGGGGCTGACCACAGCGGCGGGAATCCTGGCTACTTCGGTGGTGGGATTGATCACCGGTATGGGCTATTACGTTCTGGCGGCGGTGATGACCGTCATCATGATCCTGGTATTTACAGCCCTCCACCCCCTGACGCTCCGACTTCAGAAAAACAACGCTATGGAAAGCTGTCGCTACGTGATCAGCCTGCGGGATGGAGCTTCGGTGGCGGAACTTCTGGACTGGCTGGTGTTACATACCCCATCCCTTTTGCAAACCAAAACCTCCGATGAGGAAGTGGTGGTGGAGGTGGGGGGACTCACCAACAAAATGGCAAATCGACTGTTCACCGACCTGCAAAAGCGCAGGGAAGTGAAGGGGGTTGCCATTTTCTACGACGAAAACTGAAAAAACGTCGCTCCGAATTTTTGGAGCGACGTTTTGTTATCAGATCTTGTAAACCCAGTTCTTGGTGTCTTCCACTCTGCCCCACTGAATACCGGTGAGGGTATCATAAAGCTTCTGGGAAAGGGGACCGATTTCGCCACCATTGATGGTAATGTCCATGTCGCCGATGCGGAGCATACCCACCGGGGAAATGACGGCGGCGGTGCCGGTGCCAAACATTTCTTCCAGCTTGCCGGACTTGGCGGCCTCTTCCACCTCGGCGGCGGCCAGACGGCGTTCTTCCACTTCATAACCCCAATCCTTCAGGAGTTCGATGGTGGACTTGCGGGTGATACCGGGCAGAATGCTGCCGGTGAGGGCGGGGGTGACAATTTTGCCGTCGATCTTGAAGAAGACGTTCATGGCGCCAACTTCTTCGATGTACTTCTGTTCCACGCCATCCAGCCACAGCACCTGGGAGAAACCGAGACCTTCGGAAACTTCCTGGGATTTGATGCTGGCGGCGTAGTTACCACCGGCCTTGGCTTCACCGGTACCGCCCCGGACAGCACGGACAAATTTGGTTTCAATGTAAATGCGAACCGGGCTCAAACCGCCGGCATAGTAGCTGCCCACCGGGGACAGGATGATGATGAACTTGTAGGTCTTGGAGGGATGTACGCCCAGCATGGCATCGGTGGCAATGATGAAGGGACGGATATACAGGGAGGTGCCTTCTTCGTAGGGAACCCAATCCTTTTCCAGTTCCACCAGGGTGCTGACGGCCTTGACCCAGAAATCCGGGTCGATTTCAGGGATGCAAAGACGGTCGGCGGAGCGGTTCATACGATTGGCATTTTCGTAGGGACGGAAGAGCTGAATGGTGCCATCCTTGGTGCGGTAGGCCTTCAAACCTTCAAAAATTTCCTGGGCATAATGGAACACCATGGCGGAAGGATCCAGTTCGATGGGGGCGTAGGGGACGATGCGGGGATCGTGCCAACCCTGGCCTGCGGTGTAGTCCATGATAAACATGTGGTCGGTGAATATTTTGCCAAACCCAAGGGCGCCGGTGGGTTTTGCCTTGGGTGCATCGGTTTTATAAATTTTTATCTCTTGCATTTGAATTCCTTCTTTCAATGTGGTATAATAGGATGAAGTTATTTTATTATAGTACATTGCAGGCGTTTTTTCAAGCGCTTTGGCAAAAACTTGCGAAAAATTATTTGCTTGCCGGGGGCAGGCGAGGAAAGGCACTAAAATATGTTCAAAAAAATATCAATGATCACAGCCCTGGTGCTGTCGGTCATTCTGCTTCTGGGTTCTCTGTGCGGCGTCTTCCTGATTTATGGTCCGGTGGAATACCTGCGGGATCTGTGGATTACCACCGCCATGGAAACCTTCCACCATCAGTACCTGGCCACATGGTTTTTTGAAGAGGAATACATCGACCTTGTGGTGGAACGCAATAAGCCCCAGGTCAACGAGGAAGAGATTAATCTGGACCTGATCCAGATCGGGGATGATCACGCCATGCCTGAGGACGTGACCAGCGACACCGAACCGGAATTCGAAAGCGAAGTGGAGGTTATTATTGAACAGGAACCTCCCAAACCGCTGATTACCATAGAGGACGTGAGCCGCCGCAATTTCGTTGGCTACATGATGATCATCTCCGACCCCAGCCTGGTTCGGGTGGGGGTCACCAAGGGTCTTGGCCGTACCGGGGAACGCCTGGACGATATGTGCGATCGCCTGGATGCCATTGCCGGACTCAACGCCGGTGGCTTCAGTGATAGAAACGGCGCCGGTAACGGCGGCTATGCCGAAGGCATCGTGATGCAGGATGGGGAGATCGTGTGGAACAGCACCAAGGGCAGAAAGCACGATGTGGTGGGTATCACCTACGACGGTAAGCTCCTTCTGCAACGCATGACCGAAGCTGAAATTAAGGAAAGCAATATCCGGGACTGCATTGAATTCAATCCCTTCCTGATCGTCAATGGGGTTCCCACCAAGGTGGGAGTCACCGGTATCCATCCCCGTTCCTCCATTGGCCAGACTGCCGATGGCACCTTCCTGTTCTTAGCCATTGACGGCCGCTCCACAAAGAGCGTGGGGGCCAGCCAGGCCGACGTAATCGAAATCATGCTGGAATATGGGGCGGTGAACTGCGCCAACCTGGACGGCGGATCCTCCTCCACCATGATCCATGACGGGAAGCTCATCAACAAACCCAGCTCCGCCCGGGATATGCGTTCCATCGCCACCGCTTTTGTGGTGTTGGATCCCGAAAAGATGACCCAAGAGTAAGCTCTTCCCGTATGAAAACGGGATGAAAGGAGAACAATATGCCAAATGTATTTGTAACCGGTGCCAGCGGCACCATTGGTAAGGGACTTTGCCTGGAGTATGCCAAGCGTGGTTACCAGTTGGCGGTACACTACAACCGCAGTAAAGCCCCTGCAGAAGAGGTCCTGCGGGAAGTAGAAGCCCTGGGTGCCAAGGGGTACCTGATTCAGGGGGATATTTCCTCGGTTCCCGATATCGAGCGCATGTTTGAAGAAGTGGAAGAAAAAATGGGCGGCCTGGACGTGATGATCAACAACGCCGGTGTCACCGTGATCTTCCCCCTCCTGGAAGCCACCGAAAAGAAATTTGACCGGGTGGTGGATACCGACCTGAAGGGTACCTACTTCTCCACCAAATATGCCGCCCTCAACATGATCCGCCATGGTATCAAGGGTACCATCATCAATATTTCCAGCAACCACGACAAGGGCTGTTGGAATAACTTCACCGCTTATGCCGCCGTGAAGGCCGGTCTCGATAAATTTACCCAGAATGCCGCCATGGAACTTGCCCATCATGGCATCCGGGTGGTGGCCATTGCTCCGGGTTACACCGGCCCCGATGATTGCAACGAAACCCGCAAGGTTTTTGGCATTGACGATACCGATTACTACGATGGCGTTACAAGCTGTATCCCCCTGAAACGCTTCTGCACCGCAAGCGAAATCGGCAAGCTGGCTTGTTTCCTCTCCAGCGAGGACGCAGGTTACATCACCGGTACCTGCATTACCGCAGACGGTGGTTCCCTGCTTCCCGCCCTCAGCGGCAAGTGGAAGATTTTGAATTCCGATCCTTTGGATCCCGAACTGGACGAATGGCCCGGTAAGGGTCCCAACGGGGAAAAGCAAAAATAAGAAACCCTAATAAAAATAAAATATAAGGAGAAAACACTATGAAACTTGGCGTATTGACCGTACTGCTTGGCGATCGTCCCTTCAAGGAAGCGGTTGCCTACCTGAAGTCCCTGGGCGTGGAAGCCCTGGAAATTGGCTGTGGCGGCTATCCCGGCAAAGCCCATTGCGATCCCGAAGTTCTTTTGAACGACGAAGCAAAGCTTGCTGAATTCAAGGCTGTCATTGACGAAGCCGGCATGACCATTGCCGCTCTCTCTGCCCACGGCAACCCCGTTCACCCTAACAAGGAAATCGCCGAAGGCTTCCGCAAGGATTTTGAAAACTGCGTCCTGCTGGCCGAAAAGCTGGGTGTCAAGACGGTTGTCACCTTCTCGGGTTGCCCGGGCGATTCTGCCCGCAGCAAGTACCCCAACTGGGTGACTTGCCCCTGGCCGGAAGATTTCCTGGAAATCCTGGAATGGCAGTGGAAAAAGGTCCTGATTCCTTACTGGAAGAAGACCGCTAAATTCGCCGCCGAACACGGTATTGAAAAGATCGCCTTCGAAATGCATCCGGGCTTCTGCGTTTATAACCCCGAAACCCTGCTGCGTCTGCGCAAGGCGGTTGGCCCCATCATCACCGCCAACTTCGACCCCTCCCACCTGTTCTGGCAGGGTATTGACCCGGTTGCCGCCATTCGCGAACTCGCCGGTGCCATCGGTCACTTCCATGCCAAGGATACCCGCATCGAACCCTACAACACCGCCAAGAACGGCGTTCTGGATACCAAGCATTATGGCGACGAACTGAACCGCTCCTGGATTTTCCGTTCGGTTGGTTACGGTCACGATCACCAGGTCTGGTGCGACATGATGAGCCAGCTGGTTCTCGCCGGTTATGAAGGCGCCATCTGCATCGAACACGAAGACAGCCTGATGTCCTCCGAAGAAGGCCTGGAAAAGGCTGTGGATTTCCTCAAGGACGTCATCATTAAGTCCAAGAAGCCGGGCGGCCTCTTCTGGGCGTAAGCAAAGAAGCAAAAATAGAGTGTGCCCTGTCGGAATTTTATCCGGCAGGGCATATTTTGTCGGATTCTTTTCATAAGAGTATGGAAAAAAGCAAGAAACTATGGTAGAATAGTAGTCACAAGAAAAGGAAAGGGTTTTTGCCGGCTTGACCGGCGAAAAACGATATGACAAAACGAAAACAGATCCGGCTGTGTCTTTTGATCCTGCTGTTGCTTTTGATGGCAACAGGTCTTGCGGGAGCCTTCGCCACCTGGGGCGGGGAAGCCTGGATGCGGCTGGAATTATGGCTTTGCCTTTTGGGAATCACCACCTATCTCTGTCTGGGCTTCAGGCTGGTGTTTCGGAAAAGGGGGAACTTCCTCCCGGGAGATTTATTGGAAAGTAACCTGGTTTGCACTGCGCTCTATATGCTGATTCTGGAGTATGGGGTATTCCCTTTGCAGCTGCAGATGACAGGCGGTCCCATACCGGAGGCGGGTCTTTACCGGTTTGTGGGTCGCATGATCCCCTTCGCCATCCTTTTAGGTTGGATTCTGCTTGGCAGACGGGGTGCCGGTGCGGCAAAGACCCTGATTGCCGGCGGGATCGTTCCCTTGGCGTATTGGATAGTCGGCCATCTATTGCCCCATCATCCCTATTTCTTCTTCGACTCCATGCTGGTGGGGGAAAAGGGAATTTGGGAATGGAGCCTTGGCTGGCTGCTTCTTCTGCCCCTGCTGCTTCTTTTGATGGCGTCAGCAGAATATGCCATTTCCATGCTGGGGTTGTACCCGGCGGCAAAAAAGAACCGTAAACAGAATATAAATGGAAGAGGAATGACAAGATGAAACTGAACACAAAACGCGTGCTTTTTGTTGGCTTTGCATTTTTCCTGATCTGTACTTTCTGGCAGGCTTACGATACCCTGGTACCCAAAATTCTGACCGACAAATTCGGTATGTCCCAGTCGATTTCGGGCATTATCATGGCCTTGGATAATCTGTTTGCCCTGTTCCTTCTGCCCCTTTTCGGTGCGCTCAGTGACAAAACCAAAACCCGCCTGGGCCGGCGTACCCCCTATATCCTGGGGGGGACTCTGCTTGCGGTGGCGGCGGTGATTGCCCTGACCTTTGCCGATGTGGCCCAGCTCAAAAACCTGGGGGACGTGGCCAAGGTGGATACCGAAGAATCGCTTGTAGCCCTTTATGAGCACGAGTATGACGAAACCCTCAAGACTCCCATGGGGGAAGAGTTTGTTTTGACCGAAACATTTACCAGGGAAGAGTTCATTGCGATTCGTACCCAGGAAAATGGAGAAAATAATCCCGATTATACCAACTACGTGGTGCCTGCCCGCCAGGCTTATGCCGACGACACCACCGGGGAGCACCCCGAAACCCTGGTTCTCTTTATTGGTCTCCTGCTTCTGGTGCTCATTGCCATGGCAACCTTCCGGACCCCGGCGGTGGCCCTGATGCCCGACGTGACCATCAAGCCCCTGCGGTCCAAAGCCAATGCCATCATCAACCTGATGGGAACCTCCGGTGGTATTCTGGTGCTGGTATTGGGTATTGTGTTTGCCACCGGCAACGCCAAAAACGCCCTCATGTCCTACCAGGGCTTCTTCGGTGTGGTGGTGCTTGTAATGCTTGCGGCCCTGGGTATCTTCCTGTGGAAGGTGCGGGAACCCCGCTTTGTAACCGAAATGGAGGAAGAAAGCCGCAAATTCGGCCTGGATAACAAGGACGATGACGATCAGCCCAAGGGCGGCAAACGTCGGCTCTCCAAGGCGGAATTCCGTTCCCTGGTGTTCATTCTGGCATCGGTGGTTTTCTGGTTCATGGGCTACAACGCCGTTACCTCCAAGTATTCGGTTTATGCCGGGGAAGTTTTAAATCTGGACTACAACATGACCCTGATGCTTGCCAACGTGGCGGCCATCATTTCCTACATTCCGGTGGGTGCCCTGGCTTCCAAAATCGGTCGGAAAAAGACCATCATGACCGGTATTATTCTCCTGGGTACCTCCTTCCTGGTGGCTTCTTTTATGCGGGAAGGCAGTCCCGCCATTGTGATGAATTTGATGTTTATCATGGCGGGTATCGGTTGGGCTACCATCAACGTCAACAGTTTCCCCATGGTGGTAGAGCTTGCCGGAGACAGCGACGTTGGCAAATACACCGGCTTCTATTATACCGCCAGCATGGCGGCCCAGACCCTGACTCCCTACCTCAGTGGTCTGCTGATGGATGGGGTTGGAATGGTGTCCCTCTTCCCCTATGCCACGGTGTTTGTGGCCTTGGCCTTTGGCACCATGCTTCTGGTCCGGCACGGGGACAGTAAACCCCTGCCGAAAAAGTCCAGGCTGGAAATGCTGGATCAGGACTAAATGAAAGGAATATAAAATGGAAATTTCACTGACAAAAACACAGCTCCGCCTGCTTTGCGATCTGGTGTACGTGGGAAACTGGGTGATCAATGCTCCCCGGGGGGATGCCCGGATCACCCCCTATGATGAGGTGGAGTCTAAGGTGTTTTTTGCCGCCGCCAAGGAGGGTATGTCCGAACTGGCAGACGTGACCTCCTATGGAACCATTCCCTCCCAACCCTACGTGGATGGGGGTATTCATGAGGTGATCATGGATTACGAAGACTCCATGTTCTTCAGCATTCTGTCGGAAGAACTGGCCCGCCGGGATCTGCGGGATAAGGACGTGGATGGGGCGGACCGGGAAGAACTGGACGATCTCATCCGGGAATACTACACCGAATTTTCGGCAAACGGTATTGATAACGTGGAAATTAAAGGAATCGACAACAAATGAAACATTCTCTTCTTCTCCGCCTGGCCGTTTTTTGCCTGGCGATTCTAATGGTGCTCTGCATGGCCTCCTGCCGGAAAACGGCGGCGGGTCCCTATGTCAGCCGTCCCCAGGACAGCATGATCCTTTACCAAAAGGATGGCCAGGTTTTCCTGACCAACACCGACTCTGCCACCTTCACAGCCGAAGGCAGTGAAAGCGGTATCATGTTCAAAAATATCGTTCCCCTGGCCTCCGGCTCCGCCTTCTACCTGGAAGGGGACGTTCTCTACTACAAGAGCTATCTGGAACCCGAACAGAAAATGCTTTCGGGAGTTTCCTCCATTTACTATTCTCTGGGGAGCGTGTTTGTCTGCACCAATGACGGCCGCCTGCTTCGTACCGAGGATGGCGCCCAGTATGAGGAAGTGATGACCGGAATCCAGTTTGACCCGGAAAATCCTCCCTACGTGGAGATCGAAAACTATGCTTACCTTTTTGCAAAGGGTAACCTTTACCGCATGGCATACGGCGGTGCCCCCGAAAAGGTGATGGAGAAGATAGACCCCGTAAGCTTCCGCTTCCTGAATGCGGATGGGGAGGGGGTGTATTTCGCCGCCAATGGCGCAATTTGCTTCCAGGGACACGAGGCCATTCGGGTGAAGACCCTGTCCGGCAAAGCCGAAGTGACCCCTCTGAATATGGAAAACTATGTATCCTACGGTGAAAAGCTTTACTGGACCGAAAACGGTACCCTGGTGGTGTACGATATTGCCGCCGGGAAGGAAACCAAACTGGACGTGACCCTGGAAAATGCCACCGGCCGTCTGCTTCCTGTTGGAAAGAGCCTGGCGGAAGCCCTGGCGATTTACGACGGGGATAACTGTTACCTCTACTCCCTGAAATCGGATGAGGTGACCCAGGTGGAAATGGCGGATTGGGTCTACGCCAAGGACGGCATGGTCTATGGTTTTCAGGATGGCAAGCTCCTTTGCCGCAAGGATGGTGTCACCGCCCAGGTGGGGGACTATGCCTCCACCCAAACCCTTGCCACCCCCGATGGCTACTATTTCCTGACCGGGGCAACCGAAGGGTACGATGCGACGCTATGGCTCCTGAAGGATGGAGCGGCACACAAGGTGGCTGATAGAGTTTACGGTGCAAAGCCCCCCAGAGCGGTGTATAAATACGGCGGCATTTCCTACTTCACCGCCACCCAGATCTTCATCATGGATGAAGAGACCCTGGAATCGGAAGAATTTGCCAAACGGGAAAATCCTGTGGACTTTATTCCCCGTAGTGGTGGTGCCTTTGGCCTTTATGCCGATGGACGGCTGGAATTGATGGCCTACGGTGTGGATATCGGTGAAACCGTCAGCGAAGGGGTATCCCTGGTTTATGATTTCCTTTATAGCCCCGAACGACTGGTGACCTACCCCTTGGCCTAAGACAGCCGAACATGGCTGCCGCCCCGATTAACCAGGCAGGCTTCGGCTCTGCTTTTGTCGTCGTCGGGTACCGTCAGGGACACCTGTACCCTGCCGGAAACCCGGTCGTGGAGGGTGTTCCCCACGTCGAAGGGGACCACGGTGGGAATTCGCATGGAAAGCAGGGTTCCTCCATCCTGCAGGGGAGGGGGCGAAAACCGATCGGCTTCTCCGAAGGCCATATTGGTGACACCCCGGTCGGAACCGGGGAACAGCATGGAATGGGTCTGGCGGTTGGTGACCGAGATCCCCAGGTTTTCCAGGTCCCGGAGAGCCAGGTCGGCGGTGTTGACATCGTTGAATTGGGCGGTAATCTGTGTGGGCATGAATTTTCTTTCCTTTCTGAAAACTGGCAAACCTATTGTGGAAAAAAGAAAGGGGAAATATACCCCGAAACAGCAATGGAAAAAGAGGCGAATTATGGATATTCAGGTGGGCGACCTTCTGGAAATGAAAAAAAAGCATCCCTGTGGTGCACAATCCTTCCTGTGTCTTCGTACCGGAGCGGATTTCAAGCTGAAATGTACCGGCTGCGGCCATGAAGTGATGGTGCCCCGATCCAAATCGGAAAAAAATATCAAAAAGGTATTCCGAAATGGGGAACCGGTATAAAAATAAAAAAACATACCCAAATAACAAACAGGACGTAGAATGTTCTTGCATTCTACGTCCTGTTTGCTGTTTTGATATGCGATATCAGGTATAGTACTGGGCTTGGGCATTCCAAAGGGCGGTGTATTTTCCGTTGTTTGCAAGGAGCTCCTCGTGGCCGCCCATTTCAATGACGCAACCGTCATCAAATACCAAAATCTGATCGCAGAAGCGGCAGGAGGAAAGCCTGTGGGAGATATAGATGGCGGTGCGGTCCCCCACAATCTCGTTGAAGGTAGAATAAATCTCGTACTCCGCCATGGGGTCCAGGGCGGCGGTGGGCTCGTCCAGAATGATGAAGGGGGCGTTTTTGTATAACGCCCGGGCTAAGGCAATCTTTTGGGCTTCGCCACCGGAAATTTCCACTCCATTGGGATCAAAGTCCTTGTAAAGGGGAGTGTTCAACCCCTTTGGTAGGGTGGCAAGCCGGTCACCGAAGCCCGCCTTGGCAAGACAGGCTTTGGCCAATTCCTCGTCCACCTGCATACCCGCCGCTACGTTTTGCCCCAGGGGGAAGCCCAAAAGCTTGAAGTCCTGGAACACCACCGAAAAGATTTTCTGGTATTCTTCGTAACGGTATTTTTTGATGTCGATACCATTGAGGGTAATCTCCCCCTCGGTGGGATCATAAAGACGGCATAAGAGCTTGATCATGGTGGTCTTGCCGGAACCGTTCATGCCAACCACCGCCAGCCGCTCTCCTACCTTGAAGGAAAGGGAAACGTTTTTCAGCACGTATTCCTCACTGCCGGGGTACCGGAAGGATACGTTGTGGAAAGCCAGCTCGTACTGGTTGTCGTCCCGCTTTTCCACCGGCAGGGTGCCCTTGTAAAGCACGTCGGGAATATTCATGTATTCCATGGTGGATTCCTGACGGTGGGCGGCCACGGCGTATTCGTTGAAGGCGTTGATGGTGCCCGACAGGTCGGAGGCAAACCGGTAAATGGTGGCGGCATATTTTGCCACCGAACCTACTCCGAATGCCCCGGCAATTGCCCGGAGCACCACGAAGAGGTAGGATAGGGTCATCAAAAGGCCGCTGGCCATTCCGGCAGTAAAGCCGTTGATGCTTTGATATTTGGTATAGGTTCGGGTGAAGGCTTCGTCCCCCACCTCGTCCTGCTGGAAGGAGTACTCGCAGTAGTGCCGGATCAGATGCTTGGCATCGTAGATGCGCACGTCCTTGCCGGAACTGTAGTCCGGTCGGCGCCAGGCAAAATAGCCATAGAAGCTTGGAGTATTGCTGACGGAATCCCGGAATTTTTGGAATTTTTCATTGAGCCGGGTGTGGAAGATGCTGTTTGCCAGGATGATCAGGGCAAAAAGTCCCAAAAAGAGCAGAGCCAGGGGATCGCGGAAGAGGGTGTCATCCAATAACAGGGGGATCAGGATGATGATGGCGGTGAAAAGACCCACCACCCGGCTGATGAGCCAGGGGAGCATCCAGATCATGGAATAGAAACCGGCTCCCCAGTTGTTGTCATTTTCAATGCGGGTGCGGATGGCGTTGGTCATGGGACTATCCAACAGCTGGTAGTCCATGGTCATGGTACGTTTGGCTTTTTTGGTATAGAAAGCAGGGCCGCAAAGCTCCACGTGTACGATCTGCTGTTCTTCCAAAAAGGATCGCAGGGCAGAGAGAAGGAATATACCGCCCACTACCCCCAGGGTCACCGGAAGCAGATCAAAAAGGCCTTTCCCGGCGGCCAATTCATCCAGAATATGGGCCGAAAGCAGGATGCCGCCGTAGGGGAGGACCGCATCCACAATGGCCATGGCAACCGAAATAAAGATGATTGCCTTGTCAAATTCCCAGATCAATTTCAGGGAATCCCAGATTTCTTTGCATTTTTTACGCATTGGCTTCCTCCGCTCCTTCCTTGTAATAGTGGCTTTGCACTTCGAACATTTCGGCATAAGCCCCACCCTTTGCCATCAACTGGTCGTGGGTACCAACCTCGGCGGCCACGCCGTCTGCCAAAAAGACGATGCGGTCGCAAAAGCGGGTGGAGGCCAGCCGGTGGGAGATATACAGGGAGGTTTTACCCCCTGCCAGGGTGTGGAACTGCTGGTAGGTTTCGCTTTCGGCAATGGGGTCCAGGGCGGCGGTTGGCTCGTCCAGAATTAGCACCGGAGCGTCCTTGTAAAGGGCTCTGGCCATGAGAAGCTTTTGGTTCTGTCCGCCCGAAAGGACGATGCCGTCCATGACCTCCTTCAGCATGAAGGACCGGATCCCCTCCGGGTAGGCGGCAATGGCATCCCACAAACCCACCCGGCGCAGGCAGGCTTCCACCCGGTCCATGTCGGTCTTTTCCAGGGTATGGAGAGATATATTTTCTGCAAGGGTAAAGGGCATGATGAAAATGTCCTGAAATACCGCCGAAAAGAGGGAATAAAGGTCCTTCTTGCGGTAACGATCCAGGGAAATCCCGTTGAGAAGGATCTTGCCCGAATTGGGTTTATAAAAGCCGCAAAGCAGTTTGACGATGGTGGTCTTACCCACACCGTTCACCCCCACCAGGGCGATCTTTTCCCCCGGAGCGATGGTCAGGGAGAAATCCCGGAGCACCGGGTCCCCGTCCGGGGTGTAGGAGAAGGAGACCTTTTGGAATTCGATAGAGAAGGGACCCTCCGGAAGTGGAACAGGATTATCCGGCTCGGGTTCGTCGGTGTTATCCAGGAAAGCCCGCAGGTCGTTGATCTGCAAATTGGCGTAATTGAGCATATTCAGGTCGGAAACGATCCGGCTTACAAAACCGGAGAAGCCGGTGACCGCCCCAAAGTATAGCACGAAATCCCCGATGCCGATGGAGCCGGTGGATACCAGCCAGATCAGGTATCCGTAGGCGAAGCCATCCCGCAGGAAGAGGACAAGGGCGTTTACCACCCCGGCACCGAAGTAGCGCATCCGGATTTTGCGGTAGACCGCCACCAGCTGGTGGCAGGAATGAAGACCGGAGGCAAGAATCCATTTTTCCATGCCATACAGGCGAACGTCCTTGCCAAGCTTTGGGTCGTTGGCAATGTCTTCGGCATACTGCCGCTGGGCACCAAACCGGTCGATCTCCGGATTACGTTTGCGTTCATATCCCTGGGCGGATTTGGTGGCAAAAAAGCTTACCAGCGAAAGCCCCACAAGAATGAGTACAATCCAAAGGTTCAACCCCGAAATGATGGCGGAATAGAGGAAAAAGCTCAAAATGGCGATAAGGATATCCAGACTTGCCACCGTCATTTGGGAGGTGCCGGAGCCGTCTCCATTCCACAGCACCCGCTGTGCCCGGTCGTATTTGGCACGACCCTCCGGGGTCTCGATGTGTTGGTAGTCGCAATCGAGAAATTGGAGCAGGAGCTTATAAAGGTAGAAGCGGCGCATGGAGTTGTACATGATGTACTTGCCCTGCCCCGCCATGGAGGAGAGGGCCATGGAAAGGGCCATCAGGATACCAAGCCCTCCGAGTTGCCACAAAACCTCCTGCACTCCGGCATACCGGGTGACCAGATCCAGGGCCAGCTTGGGCACGTACAGACTCAAAAGGGGAGAAAGTACCGCAAGGGTTGCCTCCAAAAACAGGAATACCACCAGCAGGGGATAGGCGGATGCCATGTCCCGCAGCAGGAAGACGATGTTTTGGAGGGTGTTGTATTTGGGTTTGGGATGTTTTTGTTTCTTCAACTGTCATCCACCTCCTTATGCTGACAGTATAGCACGCATTTCCCCCAAAAAGGGAAAACACGCGCGAACGGTCAAAATTCGCGCGTGAGTGGTTACAGGGGGAGCATCACTTCGGTGGCAAAAACCCCTTCTTCATTTTGACGGTCCACGAAACCGCCGTATTTTTCCACGATCTTGTCAATGCGCAAAAGTCCGAAGCCGTGGCCCTCGGTGCCCTTGGTGGTGGTATAAACGGGGTTTCGGTGACCGGAGGCCCGCTTGTTCAGCTTGCCGCCCACGGCATTGGAGACCGAAATGTAAAACATATCCTTGTGTTTGCCAATGTAGACCCGGATGAAGCGATCCTCTTTGGCTTGGATGGGCTGGTTGGCTTCGATGGCGTTATCCATCAGGTTTCCCAAAATCACGCAAAGATCCACGTCGGCCACCGTCAGGTTTTCCGGCACGGTGGCTTTGGCATTCACGGCGATTTCCCGGGCGGCGGCCAGGGAAAGCTTACTGTTCAGAATGGCATCCACCATCACGTTGCCGGTCTTGATCACAGCATCCACCGTCACCAGATCGTGATCCAGCCCTGAAAGGTAATCGGCCAGCTTTTCGGTTTGCCCCAGGGACAGCATGGCCTTCATGGACTGGATGTGGCTGTGGTAATCGTGGCGCCAGCCCCGCATTTTGCGGTACATGTTGTCCACCTCATCAAAATGGCGGGTAACCAGGTCGTTTTGCCATTCGGCCAGCTTTTTTTCCACCTGCCGGTTGGTATACCAGCGCAGGAACCACCAGAAAAGAAGGAAAACGGGGAGAAGCAGCAGAAGCCAGAGATATTTCATAGGGTGTCCCCTCCCTTCAGGTAACGGAGCATGGCCTTATTCACGTCGTTGTAATTTCGCCTGGACACCGGCAGGACCTTGCCGTTATCCAGTTCCACGTGGGTCCTGGTGATGCGGCGGATGTGGCGGAGGTTTGCCAGACATCCCCGGCAGACGCAGACAAAGTCACTCCCGAGCATTCCCTCCATTTCCCGCAGGGTGAGCTTCACCCGGTGAACTTCCTGGGCGGTGGTTACCTCCAGATGATGGTCAAAGGCCTCCACCGATTGGATATCCTCCACCAAAAGCCGCAGGCTTTCCCCCTCCAGGGGAAGCAGAACCGCCTTTTTCTCCCGGGCCAGGGCTCTTTTGGCCCGGTCCAGCAGGGCGAAAAGCTTTTCCGGGGAGACCGGTTTCATCAGGTAGTGGAGCGCCGAAACCTCGTAACCCTGGGCCATGAAATCGGGGTAGCCGGTGATGAAGGCAATCTGTACCTCTTCGTTTTCCCGGCGGATGGTTTTTGCCAGATCGATGCCGTTTTGTTCCCCCATTTCAATATCCAAAAGGAGCAGCTGGTAATCCTTGTCCTCGGCATAACAAAACAGAAACGCCTCGGCAGAGGGGAAAATATCCGCCGTGACAGGATCATCCTGTCCCATAGCCCAGACGGAAACCTGGGAAGCTATATAGTCGGCCGTAGCCCGGTCGTCATCGCAAATGGCAATGCGCATGGGAATCCCCTCCTTTCGTTTTTTCATTGTAGCACAAGGGGAAGGAAGATGCAAGGGGCGATGTGTTTACAAATCGGAGTTTTTTCGGTATAATAATAAGAACAAACAGAATGAAATGAGAGGGGAAAACATGATATATCGTGTTGCATTTCTGGAAAATGAATACTTTTGGGGTGGATCGGTGGCTACCGGCACCGACATGCCCATTCACGCAGATAGCCATTACGAAAGAGATTATACCCGTGTGATCGGCAATCAGATGATGCCGCTATTCCTCTCCAGTAAGGGGAGATATATCTGGAGCGAGCATACCTTCAAGGTATGGGTGGAAAACCGGGAGCTGTGCTTTGAAGGAAGCGGCTTTGAACTGTATGACGGGGGAACCTGTCTGCGGGATGCCTATCTGGCAGCCATGGAAAAGCATTTTCCCTTCGAGGAGACCCGGAAAAATGGAAAACAGCTGCCCCGGGAATTTTTCAAAACTGCCCAATACAATTCCTGGATGGAATTTACCTATGACCCCACCCAAAAGGGTGTCCTGGAATACGCCCACGCGGTGGTGGACCATGGGCTGGAACCCGGAATCCTGATCATTGACGAGGGTTGGCATACCCGTTATGGACAATGGGAGTTTGATTTCCACAAATTCCCCGATCCCAAGGCCATGGTGGAGGAACTGCACGCCATGGGCTTTACCGTCATGCTGTGGGTCACGCCGTTGGTGTGCTGTGACGGAAAGGCCTTTATCAGTACTTATCACGCCAGACTCAACGTCAACGGTGCACAGAATCTCTTCCTTCGTACCGCAGAGGGAAAAATTGCCATTGTAGAATGGTGGAATGGCTACTCCGCCATTCTGGATATGCGCAAGGAATGCGATCGGGCGTACATGGACCAAAAGCTGCAGACCCTGATGCGGGAGTACGGAATCGACGGCTTCAAATTCGACGGCGGGGAATACGGTATGTATCATCCCGAAAACATTCAAAATGGTACCGCCGCCCTCGACCATGATGCGGAGGCTCTGAACCTTGCTTGGAACGAATTTGGTTCCCGATATCGCTTCCACGAATACAAGGACACCTTCAAAGGCGGCGGAAAGGCCACCATACAGCGCCTTTTGGATCGGGACCATACCTGGGAAGGCAATGGAATTAACACCTTTGTCCCCTGCTCCCTGTTGCAGGGGCTGATGGGACATCCCTTCGTCTGCCCCGATATGATCGGCGGCGGGGAATGGTCCTGCCGATACAAGCCCGGCTTTGTGGTGGATGAGGAATTGTTTATCCGTATGGCTCAGGCTTCAGCCCTCTTTCCCATGATGCAGTTTTCCTGGGCTCCCTGGCGGGCTCTGTCGGAGGAGGCGCTGAAGCACGTTCTTGGGGCGGCGCAACTCCACAAAGCTATGGGGGATGAAATCATCGCGTTGGTTTCGAATGCGGAACAGACCGGTGAACCCATTATCCGGCCGTTGGAATATGGATATCCGGGTTGCGGATATGAAACGGTGAAGGATGAATTCCTGCTTGGGGAGGATATTTTGGTTTGCCCGGTGGTGACCAAGGGGACCTTTGAAAAGAATATCGTTTTGCCGGATGGAAATTGGCAGGATACGGATGGAAAAGTATATGCCGGCGGACAGACCCTTCGCATGAAAACACCGCTGGAGCAGCTCCTGTGGTTCCGAAAAGTGAAATAAGGTGAAAAAAGCTCCCGGAAAGGGAGCTTTTTTGATGGTCAGATTTTTTCGGTGCTGCCTACCCTGGCAGAAGGGTCGATTTCAATGCTTTCGGAATATTGTACCAGGTCGATCTGACAATCAGCACCAATGGCAACCACGCGTCCCGAAACCCGGGAAGCCTTGACACCCTCCAGGGCAATGATATCCCCCTCGACGGTATTTGTGGTAACAAAGCCCCAGGTGCGCTTGACAAGGGAAGAAAACAGGGGCAGGATGCTTTTCCGGTTTTCGATGAGTCGGCGGTAAATGCGGATGGTGCTGCCGCCAATGGATTCAATTTCCATACTCCGCTGAAATTCAATGTCGATATCTTCGGCATTCAGAAGACCCTTGCAGTTGATCATACCCGAAACCCGAATCTCCTCGGCTTCCACATCGCCGTCGGCCCCCATGGAGCCCGAAACCCGAATGGAACCCGCATGAACCGAACCGTTGGCCTTCAGAGCCCCGGATACCTTGATCTCCTTCTGAACGGTCAGAGGACCCACGTGCCCCGAACCCGAAACCGACATGCTGCCGGCCTTTACTGCCTTTGCCACGTGTCCGCTGCCGGAAATTTTGAAATCGTTTTTGCAATCGATGCCGTCCTCAGCGTGCATGGAGCCGAAACGTGGACGTTATCGC
>SVKS01000021.1 GCA_015068345.1 Oscillospiraceae bacterium
CGGAGGGAATGGATAGTCCCGCCCGGAGTCCAATTAAAATCATAGAGATATTCGTCCCATTCCGTTCTGGCTTGTTCTCTGAAATCCTGAAAGAGATCCAGGGTGACACACCCCGAATCGGTATCAGCCAGTACCATAAAGCCTACATCGGATTCCAGGATTTTCCGCAGCTCCTTTACCCCATCAAAGGTGTATTCCTCCGCCATATAGGAAAGAACCGCCTCCTTTTCGAGTGAAAGCCCGTCTTCATCCCAAAATCCGATTTGTTTTTTCATCTCTTCCCCGTTGCATCCGGCAAACAGGGCAAGCAGCAGGGCAAGCAATAACCCCAATGCCACCTTACGTCTTGTTTTTCCTATGATCCTTTTCATTGATCCTCTCCCTTCTGTTTTTTGACGAGGTGCCGCCATCGGGACGTCATCCCAACACGGCATCCAATCCAAACGTCTGGTCAGGGTAGGCTACCACTTCGTTGATATGGGCCGTTGCTTCCATTTCGGCTTCCTCTACCACGATATCCGCCGCCATTTTATCCAGTTCTTCCATATCATGGACTCTCGCATCCACCGACAGGTTGATCAGGTAATGCTTTTCAGGATGGTAGAGAAGGAGGTGATGGTCAATCTGCTGCCACCAATCCTTTGCCTCTTCGGACATTTCCTCATAATTCTGTTCCGATTCCTGGCTCGCCTTATTTTGGTCCACCGTCAGCCAGGTAGCTTCCCATTCACCCAGCATTTCGTTTTTGTGGATGGTGACCTCTCCCTGGAAGGAAAAGGTTCTGCTTTCCACCTCGTAGGGTTGAATGATTTCGATCATATAGTCCAGGGATGGCTTTGCTTCCTTGGTTACGTAGGTATACAGCCCGGTCAGTTCTTCCCTCGACCAACTATCCTCCATTTGTTCCTCGGTATACCCATACGCTTTCAATCTGCTACCCAGGTCATTCAGGGTTTCCGTACCGGAAAAACGTTCCGATTTCGGTAGGTATCCATAACGAAAGGCCGTAATCATAATTTTCTTTCCAACTTCCGGACCTTCCAGATAAGCAGGAGCTTCCGAATCGGTTTCGCTCTCGGTCTCTTCGGAAACCGATTCGCTTTCGCCTTCATATTCCATAATGAGACCCTGCCAATTTTCGTCCCAGTTATTCATCCCAGGCTCCTTGGACTGGTCGCCATAGCCGATTTTTTTAGATCTCAGTGAATTGAGAATGTCCCAAATCCATGAGGAAACCGTTGTTCCTTTCCCCTGGTTATCCGAGGCAAACCAGGGAACCTCCGCCGAGCTGGTTTCCCGGGTCACCCCAAATCCCGCGGCAAATACGATGGCCAACAGGGCCGCAGCCGCCGCCAGGCCGGTGGCTACCCGGCGCAGAGTTTTCTTTCGCAGTTCCCGGCGGGTCATGCGGATGATTTTTTCCGCATCAAAATCCCCATCGGACTGCAGTTCTATTTCGGTGTCCTCGTAATTTTCAAAAAAATCACGAATATCAATCTTCATGCTCATATCCCCTTTCGGTCAATTTTTCCCGCAAAACCTTCCGGCCCCGGGACATTCGGTTTTTCACGGCGGACAGGGTCATACCCATTTCCTCCGCAATCCGGGCGGTGGGCTGATTGTAATAATAGTAGCGGATGAAAATGTGCCGGTCCTCTTTTCCCAGGGTCAGCAAAGCCTCCCGCAGAAGGCGATCCCGCTCCCGGACGTCCAACAGTTTTTCCGCTTCGCTATCCTCCACCAGAAGGGCTTCCTCCTCCGGCACGGTGGGAAGCTTCTTTTTCCGAAGGAAGCTCACGGCCTTGTTTCGGGCCACCTGTACCAGCCAGGCACGCAGGTCCTGAATGGGAGTGTTCCGGTTTTTCCACAAAGCCAAAAACACGTCCATACACAGTTCATCCACGTCCTCCCGTGAACAATCGCCCAGCTGATTCCTGATCACCGCAGACACATAGGAACCATATTTTCGGATGGCATCATCCAGACCGTCCCTGTGACCCAGGTGAATTTTTTGCAGAATGGTCTTTTCTTGCGTAGTCGCTTCCTCCCTTCGGGTGAATTTTTTGGGGGTGTGCACGCCCTTACACTATATAAGTCGCTGTCAGGGGTAAAAAGGTCGCATGATTTTTGATATTTTCCCAAAAACATTTTGCCGCAGACCCAGAAAGGCCCGCGGCAAAGTTTTTTTACTTAAAAGGTCAGATCGTGGCGGGTACCGTGGCTCATCAAGACCCCGCTGGTCATCCGGATACGCAAAAGAATCGTATCCCGGTCGGCTTCGTTCACATGCCCATTGCCATACCATTCGGCAAAGGCAAGACGAAGTTTTTCCATGATTGGCTGGTTTTCGGGCTTTCCCACCCAACCCAGGTTTTCGCCCATCCCCCGGGCGGTGAACCAATCGCCGCAGACGGCACAGGCGGGATTTTTCGCCAGCTGTTCCATTTTGCCCGACTTGGCCCAGGTGATCACGTAGAAGGAATCTCCCACAAACAGGGCATTCACATGCCGCACACTGGGTCCGGTCTCGTCACAGGTGGCCAGGGACAGAAGGGTATCATGTCCAAACCGTTCTATCATCAAATCCATTTGTTCTTGGGTAAGTGCCATATTATCTCCTCCTCTTCTTCCCCTCAGCCTTTTTGTCCTCGGGAAACATTTCGGCAAGCACCTTGCTGACCTCCAGGAAGTAAGCCCGATCCTCCGGGGAGTAGTGCTTCAGGTTGGCCATGTGCCGATAAAGTCGCACCGCATCCAGGGTGAAAAGCTTGGTGACCCCATGACGAATGATGCGTCCCCGGGCGAACAACGCCGCCGCCTCCAGGGCGGTGACCGCATCGGTGCGGTCCATGGGCGACAGTTCGGTATCCTGCTTCAGCTTCCCCAGCATCAGCTGGGCCCGCAGGACAAATTCACGTTTTTCTTCAGGCGTCATCATATTCTTTTTCTCCCTGTTGTTCTTCCAGCCAGTACAGAATATCCTCGTACACTTCGGCTTTGTTAATTTCGTTGAGCATTTCGTGGCGGCCGCCATCATAAAGCTTCATTTTGGTGTTGTAGACCCCGGCGGCCCCCAGATCGGCCCGTACCCGGCGCACCCCTTCCCCGTAGCTCCCAACAGGATCCATACTGCCCGAAAGCAGGAGTACCGGCAAATCCTTATGCCAGCGGATCAAACTCTTGGGGGACTGGATAAATTCAATACCCCGGAACATTTCCCGGTAGGTCAGGGCGGTGGGCAGGAAGCCGCAATCCGGGTCGGCATCGTAAGCCGCCACCACCGCGGGATCCCGGCTGAGCCAGGCGTTTTCGCTTTCGGGATTGGGGATCTTTTTATTATACCCCCCAAACGCCATTTTCCGGAGAGCTTCGCTTTTGGCGTGATCCCCGTTCTTTTTGATTTCCATTCCCGCCATCATCTGGCCCAGTTTCAAGGCCATATTCGGCACGTAGCCGGTTCCGCTGAGGATCACCCCGGAAAGCTCCTCCCCATAGCTTGGCACGTAGCTTCGAAGCAGAAAGGAACCCATACTGTGGCCCAGCATGAAATAGGGCAGGTCGGGATATTTTTCCCGGGTCAATTCAAAAAGGAAGCGCAGATCGGCCACGTTGGTGAACCAGCCGCCCACCACGTCAAAGCTTCCCCTTTCCGCTTCACCGGCCACGCTTTTCCCATGGCCCAGAATATCGTGGCCCACCACGTAATAACCCTGTTCGGCCAAAAACGAGGCGAAGGCGTCGTATCGGTCAATGTGTTCCGCAATACCGTGGATCAGCTCCACCACTGCCTTGGGCTCCCCATCCCCGTACCACTCCCTTGCACGGATGCGGGTTTTACCATCTTTGGAAGGAAAATAAAAGGAACTGCTTTTTACCATAGCCAAATGCCTCCTTTTGTGATATACTGTAGATAACCAGGTTGGATTTTGTCTTTATTGTACCCTTTATTTCATTTCATGTCAAGGAGAATGCGTATGCGGTATGTGATTGCATTGGACCAAGGGACCACTTCGTCCCGCACCATCATTTTCGACGCCTACGGCCGGGCTGTGGCCACCGCCAGCCGCCCCCTGACCCAGTATTATCCCAAACCGGGTTGGGTGGAGCATGACCCGGAAGAAATTCTGAAAACCCAGATCGATTCCCTCCGGGAAGCCTACCAAAAAAGCGGTATCCAGGCTTCCGACATTGTGGGCATCGGCATTACCAACCAGCGGGAGACCGCCATTTTGTGGGAGAAGGAAAGCGGCAAGCCGGTGCACAACGCCATCGTCTGGCAATGCCGCCGCACCGCCGACTACTGTACACAGCTCAAAGAGGAGGGAGTGGAGGATTACATCCGCCGGAAAACCGGCCTTCTCATCGACGCCTACTTCTCCGGCACCAAATACAAGTGGCTTTTAGACAACCTCCCCGGCACCTACGCCGCCGCCGAGCGGGGCCAGCTTTTGTGCGGCACGGTGGATTCCTACTTAATTTGGAGTCTGACCGGGGGCAAAGCCCACGTCAGCGACTACTCCAACCTGTCCCGCACCATGCTTTTCGACATCGATAAGCTCACCTACGACCGGGATATCCTGTCCCTTCTGAATTTGCCGGAAGCCATGCTTCCCACCCCGGTACCCTCCAGCGCCCCCTTTGGGGTGGTGGCCAAGGGTATCCCGGGGATCGAAGACCTGGCTGGCATTCCCATTTGCGGCTCCGCCGGGGACCAGGCGGCGGCTCTGTTCGGCCAATGCTGTTTCGAAGCCGGGCAAATCAAAAACACCTACGGCACCGGTTGCTTCACCCTGATGAATCTTGGCAGCGATTCCATCCGTTCCTCCCACGGGTTGGTCACCTCGGTGGCATGGTCTCTGGGAGGCAAGACCACCTACGCCCTGGAAGGCAGTGTATTCAACGCAGGAAGCTCCATCCAGTGGCTTCGGGACGAATTGGGGCTCATTGCCACCGCCCAGGAATGCGACGTTCTGGCGGCTTCTGTGCCCGACAACGGCGGGGTCTACATGGTATCCGCCTTCACCGGATTGGGTGCCCCCCATTGGGATATGTACGCCCGTGGGATGTTGATCGGTCTGACCCGGGGCAGTACCAAGGCCCACATTGCCCGGGCCACGCTGGAAGGAATCGCCTTCCAGGTAAACGACCTGGTGGAAACCATGCGGGCTGATTCGGGTCGTCCCATCACCAGTCTGCGGGTGGATGGCGGGGCCAGTGCCAGCGATATCCTGATGCAGCTCCAGGCCAACATTTCAGGGCTCACCGTGGACCGCCCCATTCAGCGGGAAACCACCGCCATGGGTGCCGCCTTCTTTGCGGGGCTTCACAGCGGTCTTTGGACACTGGAAGACCTGGAAAAAATGCGGGTTCGTGACCGTCTCTTTGAGGGGGAAGAAACTGCCCGCTACAAGGGTTACGTAGCCCGTTGGCGGGAAGCGGTATCCCGCTCCACCCACTGGGCCGATGATAGCAACAACTGATTTCACCCAAGGAGCAAGTTACATATATGCGAAAGCACCTGTTTATCATCAATCCCGCCGCCGGTCTGCAGGACGCCAGCACCGACCTGATTGCAAAAATCAATGCCCTGGATTCCGGATTGGATGTGGAATACCAATTGACAAAAGCCCCTGGACACGCCGGGGAAATCGTAAAAGAAGCCCTTGCCAGCCACCCGGGCGAGCTTTCGGTTTACGCCTGCGGAGGGGACGGTACCCTGTTTGATGTGGTAAACGGCGGCGCCGGGAGCCCCAGATTTGCGGTCACCAGCGTTCCGGTAGGCACCGGCAACGACTTTATTAAGAGCTTCCCGGAATACACCCCGGAGGATTTTCGGGACCTCCGGAAGCTGGTGCATGGTTCTTTCCTCCCTATCGACAGCATGCGGGTGGGGGATTACACCAGCGTAAACATCGTTTCCGCCGGGTTTGACGCCATCACCTGCAAAAATATGGCGAAATACAAATCCAAGCCCATCATCGGCGGCAAAAACGCCTACAATGCCGCCCTGGTGGAGTGCCTGCTATTCTACCGGAAGCACTACCTGCGGGTGGTGGCAGATGGAGAGGAGCTTTCGGATGGGAAGAATCCCCTGCTCTTCGCCCTGGCGGCCAACGGACGCTACTACGGCGGCGGTTACAAGGCCTCCCCCATTTCCTCCCTGGATGACGGACTCATGGACGTGATCACCATCCCCACCCTATCCATCCTCAAATTCGCCCGATTTGCCGGTGTCTATCGCCGTGGAGAGCATATTCACAACCCCAAAGCCGACTTTGTCAACCACTCGGTACGGCGGGAGATGCAGCTTTTCGCCCCCGATCCCATCCCCATGAATGTGGATGGGGAGATTATCGAAATGCGTAACCCCAAAATCACCCTGGAACCCAAATCCATCACCGTAATTCTTCCGCAAAAATAAAAGCAGGAGCCTTTCCCAGTTGGGAAAGGCTCCTTTTCCTTGTCACAATATCACTTAGTCCAGGAAAATGGGGTTGGTCCAGGCGTATTTGCCATCCTTATCAATGACCACCGCACGAATGTAGTCGTAGCCACCGGCCCAGTTGCCCTTCAGATCGTATTCGGCATGGGTCAATCCACCCTCACTATCCCGGATGATACGGGTGGGATGGCGGTCAGCGTGGAAACGAACCTTGCATGCTTCGGAGCATTCCACGTGGGCAACGCCGTCTTCCACGTAGAAGTCGTAGATTTCAGGACCGCAGGAGGAATAAAACTTCCCTTCTTCCAATGCCTTGAGAATGCTTGCCACGTTGTTTTCCGCATTTACCATGACCCAACCCTTGCAATGTTGGTTGGCGGCATGGCCGTCGTCGGTGGCAACACCGTAAATGCGGATGTTCTGGCCCAAAAGTTCATCCCAGTAGGCGGCATCAGAATCCATGTCGTCCTCGATCACACAACCGCTGTTCCAAATCTCCATGGCGAAATTGCCCTTGAGCTTTTCAAAATAGCGGGCAGGAGTGGAGCTCCACTCGGGGTGGCAGTAGATGGTCAAATTCTTCTTGGCGTGAATCTCGTCCAGGTAGGGCTGATATTCCTCCTGATTTTTGGCAGTACCGCTTTCCAGGCGCTCGTCCTGGGCATACCCATTGCCATCCTCTCTTGCGGGACCGATGCAAACCGTGTGGAAGCAACGGAAACCGTTTCCATTGCGTTCAAAGGTGTTGTCATATTCCATACCGGGGATGATGGTAATCTCCACCTCGGGAGCGAAATTCTGATAATTGTAGAAGCGATGGTCGGTCAATGCCAGGAAATCATACCCATTTGCCTTGTGCAGCCGAATGGTTTCATCCGGGGCGACTTGCCCGTCGGACCGGGTGGTGTGGCAATGGAGGCCACCCTTGAGCATCTTTCTCTTTTCGGCAAATGCCTGCTGACGAATCATATACGTATCCTCTTTTCCTTTGTTTCAAATCGGGACCCACCACAATCCGGAGGTCTCCTTCTGCCCAAACTATACCACAACTTTCCCCCAATGTAAACCTCTTTTTCACAAAAATGACCACGCCCGGAGGCGTGGTCGTTTCTTTGGTGATTTCTTAAATGGCTACTTCCTTGCCAACACGGTACATGTAGCCGTCCAGCTTCTTTTTCATGGAAAGGGCTTCGGTGCAGTCCACGGTGCAAAGCTGGGAATCCCGGTAGCAGACAATAACGTTATTCTGTCCCTGCATCAGGGCTTCCACGGCATAGTGGCCCATGCGGGTACCCATAACTCTGTCACGGGCGGAGGGGCTACCACCCCGCTGGATGTGCCCAATGACGGTCAGGCGGGTCTCCACACCGGTTTCGGCTTCGATGGTCTTGACAATTTCATTGGTGTTGCCAACTCCCTCGGCTACGATGACGATGGAGTGGTTACGGCCGTGGATGCGGCCTTCCCGGATGACGTCGATGATGTCCCGCTGCATATCATAGGGTTCTTCGGGAATCAGGGTTACTGCGGCACCCACCGACAGGCCCACGTAAAGAGCCAGGTGACCCGCATGACGACCCATGACCTCCACCACCGAAATACGCTCGTGGGACTGCATGGTGTCCGAAAGCTTGTCGATGGCATCAATGGCGGTATTGGCCGCCGTGTCAAAGCCGATGGAGTAATGAGTGCAGGCAATATCGTTGTCGATGGTAGCAGGAATACCAACCACCTGCACACCGTATTCGCTGAGAGCTTGCGCACCACGGAAGGTACCGTCGCCGCCGATGCAAACCAGGCCTTCGATGCCAAGATACTTGCAGTTATCGGCTGCACGCTGGAGTCCTTCGGGGGTCTGGAACTCAGCACAGCGGGCGGTATAGAGCATGGTGCCGCCCTGGGCGGTAATCTTATTTACCGAACGGCTGTCCATGGGGAAGAAGTCGTTTTTGATAAGGCCATTGTAGCCACGGCGGATGCCCAGAACCTGGATATCGTTATAGATAGCGGTTCTGACCACCGAGCGAATGGCGGCATTCATACCGGGGGCGTCACCGCCGCTGGTAAGAAGGGCTATTCTTCTGATTTTCTTTCCTTCCATTGTGTTTCTCCTTTTTTAGCGATTGATGTAGAATGCAAAATGTACCTTTTCGTCGTCCAGACGATACTGTTCCAGGAGTCTGGGACCACAGCTGTTGGAACCAATGCCGCTAACCTTGTAATCCACCCGGACCACCACCTTATCGCTTTCGGGCAGCTCGTCGGTGTGGAGGGCTTCGGTCAGTTCGTCGGCGTCATAGGGCAGGACCGAGAATTCAAACAGACCATCGGTAGCAAAACTCAGGCCGTTTTCCAGTTTGAGCATGCGGGCCGAGGTGTGGTTGCCGGTTTCCTGGGGATAGGGATAGGGATAATATTCGTCGGCGGCAGAGCTTTCGTAAACCCCAAGCCGGGCCGACCGGCAGGTATCCTGGTAATTTTCGTGGGGACCCTTGCCAAAGTAGGTAAAGGAAGCGGCTTCAGCGGGAAGCACGAATTCGAAGCCCAGGCGGGGCAGGTAAACGATTTCCCGGAGCTTTTCCCCATCCAGTTCCACCTTGATGCCGCCATCGGCGAAGAAGGTGTAAGTGGCGGTATAGCCGAAGAAGGGGGCACGGGAAATGCCCGCCAGACTACCCTTGACGGTGATGGTGTTGTCCACCACGTCGCAGGAATAGATTTTGTTGTAAAGAGCGTTGTAACGTTCCGAATCGCCATTGGTGAGACCGTGGAAGATGCCCCACTGGTGGCGGATATTCCGGTCGTTATCGGTGGGAGCACGCCACACCGAAAGCTTGCTTTCCTCCTTCAAGAGGGGGATGCCGCCCTTGGTCATGGAGGCAATCAGACCGTGACCCTTATCAAAGGTGTATTCAAAGCCGTCACCCTTGATGAATACCTTGTAACCGGCATCCACCAGCTCGGCAGCTTCGCCGCCTTCCACCGCCTTGCGGGTGGCGGGCAATTCAAACTGCAGGTCGGCAACAATATCCCCATTCAGGGCCAGGTTGATATTCAGGTAAGCGCCGTAGGCCACTTCATCTTCGATAACCGAAGCCAGGTCGTAGGAACGGGTGGCATGGGGGGCAATGTCGCTGTCCAGCTTGCCTTCGGCAAGAATCTTGCCGTCGGCACCAATCTGCCAGGTCAGTTCGTAATCCTTCAGATTGGTGAAGTCATAGCGGTTGCAAAGGGTCAGGACCCCATCCTTCCATTCGCCGGTGAGGGGCTGGTAGGCGTGCTTGATTTCCAGGGAACCGGCCTTCAGAGTGCGGTCGCCCAGCACCATGCCGTCACAGCAGAAGTTGATGTCATGGGTGGTTTCGCCGAAGTCGCCGCCGTAGCGGTAGACACCATTTTCATCCAGGACGGAGTGGTCGGCCCATTCCCACACACAACCACCGATCAGCCGGGGATACTGGTAAATCACATCCCAGTAGTCTCCTACGTCGCCGGGGCCGTTGCCCATGGCGTGGGCATATTCGCAAAGGAAGAAGGGACGGGGATCGCCGTCCACGGCAAACTCCGCAATACCCTTGGTATCGGTATACATACGGCTGACAACGTCCACGCTGTCGGTTTCGTCCTTGATGACGCAGGCACCTTCGTAATGCACCAGGCGGCCGGAATCCCCATCCAGTTCCTTGATGCGGCGGCTCATGGCTTCGTGATTCTTGCCGAAGCCCGATTCGTTACCCAACGACCAGAAGATGACGCAGGGATGGTTCCGGTCACGGAGCACCATCCGCTCGGCACGTTCCACAAAGGCCTTTTCCCACTTGGGATCCTGGCAGGGCCAATCTTCGTGGAAGGGTTCGTAACCGCCGTGGATGTTACGGCAGGTGAAGCCGTGCTCTTCCAGGTCGGCCTCGTCCACCACGTAAATACCCAGGGCATCGCAGTAGGAAAGGAAGATGGGTGCCGGGGGATAGTGGCTGGTGCGGACACAGTTGATGTTCAGGTCCTTCATCAGGGCCAGATCTTCCCACATTACGTCATCCGGCAGGTAGTGCCCGTAGACCGGATGGGTATCGTGGTGGTTGACACCCTTGAGCTTGACAGGCTGGCCGTTGATAAGCAGTTCCGCCTTGTCGCTGACCGAAATTTCACGCATACCCACCTGGATGGGAATGAATTCGCTGCCATGATGAATCAAAACGGTGTAAAGGTTCGGGGTTTCGGCGGTCCAGAGCTTGGGTTCCTCCAGGGTGGCGGGTTCGCCGGCAAAATAGAGCTCGAAGGGTTCATCACAATAGATGCCCTTGGTATCGGCCTTCACCACGATATCGTGGAGATGGTCCGGGTCGCGGGACAGAAGGTAAACGTCACGGAAGATACCATTATAGCGCAGGAAGTCCTGGTCTTCCAGATAGCTGTCGCTGCAATACTTCAAGACCTTGCAAACCAGCTCATTCTCCCCTTCCTTCACAAAGGCGGTGAGGTCGAATTCGGCTTGCAGATGGGAACCCTTGGAGAAACCGGCATATTCCCCATTCACATAGAGATACACGCAGGAGTTGACCCCTTCAAACACGATGTGGGTCTTTCTCTCCTTCCAGCCTTCGGGCAGGGTGAAGACGGTACGGTAAACGCCCATGGGGTTATCATTGGGCACGTAGGGCTGGTCCACCGGGTAGGGATAGTTGACGTTGGTGTAATAGGGGGCCTCGTAGCCGTAGAGCTGCCAGCAGGACGGAACCGGAATTTTATCCCAGTCGGTAATAGCAGCTTCTTCCTCCACGTCACGGGCATAGAATTTGAAATCCCATTCACCGTTGAGCAGGAAATAGTAGGCAGAATCCTCCCGATTGCCGCTCAAGGCCTTTTCTTTTGTATCATAAGGAAAATAATAAGAACGCTGCGGAAGTCGCTTTTCGGAACAAAGTTCCGGATTTTCGTAATGACGCATACTGCATCCCTCCATGATGTATTTGTTTCATTCTATCACATTTTTCATGGTTATGCAATGCTGATTTATCTAGTTTCTCCATTCCAAGCCGAAAAATGCCCCTGTCCTTTCGGGCAGGAGCATTTGGCATGAGCTTATTCGAACTGGGAAGCGTAAAGATTGGCGTAATAGCCGCCGGAAGTCAGAAGTTCGGCATGGGTTCCCTTTTCCACAATGTCGCCTCCGTCCACCACCAGGATCAGGTCGGCGTTTTTGATGGTGGAAAGCCGGTGGGCAATGACGAAGCTGGTCTTACCCTCCATGAGCTTGTACATGGCGGCCTGGATCTTCATTTCGGTCTGGGTATCCACGTTACTGGTGGCCTCGTCCAAAATGAGCATGTTGGCACGGGCCAGCATGGCACGGGCAATGGTGAGAAGCTGCTTCTGCCCCTTGGAAATATTGAGGCCGTCCTCGTTGATCATGGTGTCGTAGCCCTGGGGCAGGGACATGATGTAATCGTGGATCATGGCTGTTTTGGCCGCTTCCTCAATTTCTTCCTGGGTAGCGTCACTTCGGGAGTAGGCAATGTTTTCCGCAATGGTACCGCTGAACAGCCAGGTTTCCTGGAGCACCATGGTGTATGCCAACCGCAGAGATTTACGGGTGATTCCCATAATATCCTGCCCATCCACCCGGATGGTACCGCTTTGGGGGTCATAGAAACGCATCAGAAGATTGATCAGGGTGGTTTTTCCCGCCCCGGTGTGACCCACGATGGCAATCAGCTTGCCCGCCTCGGCCTTCATGGACAGATCGTGGATGATGATCTTGTCATCCGAATAGCCAAAGTGGATGTTCTGCATTTCCACCTCGCCCTTGGGGTCCACCAGGTCGGTAGCACCCTCCCGGTCGGGGGTTTCGGGCTCCTCGTCGATCAGACGGAAGACACGTTCCGCCGCCGAGAAGGCCGATTGCAATTCATTCATGATGTTGGCGAATTCATTGATGGGCCCCGAGAACTTCCGGGAATAGAGCACGAAGGAGGAAATGTTACCGATGCTGATCTTGCCGTAAAGGAAGAGCACCGCACCGAATACGCTGACAAATGCCAGGGACAGGTTGTTGATGAAGTTGACCGAGGGACCGATGAGGGAGCCGTAGTATTCTGCCTGGTAGTAGGCTTCGGCGGCCTCTTCATTTTTCACCTGGTAACGGCCGATCATGACCTCCTCCCGGTTGTATGCCTTGATGGTCTTTTGCCCGGAAAGAATCTCTTCGGCGTATCCGTTCATTTCACCAAGCTTGGCGGAACGCTTGCGGAAGAGGGGGCGGACCTTCTTGGTCTTATAGCGGGTGAAGATGAAGGTAGCCGGGATGGTCACCGCAAAGGTGAGCACCAATACCGGGGAAATGCTGATCATCATGGCCAGAGAACCAACCACGGTGACCACACTGGTGATGATCTGCAGAAGGTCGTGGGACAGGGATGCATTGACGGTGTTGATGTCGTATTGCATACGGCTGAGGATATCGCCGGTCTGGTTATGATCGAAGTAGGAAACCGGCAGGGTCGCCAGCTTGTCAAACACGTCCTTACGCATTTGGTACACGGTTTTCTGGGAAAGCTGTAACATGACAAGCGACAGCAGGTAGGAAAGCACCCCGGAGATGATGTAGAAAGCCAGCATCCACCCGCAGTAATAAAATACCAGGGGGAAATTCACCGTATTGGGATCGATACCGATGGCGTCGATGGCAAGACCGGAGAGTTTGGGACCCCACAGGGCCAAAACGTTACTGACGATGGTCAGAATCAGAGCCAGAACCAGAAGGCCCCGATATTTGAAGAGATAGCTCCACATACGAAGCAGCAAATACTTTTTGCTGGCGCGGGTACGCTTGGGTTCTTCGGGCTTATCCATTCCGCCCTTTCTCATGGGTTCACGCATGTGTTTCATCTCCCATCTGCATTTCGCTGATTTCACGGTAGCTTGCACAGGTGGCTACCAGGTCCTCGTGTTTGCCGCTGCCAATCACCTTACCGTCCTCGATCACCAGAATCAGGTCGGCGTTTTTGATGGAGGAAACACGCTGTGCCACCACCACGGTGGTGGTATTGGAATAGTCTTTGTCAATGGCCCGGCGCAGTTTGGCGTCGGTTTTGTAGTCCAGGGCGGAGGAGGAGTCGTCCAGAATCAGAATATCCGGATTTCCTGCCAATGCCCGGGAGATCAGAACCCGCTGACGCTGACCGCCCGAAAGGTTCATGCCGCGGATGGCCAGAGCATGGTCGTAACCATCCTCCAGGCTGTCGATAAACTCCTTGGCCTGGGCACACTCGGCGCCGTGGGCAATATCCTCGTCGGTCAACACACGTCCGAAATCGATGTTTTCCCGCAGGGTATCGGCAAAGAGGGCGTCGTTTTGGAATACCACGCCGAACATCTGGTGCAGTTCTTCGAAGGGGATAGTACGGATTTCCCGCCCGTCGATGTAAATATGTCCGCTTCCCACGTCGTAGAAACGCAGGAGCAGCTGGATCAGGGTGGTTTTACCCGACCCGGTGGGGCCGATCAAGCCCAGCATCTGTCCCCGTTTCAGTTCAAAGCTGATATCCGACAGGTTGTCCCGGATCCCGTTATAGGAGAAGCTGACGTGATCGAAGACGATATGATGGTCGGTTTCGATGGGAGCGTCGTCGGTGAGGAAGAGCTCGTCCTGGGCATCCAGCACCTCCGCTACGCGTTCGCCGGAGGCGGCGGCACGGGTGTACATGGTGAAGATACGGGATACCGACATGATAGCGTTCAAAATGATGGTGAAATAGGAAAGGAAGGCCAGGATGACACCCGCCTTGGAGGCGCCGGAGGCAACCCGATAGGCACCCACCACCACAACAAAGGTGATGCCGATATTCATGAACAGGTTCATCATGGGGCCGGTGAGCATCATAACGATGTTAGCCTTCATTTCGGAGGCAACCACCTTGCTGTTGACCTCGCCAAACTTTTCCTTTTCGTACTCGGTCTTGGACAGGGCCTTGATTACCCGAACACCGGTGATGTTTTCACGAACCTTGCGAACCAGATCATCCTGTGCTTCCTGCACCTTGCGGAACAGGGGGAAGCCCTTTTTGATACGAAGGGTGGTTACCAGGATGATCAAAGGCATCACTGCCACCAGCACCAGAGTCAGGACCGGGTCGATGGAGAAGGTGATGGCCAGACCGCCGATCATCAAAATCGGAGCACGAATGCCCATGCGCTGAATCATTCCCAGGAAGTGGTGGATATTGTAGGTATCCGAGCTCAGGCGGGATACCAGGGAGGGAATGGTGAATTCGTCGGTTTTCCGGCTGGAAAGATAAGAAATCTTACGGAACAGATCCTGACGAATATTCTGGGTGGCCCAGCTGGATACCCGGGCCGCCATGCGGTTGGCGGTGACGTTGCCAAGCCAGGCGCCCACGGCGCAAATCACCATGATGATCCCCCAAAAGGCCACCAGCTTCATGTTTTTGGTGGGAGCCACCTCGTCAATCAGGTGGGAGAGGATGTAGGGCAAGACCAGTTCGATCATGGTCCCCGACGTCTTGATAAAAAGCCCCAGGGATATTCGTGCGGCGTAGGGCTTCAGGTAGGAAAGAATTTTACGCATCTCTATATTCCTTTCAATTTTTTACGATGATCATTCGGCTTCCCCATCGGCCCAACGGATGGCATTGTCCATCACCCGGGTCAAAAGGGACTCCAGCTGCTCCTTTTCCTCCTCGGAAAAGCCTTCCAGAATTCTTCCATTCCATTCGGCCAGGGTTCCCCGGATGCTGGGGAGCATTTCCAACACCCTCTCGGTGGGATAAACCCGCAGGATCCGCTTGTCCTGGGGATCGCTTTCCCGGCGAACGTATCCCCTCTTTTCCAGGGAAGCCAGCCGGCGGGCCACACCGCTTTTGTCGATGTAAATCTCCTTGGCAATCTGCTCCTGGGAAATCCCCGGGTTGTGGCAGATATGCAGGATGAAGGGCTGATCACTGCCTTCCAGGCCGATTTTGGCCAGGGCGCCGTTGCGGTAGAGCTTGCCACAACGGAAGGTGCGGTTGATATATCGCATAATATGGCGTGTTTCCATAGAAGCCTCCTGTTGCTTGCGTTTGCAACCATTGCATCCGCAACTGTTGCATTTGCAACGGTTACAGTATAGCACTCTTCCACGCCCTTGTCAAGCCCCCTCCTTTTTCCCCTTGCATCTTTTTCGTCCGGGGTATATAATAGGGTATCTCAATTCACGTCAGGAGTTTTTATATGATCGTTACCCTTTGGAAAAAGTGGCGGGAGCCCATTCTATATCTTATTTTCGGGGGCTTGACCACCCTGGTCAACCTGGTGGTGTTCAAGCTGTGCGGGCTGGCCCTCGGAGATGGGGCCTATCTTCTTTCCAATATCATCGCCTGGTGTGTGGCGGTGGCTTTCGCCTTCTTCGTGAATAAGTTCTGGGTCTTCGATTCCAAAAGCTTCGCCTGGCCGGTGCTCCGTCGGGAGCTTCCCTCCTTCCTGGGGGCACGGGTCTTTTCCCTGGTGGTGGAGGAAATCGGGCTTTGGGTCATGATCGATCTGTGCCGCCTTTCGGAAGTCACCTTCTCCCCACTCGGTTTTTCCTTCACCGGCACCGACCTATCCAAGCTTGTGATGCAGGTTGTGGTGGTGGTCCTCAACTATATCTTCAGCAAATTCTTTATTTTCAAAAGCAAATAAATATTGCCGCTTGCACCGAGCAAGCGGCATTTTTGCGGTCTTACGTTGTATAATACTGGGCCTGTGCCTTCCACAGTTGGCAGTATTTTCCGTTCCCTTCAGCAAGAAGCTCTTCGTGACTTCCGAATTGCAGTATTTCACCTTCATGAAATACTGCAATTTTGTCACAGAAGCGGCACGATGCAAGACGGTGACTGATGTAAATGGCGGTTTTAGCCCCAGCGATTTCATTAAATTTACTGTAAACCTCATACTCTGAAACCGGATCCAGGGCGGCGGTGGGTTCGTCGAGAATGATAAACGGTGCGTCTTTGTAGAGTGCACGGGCAAGCGCAATTTTTTGTGCTTCTCCACCCGATATCTCTACCCCATCCGCAGCTATATCTTTGAAAAGAATGGTATCCAAATCCTCTGATAATGCCTTAAGGCGCTCCGCAAAGCCGGCTTTTTTCAGACACTCAATCACCCTCTCCCTGTCATAAGTAGCACTGGCAGAAACATTTTGACCAAGGGAAAAGGAGAACAGACGGAAATCCTGAAAAACCACCGAGAAGATTGACATATACTCGTGATAGTCGTATTTCTTGATATTCACACCATTGAGCAGTATTTCTCCTTCCGTTGGATCATACAAACGGCACATCAGTTTGATAAATGTGGTTTTCCCGGATCCGTTCATTCCAACAACCGCCAGCTTTTCACCGACCTTGAATTTCAGGCTCACATCCCTGAGCACGTATCTTTCCGTGTTGGGATATTTGAACGAAACGTTTCTGAATTCCACATAGTATTCGTTGTCGTCCCGTTTTTCAACGGTAAGCGATCCCTGATACATATGATTTGGCAAATCGAGATACTCAAACAGATTTTGCAGGTGCGTACAATACACTTCGTTATCCGAAAGAAGATACATCAATTCCTGTAATCCTTCTCCAAGTCTTGACAAGGCTGCCACGTATTGCACAATATTACCAACGCCAAAGGCCCCAAACAAAGCCTTTATCCCAACAAACAGATAACAAACCCCATTTGCCATACCGATTATGACCTGTGCAACAGCAGGATAGAGCGCCATTTTCGTGATATCCGATTGATTGTCTCTTTCGTGTTGCATAAGCTTATCAAGTACTTTTTCAGCAACTGTGTTCTGATTGTATATGCGAACATCCTTGGCTTTTTCGGAGTTCATATAGAGTTCCTTACCGAAAAACATAAAGACCCGATTAAACCAAACGGTGTTTTTACAATACTCCATGAATACGTCATTTTCGCTGATGGTAGCTTTGGATTTACTCAAACCACCAATCACGATGCAAGCCAGGACGATGAGGATCCAGACGGGATGATCCACAAGGCGGTTTCCTGATGACGAAACAAACAGGGATACCGTCATTGCCAGTGAAAGCAGAATCAATACGAGAGTTCGTACAAGGGCGGATATTCCCCAGAAGAGCTGTGCCAGGCCGTTACCGAACATATAGAGGTTTTCTTCCGCTTCCTGCTTCTGATGTTGTATTGCGGCATTTTCCAGATCAACAAAATCAAGAGACATTTGTTTATCCGAGAATATTTTTCCAAACCAGCTCCACATCTGCGACTCCTTTTCGTTGCAGACGTGATGGATTATGCTTTTGAGCAAGGCACAGAAAGCGTTGATCAGCACGATACCGAAAATATAGAGAAGAATGGTTTTAAGTCTTCTTTGTGATGAAATTTCGTTTACGATCTGTGCTGTAAACCAAATGGAGACGAACGGCTGAATGGAATTGATCAGTTCATACATAGCCTTCCCCTGGGCAAGCCCAGGACAGTACTGCTTTAAGATTGAAAAGCCACGCATTGTGACTGCGATTCTTTTTGTAATGGGCATCTTTTTCATTCCGGCACCTCCGTTTCATCGGGATTCTCTCTGTAGTATTTTGCCTGCATCGCAAAAAGCATAGCGTACTTCCCGTTCTGCTTAAGCAAATCCACATGACTCCCTTCCTCGCAAATTTTTCCCTTTTCAAGCAGGAGGATGCGATCGCAAAAGCTTGTGCTCGCCAGTCTATGGGAAACAAATACCGTTGTTTTTTGAAAGCTTATCTGATTGTAATTTTCATACAATGCGCTCTCTGCAATGGGGTCAAGGGCCGCTGTAGGTTCATCCAGAAGCATAACGGGAGCATTCTTATACATAGCACGGGCCAACAATAGTTTTTGAATCTCACCGCCGGAAAACTCTACGCCATCGTCGTATATTTCTTTTCCAAATTGGCTATTTACACCATCGGGCAATTGTTCGATTTTGTCCCACAGGCCAGCAACCGTTAGGCACCCCTTCACTTTATCATAATCTATGTTTTCCGGTGTTGTTTCGGAAACAATTTCACCAATGGTCACAGGCATGATGCTGAATTGCTGAAATAAAGCGGCAAAGAGTTTATAAAAGGAAACCCGATGGTATTCACGAAGGTCAATCCCATCATATAGTACCTGTCCTCCCGTGGGATCCATCAAACCGCAAATTAGCTTGACCAGGGTTGTTTTCCCTGCACCGTTTAGTCCAACAATTGCGATATGCTCGCCGGGCCTGATTTTTAGATTGATATTCTGCAGTATATCGTGTTCTGTTCCCTCGTATCTGTAACTCACGTTTTTCAGTTCAATTACCCTTGGAAAATCGATTTCCGGACTGATTACGCCACCCTTCTCCTTGAATGTTTCGGGATAGTCCAGATATGAACGATAATAATTGATTTTCAGATTCATCTGATGAAACACGGAAACCTGCGAAAAAATATTGCTAAGCCATACCGAGAAACCGGTAACAACACTTAAATACATAACAAACTCTGCAACCGTTATTTCCCCAGTCCATACAAGATGAAGCAAATACAGATAGGCGATCGCTTCACGAAGCAAAGCCAGTCCGCTGTCATATACTGCCACCCCAAAAAGCTTGTGCGTAAGCCGTTTATACCATCCGGCAATGCCTTTCATGTTGTCCTTGTATATATCGGAAAACCATCCGGACATTTTGTATAGGCGAATGTCTTTTGCCGAACGAACCTCACCGGAAATATTGTTAATATAGTCAATTCGCTGTTGATAACCGATTCGTTCCTTATTGTTCGCGGCTGTCCAACGAATAATTTTTTGATTCAGAAAATAGCTGATCATGGTTGTTATCATCAAAAAAGCAATGATTCCCCCATGTACCCGCATGAGCATTGCACCAAAAATGGATAACCCCAACATGCTTGTGCAAAAATCCATCAAGTTTTCGTATATATTGGAAAGGGGAGAATAATTGCCGTTACAACACAAAAAGCTCTCCGTCTGAAGCTTCCTGAATATTCCGTTTTCCTGATTGATATAGTCGGTTGTCAACCCTTTTCGTGCCACACGTTTGAGATAATAGGTGTTCATTCTGTATTTCTGGTGGTATATGAGCTTGGTCAGAAATAAATCCCCGCCTGACAGAATGGCGAGAGTACCCATAAAAGCAAGAATGATGGCAACCAATTCGTACAAGCTTTGATTTTGCGTTACCATCTCTATTACTGTTTTGGGCAGAATGGTTGTCAGTATTGGAATCAACGTACCCACCAATGTCTTTATAACACACCAACACAATAGCGGAAAATGGCATTGGGCCGTATGCTTCAGACAATAGAGAATGTTTTGCATTACAGAATATTGTGTGAGATTCAACTCATCCTGTAAACTTTTATCGGTTTTTTTCAAACTTACCATCCCTCCTGTCTACGCATATATTCTATCACAGTTAGCTTTACAACAAAAAATTCGTGCACCAAATGCTTCTTCCGGTGCACGAATTACAAATCACTCTATGGCTGGCACCAAAAACTCCGAAGTAAAAGCGCCATCCTCGCTGTTATATTTGACCCAGCCGCCGTGTTCTTCCAGAATTGCTTCAGCCCGACGTAAACCGAAACCGTGAGCCCCTTCCTTGTTTGTTTCAAACAGGGAACCCGTCTTTTTCATCTTTTCGCCTGCGGCATTGAGCATGGAAAAATAGAGCATATTACCTTTCATGGAAATGAAAATTCGGATAAACCGTTCTCCCGTTACTGTACGGCAGGCTTCAATGGCGTTATCAAACAGATTCCCTATGATGATACTCAATTCCAAATCTGAAATCATCAGTACATCCGGCACATTGGCCTTTGTCGTCACGGTAATATTTTCTGCCTTAGCCTGGGCAATCTTCGCGGACAGAATGGCGTCGAGAGATACGTTCCCCGTTTTCAGTAGGGTATCCACATGCATCAGTCGATGATCAAGCTGTTCAATATATGCAAGCGCACGTTCAACCTCTCCGGCTTCCAGCTGACCCTTCAGCGTTTGAAGATGATGGTGAAAATCGTGCTTGTAGCCTCTCATTTCCCTGTGGATGCTTCTCACCTCGTTTAAGTGCTTTTCTGATTGCTCGGTCTGATATTCAACCAGCTTCAAATAGGTTTTCTTTCTCATAGGCTTCCTCAGTTATGCTCGATAAATGCTCGATTGATATCGTCATACTTTCCCCGTGAAAGCGGAAGCTCGGTACTTTCGATACTAACGGATGTGCGGGAAATTCGTGTTATGTGTTTGAGCGAAACCAGGTAAGAACGATGACTCCGGTAGAAGTCATCGCTTACCCTGTTTTCAAACACAGACATATTTTCCTTGATCTTGTATTTCTTCCCCTTCGTGTGAATGACAAGGTAATGCAGAAAGGATTCCACGTAGAGGATATCCGATTCGTAGAGCTTGATGGTTTCGCCCTCGCAGGAGATCACCACCGATGGTGGTTCCTGCGAAATCTTTTCGGCGGCTTTGGTCAGCACTTGCATCAGCTTTTCCGCAGAAATCGGCTTCATCAGATAGTGGAGCGCGTCCACCTCGTAGCCCTCACCGACAAATTCAAAATGTGAAGTTACAAAAACAATTTCAGCGCGGTTGTTGTCCTTTCGGATACGCCAGGCGAGTTCAATGCCGTTCATGCCTTTCATTTCAACATCAAGCAAAAGAATGTCGTACACCTTATCCTCCTCGTATTCAAACAGGAATTCTTCGGCAGAGGAAAAGGTGCGTATCTCACAGCCAACACCTTTGCAAGCACTCCACGATGTTACGATCGAAGCTATGTATTCAATCTGATTTTGCTCATCATCGCAGATTGCAATTTTATACTTTCTGGTCGTCATTGGTATTACCTTGTGAATTTTGGCACCACAATTCCCCCGGGCGCCGGGGTTTCAAAGGAATTACTCTCAAGCTTTGTTACAGCAATCCCTTCCATCAGCTCCAAAAATTCCTCCAGGGTACCGATGGGCTCGTGACCAAAGTCCCCATCCCGGTAGTGCATGGGAACCACCGTTTTGGGCTTCACCAATTCCACAACCTTCTTTGCCGCGGCGGCGTCAATGGTGTAAAACCCGCCAACCGGCAGGAGCAGGATATCCACCCCGGCCAGGGCTTTCACCAGTTCTTCCCCAGGCAAATGCCCCAAATCTCCAAGATGGGCTACACGGACCCCCTCGGCTTCCACCAGGTGGATGGTATTGGGTCCCCGCTTCGCACCACCAACGTCATCGTGGAAACTATCGAGCTTTGTGATTTTGAAGGGATTCTCCTCTTCTTTTATAAGCTTCACTCCATCCAGGAAGGCATGATCCCCATGATTGTGGCTTTTGAGTGCCTGCCCGGCGGAGGTGTTGACCTCTCCGTAGCCCCGAACCCCGGTGAAGGGATCGAGAACCAGGCTCCCCTTCCCCGACGTGATTTTGAAGCAGGAAAGACCCAACCATTCAATTTTCATAGTAATTCATCCTTTCGTTTTTCTTTAGCATACCACATCCCGGCAAAAAGCACAAGGGGCGGCCGGGGAAATATGGGAATTTTGTTTTCTCTTTTTCAAATACTCTTTGCATTTCGCCCACAGCCGGTATATAATATACCCGTTTGAGACTATTTTGAACTTTTATAAAGGAGATGCGTGGTCTGTGGGTGTTATCAAAGAAAGATTGGTATATCTTCTGTCGCTGCTCAAGTGGATTCTGCTTGCCCTGGTGGTAGGTTTTTTAGGGGGCGTTCTGGGATTCCTGTTCCTGGAGGTGTTTCATGCCGCCGTCCACGCATTTGGCTCGCATCCCTGGTTGCTCTTCCTTCTGCCGGTGGCGGGTCTTTTGATCGTTTTCCTCTACCATATCACCCGACGGGACAGTGACCACGGCACCAACGACATGATCACTTCGGTCCAGAGCGGCTACAAGATCTCCGCTTGGGTGATGCCCCTGATGGTAGTATCCACCGCTCTGACCCATCTTTGCGGCGGTTCCGCCGGCAAAGAAGGGGCCGCCCTGCAGTTGGGTGGTTCTCTGGGTTGCTCCACCGCCAGACTTCTGCGCATGGATGCCGACTGGCAAAAAACCATGACCCTGTGCGGCATGGCAGCGGTTTTTGCCGCCGTATTCGGTACCCCCTTGACCGCCTCCATCTTTGTTTTGGAATTCATTTCGGTTGGGGTGGTGCTTTCCTCCGCCTTCCCTGCCACCCTGCTTTCTGCTTTTGCGGCTCTTTCCACTGCCAAGCTTCTGGGTGTGGAAGTCGAACATTATCCCACCCTTTCCCTGCCGAGTTTGGACGCTAAAACCTTCCTTCTTGTGCTTCTTCTTGGTCTGGCGGCGGGACTTGTCAGTGTCTTGTTCTGCCTGATGCTTCACGGAAGCGAACATTTTCTGGGTCATTTTTTGAAAAACAAATATCTCCGCATCCTCGTCGGCGGCATCCTGGTAATCCTCCTGACCCTTCTGGTTGGTAACCGGGATTTGAACGGCTCCGGCCAGGAAATGATTTTCCACGTACTGGAAGGCGGCAGTATCCTCCCGATCTTTTTCCTCCTCAAGATGCTCTTCACCTCCCTCTCCATCGGATCGGGATACAAGGGAGGAGAAATCGTCCCCACCCTGTGCGTTGGGGCCACCCTGGGAGCTACTCTGGGTCCCATTTTGGGAGTGGATCCGGTCTTTGCCGCCGCTTGTTGTATGCTTGGGCTCTTCTGCGGCGTCACCAACTGTGTAATTGCCTCCATCCTTTTGGGAGCCGAGCTTTTTGGCTTTGACGGCATTCTCTTCTTCGCCCTGGTCTGCGGCATCAGCTATGCGGTTTCGGGCAACCATAGTCTCTATCACACCCAAACCGCCCTCTTTTCCAAAGCCAGTGCCAAAATTGTTGACATTTTTAACCGTATTTCCGACTAAAATCCAAACCTACAAAAAGGCCTCTGTTCCAACCGAACAGAGGCCTTTTTTCAACTTCTTTTCTGTATTTTCAGAGTGGCAATCCTGCTAAGCAAAGGAAACACTCCCACCGACAAAGCCAGCATCACGCCAAGAATCACCATTTCCACCAAGCCCAGGGGAGTCAGCGAAAGGAAATCCCGGAGCAAAATGGCGCATCCGTAAAATCCAAGCCCCATAGCAAGGGTCAACCCTCCCCGCAGCCAATTCATAGGCATGGCCGTATAGAACAGGATGGTCAGCCCCGCTCCCCCGGCGGCAAATACCGTCATGGTAGATCGGAGTGCATCGGGATACCCCAGGGCATTTCCCAACAGGATAGCGGTCAAAATGTTGGCAAGCAACAACACCGCCGCCGGCAGGGCTTTTCGGGCTACGTTTTCGATAAATCGCCCCCGAATCCTGTCCCGGTTGGGCTCCAATCCCAGAATCACCGAGGGAACACCGATGGTAAACACGCTGATGAGGGTCATTTGTACCGGCTGGAAGGGGTAGAAATCGGCGGCAAAGATGAGGATCAGGGTCAAAAGGGCCGTATACACCGTTTTCCCCAAATAAAGGGCGGAGGAGCGTTCCACGTTGTTGATAGCCCGGCGACCCTCCGCCACCACGTCCACCATGCCGGCGAAATCGGAATCGAGAAGCACGATCTGGCTCACGTTCCGGGCAGCTTCGCTTCCTGCCGCCATGGCTACACTGCAATCGGCTTCCCGCAATGCCAAAACGTCGTTGACCCCATCCCCCACCATGGCTACGGTGTGGTTTTTCTTCAAGGCACGCACCAGTTCAAACTTATCCTCCGGACTGACGCGACCGAACACAGTATGATCTTCCACCAGTTCTTCCAGGTTTTCCCGGCCACCGGCCAGGTCCACACACCCCTTGGATTCCAGACCGGCTCTTTGGGCTACCGCCGCCACCGCATCGGCCTGGTCCCCGGAAATCACCTTGATCTCCACCCCATCCCGGCGGAAAGCCGCCAGGGTATCGGGGGCAGTATCCCGAATCACGTCCTCCAGAATCAAAATAGCCGCCGGTACCGGTATTTCCGTCAGGTCATATCCCGTCAAAGGCTTCGGGGAATGGCACAGCACCAACACCCGTTTCCCCTTGGCATAATAGTCCTTCCATTTATCCCCATCCTCGGGGCAAAGAATTTCCCTAGCCCCAAGGTATAGACTTCCTCCCTCATACTCCACGGCACTGAATTTACGCCGGGAGGAAAAGGGAATCTGACCGGTTTTGGTTCCCGCTCCACCGGGATAGGCCACCCGAATGGCCTGAAGGGTCGCATTGTCATCATCGCTCAGGTAGGCAAAATCGGCCACCATCTGCCGTGCCTTTTCTTCACTCATCCCCAGGGGGATCAGCTCCACGCACCGCATGGTTCCCTGAGTGATGGTACCGGTTTTATCCAAACACAGCACGTCCACCCGGGCCAGGGTTTCGATGCAGGCATATTCCTGCACCAAAATGCGTTTCCGGGCCAACCGTAAAACACCAACACAAAGCACCAGGGTGGAAAGGAGTACTAAGCCCGATGGAATCATGCCGATGACCGCCGCCACGGTAGACACCACGTATTCCCCCAGGGTACCCTCCCCGGCGAAAAACTGCTTCAAAAACAAGGCCCCGCCCAGAATCGGGATCACACAAAGGGCAATTTTGAGGATGATATTCAACGTTCTTTGGATTTCCGAATTGGGCTTTTTGAATGCCTTCGCCCGATCGGTGATACGGGCGGCGTAGGCGTCTCCCCGGATGGCGGTCACCTGCATCCAGCACTCCCCGGCCACCAGGAAGCTTCCCGAAAGAAGGTTACACCCTCCATTTACCAGTCGGGGCTCGGCTTCCCCGGTGAGAAGGGCTTCATTCACTTCACATTCGCCATATACCACCGTCCCGTCCACCGGAACCTGGTCTCCGGCGCAGAGATACAAGATGTCGTCAATAACGATATCCTGAACGTCAATCTCGGTTTCCTGTCCCGACCGGACAGCCCGGGCTTTTTTTGCCACAAGCAAACTAAGCTTGTCGGTTTCCCGCTTGGCCTTGATCTCTTGGATAATACCCATCAAGGAATTGGAGATCACCACCCCCATGAAGAGGGCGTTTTTGATGCTGCCCACCAAAATCACCAGGAGGGCCAGCAGGATATTGGCTACGTTAAACAGGTTGATCACGTTATGAACCACGATCTCCCCAACGCTGCGGGTCTTCACCCCGGTGTAACGATTTACCCTGCCCTTCTGCACCCGTTGGGTCACCATGGCTTCGGTCAGGCCCTGTATTTCATTCCGGTTCCGGTATTGCTTCATAGTTCTAATTCTACCCTTTTTGCCATAAAAATAGCTTGATTTTCTTGATTTTGGACGGGAGGCCACATGCTTATTGAATTGATCTACGGGTATGGAACACCCTTCCTGTTCCTGCTTTCTGGAATATATCTGACACTTTGTACCGGGTTTGTGCAGTTTCGTCGTTTCCCCGCCGCCATCCGTACCATTTTCCACCCAGAAAGCAGGGATGGCCTTTCCCCGGGAAAAACTCTGCTCCTGTCCCTGGGGGCCGTCATGGGCCCCGGCAATCTGATCGGGGTTGCCGCCGCTGTAGCCTACGGGGGGCCGGGAACGGTATTTTGGATGTGGATCTCCGGTTGGGTGGGCATGGCTCTGCGTTATGCCGAAACCACCCTCTCTCGGTTGGCATCCCGGGATAAAGCCCAATCAAACGGTATGATGGACGTAATGACCGGCTTTTTGCATTTCCCAGACCTTGCCCTCTTCTTTGCGGGATGCGGGGTTCTGGTGTCGCTTTTCATGGCCAACCTGACCTCCGCCGGGGTCCTGGCCCACAGCACCACCAACAACACCGTCCTCTCCCCTGCCCTTGTCATGTTTCTTCTTTCCCTTGGGACGCTATTGGTACTTTCGGGGGGAGGAAAACGCATTGCGGCCTTTTCCCCCTGGCTGGTTTTGGGAATCACCCTTTCCTACCTGGGGGGTTCCCTTTTCATCCTGCTTTCGGCACCGGGAGAAGCGTTTTCCGCCATCCGGCAAATCCTCACCTCTGCCCTGGATTTCCGTCCGGCTGTCATCGGGTCTACCCTGGGGGCATTCCGCCACGGGATTGCCAAGGGAATCTACTCCAACGAGTGCGGCATTGGAAGCGAACCCTCCATCGCCGGTGCCTCCTCGGTGGAATCTCCCCAAAAACAAGGGGAGGTTTCCATGCTGGGACCCTTTCTGGATACCACAGTATTTTGCGCCCTGAGCGGTGTTTTGTGCGTCATGTCGGGCGAAAAAGATCCAACCCGGATGCTCCCCGTTCTGTTCGATCGGTTCTGCCCCGGGTTTGGCTCGGTGTTTATTTACGGAATTCTGGCACTTTTGGTGTATGCCACCATACTTTGCTGGTATTATGGAGGAGAGGTCTTTTGGCGTTATCTCACCGGTGGCCGCTGGAT
>SVKS01000022.1 GCA_015068345.1 Oscillospiraceae bacterium
CCACCACCAGAATCAGGGTATCCGCCACCATGACGGTCTTGTAGCCTATCCGGTCAATGATTTTACCCACCAAGGGCGCGGCAAAGAAGCTCACCACCGAGGTAATGGCAAAGAGCAGGCTGATCATGGCGGTGTTGGCACCATAAAAGAGGATCAGTACATAGGGACCAAAGGTGATAAATACCTGCTTACGGGCACCGTAGAACATTTCCAGCATGTAGTATTTGTTATATTTTTTGTTGAAGTAGAAACGGCGCTTATTTTCATCGGTCTGGCTCTTACCGGAAATCCGAAGCGAGCTCACCATGCTTACGCCGGCCAGAAGGGCCGCCAGGACAAAAAACAGCGTGTAGGGTTGTTCCCCGGACACGAAGGAAAAAGCCGCCACAATGACCAAATAGCCCACCAGCGTGCCGATCTGACTGCTGGAGCTCTGGATACCCAGAGCGCGGCCACCATGCCCCTCCCTGGCATACTGCAGGGAGATGGTACTTTTCATACCAAGCTGGATATGTTCACCAAGGGAGTACATACAAATGGCCAGGGTCGCCAATACCTTGGTGGGAGGCAACAGGGCGTGCATCCCCATGCCCACCAGCATGATCACCGCACCCACCTTGTAAAGCGATTCAGCCGACAGCATATAAAACGCCGCCAGAATAAATACCAGAGCAATACCCGGCAGTTCCCGGAAAAATTCGGTAACCCCCCGGTCCATTTCCCCCATACCTACTACTTCCACCAGGAAGTTGTCCATCATGCCCTTGTAAAGACCATAGGAAAGTCCCGTGATCAATACCGAAAGCAGGAATGCCTTGTAGGTGGACTTTTCATTGAAGGTCTCACGCATGGAAGCCAACCATTTCATAATACTCTATATCTCCTTTATATTTTTTGCCACCGTCTTAGGCAAGAATGCTCTCTAAATACTCAGCAATACCATCCTGGTCATTGCTACCAATGGTCAGGTCAGCGGCTTCTTTTACCTCCGGAATGGCGTTTCCCATGGCAACACCGGTGCCACACAGCTTCAACATACCAATGTCGGCATAATCATCCCCAAAAGCCATAATCCCATCGGTTTCAAAACCCATGGCTCTGGTCATTTCCAATATGGCGTTTTCTTTGGTGGCGCTCTTTGGGGTAAACTTGTACCAGTTTCCATCCGAAAAACGGATCACGTCCACATCATCCAGGGTTCTGGCCCACTTCCAAAGTTCTTCTTCCTCTGTTGTTTCCACACAAAACTTCAGACAGGGCTGGTCCACCTGCTCAAAATCGGTGTAAATAGCATCTCCCCAGGTTGCATCCCGATTTTTGGGGTCGATTTTGTAATTCCAGTAGTGCTTCTCCCGGGTATCCACCGTCATCTCCACATCGGAACCAAATCTTCTTCTGGCTTCCCGAATGAATGCCATGGTTTCATCCGGCGTAAACGCCGCTTCAAATAATACCCGTTCCCCTGCTTTTACCAGGGCTCCCCCGCAGGAGATAAAAACGTCGGGGTGAAGCGACGACAGGAATTTTTCGCAATTCACCTCACTGCGGGAGGTGGATATTCCCACCAGAACACCCTTGTTCCGGGCATTTTCCAGGGCTTTCAACGTGCGATCCGAAATTGTTTTGTCGCTCCGAAGCAGAGTCCCGTCCAGATCAAAAAGAAGCAATTTACAATCCTTCATAGCTTTTCCTTTTCAATTTCATTCAGCATATATTCGGCAAAGGCAACCCGTTCTTCCTCACTTGCCGTCATAGCAGGGCCGCCCGCATATTCCGCCAGGGCATCCCGGATGACAGGGTGCCAGACTTCTGGCAGATTGGCAAGGGCCCATTCTCCCCCTTCCTTTTTGGAAAGGATCTTCCAATCACAAAGATACCCCAGAACCCGGCACAGGTTCAGGGTAATATACATGGAATCCTTCAGAATGCCCTCCTGGGCTTCGCTGACATCCTCCATAATACTGTCCAGGTATGCTTCATGGGGTACCGGTCCGAAAACCTCCCCAATCTCCTTTCCCCACAGGGCAATCCCCCGGTGGCGCAGAATGGTAATGTGGGCCGCAAGATCCGGGTCTTCCCCCTGCATTCCCTTTACATAGCTATCTGGATCACGTTCATACCAGGCCAGATGAGCCGGCGAAAAATGCAATTCAAAGGGAGTGGGATAGAGGAAGGGATTGCATACCCTCTCCTGCATCACGCTGATCTCCAACCCCTTCGGGGGTGCATTACGATTCAACTCCACCACTCGGTCCATAAAGGCTCGCTTTTCACTATCTGCAGGCGCTTTTTTCACCACTACCAGCAGATCAATGTCACTCTTTTCGGGCCGAAAACACCCCATTACAGCCGATCCATGCAGGTATACCCCCACCAGGTTTGTGGTGAATATGCTTTTGCATGCACCAATAAACTCGGAAAGCAGGAGATTATATTCTCCCAGGATTTCAATCGGTTTCATTTCTTCTCCTTAGCGGCAAAATAATCCTTTGCCAAAATACCGTATATACATTCGTCCACAATTCCCTGATTGTTCCAGTCGGCTTCCCGAAGGGTACCTTCATAGGTTAAACCGCACTTTTGCATAACCTTCCCCGATCCGGAATTCCGGGGATCGTGTCTTGCCTCAACTCGATTTGCTCCAACCTCTTCGAAAAGATAGGCAATCACCGCCCGGAAGGCTTCGGTCATGATTCCCTTTCCCCACCATTTGCTTCCAATGCAATAGCCAATGTGAACCTTTTGTGTTCTATCGTCCTGTTCCACCACCGAAATACTGCCAATGGGTTCTCCAAGCTCACGAAGCTCAATGGTCCAAAGATAAAAGGACGGATCTTCGTATAACTTCATCCATTCTCCAATAATCGATCTGGATTCCCCCACGCTGGCATGGGTGGACCACATTAAATATTCGGTTACCTTATGATCCCCCATCCAGTTCCGAAAAGCAGCCTCCGCGTCCCGCTCTTCGATCCTTCGCAGAATGAGACGTTCGGTTTCGATTTGTCTTGTTCCCTGATGTCTCATCTTCATTCCTCTACCGTAATTGTAATGGGCATTTCGGTATTGACAATTTCCTGGGCACCGGTTTCAGTATCAAAATAATAAATCATAAACTTACCGTCATATCCGCCAAGCTCCAGAATATCGATGATACCATCTTGAAGTTTGATGGTTTTCACCTGATTTCCCGGTTCAAGCCGCCCGGATTCCGCCAGTACCGTTTCCCCAATGATGATCTGCATCACCATATCCTTGTTGGATTTTCCGGGATTGGCAAACATCAACTCAGCAGTCCCCTCCGCAAGGGAAATCTTTACTTGATTGGAATAGGTAATCGTTACCGACCCACCGCCGGTGGAGGGTGCGGCTTCGCCGGTATCCCCGGGAATCGGTTCTGCATTTTCTTCGGTTTCGGGTGCGTAGTCTGGCACCAATGGCTTCTCACTGTCCCGGAAAAAGAGAGCCCAGACGGCGAGACAGATTGCCGCCATGGTAATCAATAGAAAAAACAGAATCAGAATTCGATTTCTTTTTCTTTCCTTATTTTCCATTCCATCATTCCTCGCTTCTCTCTCCGGGTTCTGCCCGTAATGTCATCTTTCGTCGTCTTTCAGTATAACACGCTAAAGCGTTTCCGTCAATCAATTTGCCGAAAAAGAGAGGATGCTTTCTCGTAAAGCATCCTCTCCCGGATCGATTCAGTTATAATACTGGGCCTGGGCACGCCAAAGAGCGTGATATTTCCCCGATGTATTTGCCACAAGGTCCTCATGGTTTCCATGTTCCACGATGGTACCGTGGTCAAAAACAGCAATTTCATCACAGAATTTACAGCTTGACAGCCGATGACTGATAAATATGGAAGTTTTATCGCTTGCAATATCGTTGAACCGGGTGTAGACTTCTGCTTCCGCGATGGGATCCAGGGCGGCGGTAGGCTCATCCAGTACCACAAAGGGCGCATTTTTATAAAGTGCCCGGGCCAGGGCAACCTTTTGCTGTTCGCCGCCGGAAAAATCCACCCCATCGTTTTCGTATTCCCGTCCCAGGTTGGTATGGATTCCTTTGGGGAGGCCACGGATCTTGTCCCCAAGTCCCACCCGATTCAGGGCATCCAGGACCCTTTTCTCATCGGGATCTTCGGTTGCAGCTACATTTTGCGCAACGGTGAAGGCGAAAAGGGAGTAGTCCTGGAAAGCCACCGAGAAAAGGGACATGTATTCGCCATAACGGTAGCGGGTAATATCTATACCATTGAGAAGGATCTTCCCCTCGGTGGGGTCGTAAAGCCTGCACAAAAGCTTGATGAAGGTGGTTTTTCCACTCCCATTTTCCCCCACAATGGCAAGCTTGTCACCAATTTTGAATTTCATATTCACGTGACGAAGAACCCATTCTTCACTTCGGGGGTACTTGAAAGATACGTCCCGGAACTCGATCTCATAATCCAGATCGTCCCGCTTTTCCACCGCCAGGGTCCCTTGATACATGTTATTGGGAAGTTCCAGATAATCGAAGGTTTCCTTCAAATAATGATTATTATAACGCAGGTCCTGCAGGGTAGTCACCACTTCCGAAAAAGCCTGCACGAATTTCTGGACCGTACCTTGGTACAAAATGAAGTTACCAATGCCAATGGCACCCATCCAGGCCTTCGCGGCTGTAAAGAGGAACACAAAGATTTTTACCATGGCATTCAGGAGTTTTTCTCCCCGTACCCGTTCCAGCCCTGCCTTTTGATAGACACTTACCCATTCAGGATGGAGCATATACTTACGTTCTTCTGCAATGGCGATTCGATTCAGGCCAAACAGATGCATATCAGTTCCCTTGGTTTTCATGTAAGCGTAGGCAAGATTATTGCCAAACGTAAGCCCGGAAAGCGATTGGTTGATCTTCTCGGCAGATTTAGCACTCTGCTTGAAGGAAAGCCAGGCATTCAACCCAACGACCCCTACCAGTGCAATCACAGCCCACCAGGAGTTGATAAAATACCATACACCTTCGAAGTCACCCGGAAGGATGCGGAAGAGAGACAGGGTCAATGCCACCGTTAGAATCACGTGCATGACGTTTTCCAACATATGGTCGGCATTGAAAAGCACCCGGTTCAATCCGTAGCTGCTGGAATTCATCACCGTCAGAATCTGGCTCCGCTTCAAAGAAATCTCAGCATTTTCCAGATGTTCATACTGGAAGTGGTTTTCCGCATCAAACAGATAGGCTTCATGCTTACTATAAACCATCATTTTATGTGTATAGAGCTTCCCTCTCACCCATCGTTCCAACAGATTCAAAAGAAAGCTCCCACCAACCGTAATCCCCGCAAGAAGAATCAATCGGTTTGGTCGGCACAAATCCGAAAGCTCATTCACCATTTCGGCCGACAGATACAGGGGAAACATGGGAACCAGCGCCGCAATGACGGTCCAAAAAATCATCAGCGGAAAATAGCCGGGAAGAATCTGATTCCAAACCCGAAGTCCCTTCCAAATCAAGCGAAGGTCTTCCATAAGTGTTCTTTTCTCATTCTGCATCTTCGTTTCCCCCTTCCTTGTAGTACTTGCTTTGCACGTCAAAGAGTTCCCTGTACTTTTTTCGGGCATTCATCAATTCCTCGTGACTGCCTTCTTCGATAAATTTTGCCCCCTCCAAGAGGAATATCCGATCGCAAAAACGGGTGGATGCCAATCGGTGAGAAATGAATACCGAGGTGGCGTTGGCGGATATCTCGTTATATTGCCGATACATCCGATCCTCTGCCAAAGGATCCAAGGCGGCGGTGGGCTCATCCAATATCATACAGAGCGGATTTTTATAAAGAAGTCTTGCCAAAAGAAGCTTTTGCTTTTCCCCACCGGATAGATCCACTGCATCGGCATATACCTCCCGATTCAGGAGAGTATTCTCTGCCTTCGGAAAACTCTTCACCTTTTCCGCAAGCCCTGCTATTTCCAAACTGTACCAAAGCTTATCCTGGTCAACAGGTTCACCTTCCTGGGTACAGGTCACGTTTCGGGCGATGGACACCGGAAGCAAATTATAATTTTGGGGAACCAGTCCAAAGAGGCTGTAAAGGTCTTCCCGGTTATACTCCAATATGGAGTGACCATCCAACAACACTTCCCCTTCGTCGGGAAGCAGAAGGCCACACATCAGCATGGTCAGGGTGGTTTTCCCCGCCCCATTCAGCCCCACCAGGGCAATCTTTTCTCCGGCTTCGATTTTGAAGGAAATATCATCCAGAATCTTTCTCTCTCCCGCTGGGTATTGGTAGCTGACGTTTTTGAATTCGATGGAGAAAGGACCCTTGGGTAGTGGGATTCCGACTCCATGATGTAACCGGTTCGGAATCTCCATATCCTCCCTGAAATCCGAAATCTGCAGGGCGCCCTGGGATAGTCTGCCGGTAATTTGTATGATTTCGGTTAAGCATCCTGAAAGGGCGGTAATGGCAGAAAAGTAAAGTACAAATTCGGATGCATCCACCTTCCCCGCCACCGCCTGGTAGATCAGGTAGCCGTATGCCGCACCATCCCGTACCAGAATCACAAGAAAATTCACTGTTGCATTCCAAAGCGCCCGGCGCTCCCGTTCGTCCCAATGTCCCTTACAGGCCGCAAGAACGCTTTGCACCAGGTTATGGAGGTAGTCCTGCATGTTGTAAAGGCGAATGTCTTTCCCGTATTTGTAGGTACCCGAAAGGCCGATCAAATAGCTACGGCGTTTTTCATCGGCATTTCGTTCATCCTCCCGTTGGTAATTGGCTTTTCGCTCCCATGCATTCATGCTATAGGTCACGGCGCATCCCACCAAAAGCAGTACAAGAAACAGAGGATGGAGCATGGATACCACCGTACCGAATAAAAGGAAGTTCAGCCCGGTGGCAACGATCAACGCAAAATTCAACGGAAGATGGCTACCTGCGGCATGGTTGGTATCCACCGCCGCCCGTGCTCGTTCATCCAACTCCTGCACCGACTTATCGTACTGTAAAAACCAATCCCGGGTTCGCTGTACTTCATTCTTTTTGTCATATAAAAGGAAAAACACATCAAATTCTGCGGTTTCACGTCTCACTGTAACACCCTCCCGCAGAATTTCCGTGATCATGGCGGCAAGCAGCAATCCGATTACAACCAGAGCAATGCTGGAAAAGCGATCCGCCTTCTCCAGGACCCGTATGATGATGGGCGGCATATAAACCGAAACCGCTGCTGCGGCAAGCATGATGGGAATCAAACTGATGCCGTACCAGACTAACCGGCGTTCATTCTGCCAGAGATAGCGATACATATAACCAACGCAGGAGAAAAAGCTATATTTCGGCTTACGCTTTGGCTCCTTTTGGGATTTTGTCATATTGGGTAACCCCCTCTTTCTTGATCTGGCATCAGTATAGCATATTTGCTTGTCCCACGGGAATTGGGGTGAACCAAACGTCGATTTCGGTGAACAAAATGCAAAATGAGGCAGATTCTCTGCCTCATGGAATGCTTACTCTGCCAGCGGAATCAACACTTCTGCCGTGAAACCTCCATCTTCGCTATCGGCCGAAAACAGTCCGTCATATTTTTCCACCAGACTTTTTACCCGGCCTAACCCAAATCCATGATCGTTTCCCTTTGTGGAGAAAAACAGACTCCCCTGTCGCTCCTGTTTCTTCCCTGCGGCATTGGTAAACGCCAAATATAGTTGGGTATTCTTCTTCCCTATGTAAATCCGGATAAATCGAGCATCTTCCGGAAGCTTCTTGTTTTCCTCAATGGCGTTATCCAACAGGTTCCCAATGATCACACAAAGGTCGATATCGCTCACCGTCACTCCGTCGGGAAGCTTGGCTTTGGCATTGACGGGTATCTTGTTTTGGGAGGCAATGTTGATCTTCCCATTCAGGATGGCGTCTACCATAACTCGTCCGGTCTTGATAACGGTATCCACCTGGGTCAGGTCGTCGTTCAGATCCCGAAGATAGTTTATTACCTCTTCGTACTTTCCCAGAGCCATACTGGCCTGCAGAGTCTGAATATGGTTATGGTAATCATGCCGCCAGGTCCGCATTTTGCTATACATGCTTTCCACTTCGTCACAATACTTACGAAGCAGATCGCTTTGGTAAGCTTCGATTCGCTTGTCGATCCATTTTTGAAACAACATATCTTCTCCTTAAAACAGCTTAATGATCTCCTTGCCAATAGTCTGTGCCATACCCCGGCTGATTGGGACTTGTTCCCCGTTTTTGAGTATTACATGATCGGGCTTGATGCAAAGTACCTCCCGCAAATTCACAATGAAGGAGCGTTGGCATTTGAAAAAGTATTCATCCAATTGCTCTTCCACATCCCCCAGGGATGTTTTCATACGGTATTCCCCATTCTGAGTATGGATGAGAACGTATTGCTTTTGAGCTTCTATGTAGTTGATGTTTCGTAGCAGTACCAGTTCCGTGTTTCGATCGAAGGTTACAAGCAGCTGTTTTTCGCTTTTTTGCAGAGCGGCGTTCCCCTTATCCAGCACGCATTCCAATTTTTCCGGGGATACCGGTTTCATCAGATAATGGAGGGCGGAAACGTCATATCCTTCGGCAATGAAGTCGGGGAAACCTCTGATAAAGACCATCTGTACCGATTCGTTCTCCCGGCGGATGGTTTTGGCAAGATCTACCCCATTCATTTCCGCCATCTCGATGTCAAGGAGAAGAAAGTTCCATTCCTTGTCATCCTCGTATGCAAATAAAAAGGCTTCAGCACTCGGAAAGGGCACAAGCTTTACATTCTTATTCCGATTCTCCGCCCAGTTTTTCACCAGCGTCGACACGTATTCCCGGTCGATTTCATTATCATCCACCACAGCAAATTTCAAATCCATGTGCCTTTCCTCCTTTTCCTTTTTATTCCCGCTCCGGCATAGGGACAAATACCACGTTTTTCCGGTTTGCTACCCCTCCGTAGATCTCGCTCGTGTATTGTCCCACCTTGAAATAATGCTCCATGACAAAGTGGGCAGTAAATGCCATGGAGAGTTCCGGAATTTCCTCCGGAGCAAACCATCGAAGCTCCCCTTCATTGGAGGAAAGCTTTCGGCTTTGACCATCCGGAAGCTTTGCAAAGAAGTAATAGTTCAGCCGGATCTCCCCTTTGGCGTAGCTTGTGGTCAGGTAACGAAGCTTCACGTCGGTGATTTCTTCCGGCGTGATTCCCAATTCCTCCTCAAGCTCCCGCAGGACGCAGGCTGCAGCATCGTTGAGTTCCTCGGGCTCCATGTGCCCTCCGGCACATCCCACCCACACATGGTTCACCACACGTCCCCCTTCCCGGTAGAGAAGCAAGATCTTTCCATTGCTTTCCAGAAAGATGGTGGTCATATTTCTCTGTTTAGGAGTCATTCTTTTTCCTTTCTCAGTCTCTTTGTAAAACATACGATCCGGTTTGCTTCCCGGAATCCGGCGGCATTGTGAAAGGCAATGCTTTCCCGGTTATCCAATTCACAATCGCTTGCAAATTCCTGGCACCCCCGTTCGGCTGCCCACGTTTCCGCCGCCTTCAGAAGCCCTCTGGCAACACCTTTTCCCCGTTGCCCCTCTATAACGTAAATCCCTTCCAGATAGCCCACAGGGCTTGTTTCGGCCCCTTCTACGTAGTCCTGGCGCAGGGAACAAGCGGCAAAGCCAATTGCTTCTTCTTTTTCCTTTGCAAGAAAGTACTCTGTATTGCCCCGAAGCAATTCTTCGGCGCATTCTTCCAACAGTTCATCGAGTGTGTGTTCCGGCCAAAGCAGGCACGCAAGCCGCGCCACGTCGATCAAATCAGCCCATTCTGCCTGCTGTATCATCATTTTCTTTTCACTCCAATCTCCACCCAGGCGGGCCGGAAGCCCGCATTCAGGGCAATATTCCAGGAATGATAATTGGAAAGACTGGTTCCATAGAATGGGATCTTTCCTTCATCAAGAATTCTGTTGACCAGCAGGGTCACAAGATAACTTCCCACACCCATCGAGCGGTACTCTTCCATTACATCGCCCCCCACCTGAAGCCAGCCCGGTGCATCCTCCGAACAGCCTGCCATCCCCATGATGGTTTCCCCGTCATAGGCATAAACCGCCAGCCTATCCGGCCGTGCCGGGTTGAAGCTGAAAGCATTTTCAAAACGCTCATCCTCCGAGAAAGCAGCGATTCCATCTTCTTTTATCCACTTCACAGGGTAGGTGCTTTCCGGTTCTACCCGATATTTTGGCAGAAACATATGGAAGGATTGATTCAATTGGTATCCATACCGGTTGAGTTCGGCTTCCAGGGGCAAAAGATTTGGAAATTCAAACAGCCAATGCCCCTCCCTGTCCCGGATGAATTCCCGAAGGAAGGGATGCAGCCGTTCATCCGCCGTGACCACCGCATTCCCCCCGGTGGTCACCATGTGAAAAAAGTATTTTTCCTTAGCATATACCCGCCGCCCTTCGATCAGGCGGGATTCGGTCAGGATGTTCTCCTTTTTCATAAAGTCATCAGGAGAACAGTTGTATTCCTTTGACAGCAGCTCGCAAAGCGCCGGATAATAATTCATTTTCTTCATTGGCTTTCCCCCTGCAGGATCTGCCTAGCAAATGCGCGGGCACCGGATTTGGCTTCCTCGGTTTGGAAGGAGGAAATATCCTCGTCGTGACGAACCGAATACATACCGAGATAGCGAAGATGAGAATGGGTACACAGGTGCCGGACCCCGGTTACAAAGGCTTCGGTTCCCGTGGTAACGTCATAACCATGAGTCAGAAGCAGGCCAACACCCTTTCCCGCCCACAGGGAGCCCCGAGCGCTGCCGTAATACTTATTCAGGCCGTAATGTCGGTCCATCACCGATTTCATGGTGGTTGGGCAATAGAAGGAATAGATGGGGCATGCCAGAATGATGACGTCAGCCCAGATGATACCATCCACCACCTGGTCCATGTCATCCCTTTGGACACAGCCATATTTCCCTTCCACGTTCTGACAATGGTAACAGCCCAGGCATCCGCCAATTTTCTTATCCGCCAGGGTCACGTAGCGAATCTCGGCATCATTTTCCCGAAGCTCCTCCATAAAAGGTTTGCAAAGCTCAGCTGTATTGCCATGTAATTGGGGGCTTCCATGTAATATAAGAACCTTCATCGTTTTCTCCTTATTTGTTCGCCACGACCAGATAGCGGGCTATAGCTCTGCGGAAGACTTCATAATCCGCCGTAACGCTCTCGGTCTGCATCATCAACAGATCAAACCATGCTTCATTCCCTTCGTCCATAAAGTCACCCTTATGGGCCAATGCCGCTTCCCGCTTTCGCTTCAGCAGGTCGTAGGTTTCCCGGGTAACATCCTGCCAGGAGAAGCTCATCCTGTTTTGAAGGAGCGCTTTGGCAATTTCGCTGGTTTCCATCCCTTGAGTTTTCGGAATAACGTCTCCTTCCTGGTATCCTACAAAGAACACGCCACCTGGTTTCAGCCAACGCTTCACCTGGGCCACAAATGCGGTCATATCGCTGGCAAAGTATATGGTATCCATGGAGGTGATCACGTCAAAAGATTCTTCGGGATATTCTGCCTCTCCAATAATTCCTACCCGAAAATCCGAATCGGTTGGAAATAAACGGTTTGCTGTTTCAATTGCTTCAGTAGAATAATCAAAGCCAAAAATTCTGGCACCGGTATTCTGTTGCAGATACCCCAGCATTTTCCCATTACCGCAGCCCACGTCCAAAATACATGCATTCTTTGGCGGAACATAGGGCAATATCCGATCAATCTGGGCTTTGTCACTGAATCCATCCTGGGAAAAATCCGCATCAAATGCATCACGGCAAAATGCCTGAAACGCCTTCGATTCCTTCGCCATGGCGTAAAACGATTCGTATGCAGAATAAAACAGCAAATCTTCCTTTGGCATTCTCCTATAGGTTCCTTTCCCAATCATATATCTCTTGATTTTCTTGAACAAATCTATTATAATCCAATCAAAGGTAAAACACAAGGAGGAATCTTTCTATGCGTATCGCCCCTGCTCCCCTGTATCGGGACCCCATTTTCGACGGTCCCACCGACCCTACTATTATCTACAATCGCCAGGAGAAGTCCTGGTGGCTGATCTACACTTCCCGCCGGGCAAACGTTCCCTGTCACAACGTCAGCTGGGTCCATGGTACCGACCTGGGCATTGCTTCATCAAATGATAATGGCCAAACCTGGCTTTACAGAGGTACCCTGAATGTGGAAGCCATCGAACCGGGCCGCAATACCTTCTGGGCCCCTGAAATTCTGTGGGCAGAAGGAAAATACCACATGTTCGTCAGCTACATCACCGGCGTACCCGACACCTGGCGGGGAGCCCGTACCATTCTCCATTACACCAGCGACAATCTGTGGGATTGGAAGTTTGAGCACAAGCTCCCACTACCCAGCGACAAGGTCATTGATGCCTGCGTCCACGAACTTCCCGGCGGCGGTTGGCGGATGTGGTACAAGGACGAAAACGATGCGAATCACACCCACTACGCCGATAGTCCTGACCTTTACACATGGGAACACAAGGGGATTGCCACCCAGGATCAGGCCCAGGAGGGGCCCAACGTCTTTACCCTGCAGGGCAAATATTGGATGATCGCCGACATTTGGGATGGACAGGCGGTGTATCATAGCGACGATTTGACCAACTGGATTCGTCAGGAGGGCAGCATTATGGCGGGAGCCGGAACACGCCCCGAGGACGGCAACCGAGCCCACCATGCCGACGTCTTAGTGGTGGATGACCACGCTTACATCTTCTATTTCGTACATCCCGGCCAAAACGAATACGAGTATGATTCCGGCCTTGGCCAGATCCTGCGCCGCCGAAGCAGCGTACAAACCGCCGAGCTTCGCATTGTAGATGGAAAGCTGGTTTCCATCCGGGACGAAGCGTTTGATTTTTACCTTCCCACCCTCTAAAATAGTACGACCCTCTCCGTGCCGGAGAGGGTCTGTTTTTATTTCTGTGCATCCATCCAAATGGCTTTTGCTTCTTCCTGGGATATTTTATCGAAGAGTATTTCGTGGATTTTTTCGATCTTGTCCAGGTACCCGGTCTCACCCTCGGTTTCCGCCAAAGCAGTCAGGTGATGGGAGATGGCGTAAGCAATGGGGGTCAGTGCACACAGAGCAGCATGATGTTTTTCCTCTCCTTTTGCCAGGGATACCAAAGCGTTTTCCCGGGTCTTGTAGAAATTTGGGAGCTTTTTTGCGGCTTCAAGAGCCTTTTCATGCTCTCCAAGCTTTTCGTAGGCAAAGCAGATATTATACAGAGTGGCGCTTCGTACTTCTGAATCGGCACCCCGGAGTATCTCTTCCTGAAGCAAAACCGATTCCCGAAGGTTGGCTTCCTTTTCCGCCTCGGTGCCATCCAGCTTTTCCAGAGAAGTGGAAAGCTGAACCAAAAGCAGAGCATCGTTCGGATAGCGTTTCAGACCTTCCCGCATCAGCTTTACATTTGCAGGATGCTTCCCCTGGTAATGGTTTTCTTTCCAGGTACGATTCATCTCATCGTATGCTTTTTGGGATGCAATTTCTTCCATACCGATAAGTTCATCCACCGTAATACCAAAGTAATTTGCCAGGGTTGGCAGCATGGTAATATCCGGGTATCCCTCTCCCCGCTCCCACTTGGAGATGGCCTGGAAGGAAATACCCACGTGAGTGGCAACCTCCTCTTGGGTCAGGCCCTTTTGGCGGCGATGATATTTCAGCTTTTCACCAATGCATAGTTTCATGTTCTTTCCCTCTTCATCTGTATTGCTTCTATTATACCAAATCCGCATTTCGCTTCAATAACGGCATTGTGGAGTGTTCTACACGTTCCGTAGAATGATTCCCTTGCACGTATATGATCCCGACCATCCACTTGGGTGCGTCGGGATCATTCTTATTCTACATATCCACCGGTGATCTCTATGGGGTTTCCTTCTTTCCTTATAGCTTATATCCGGTTCCCGTGACAAGTGCCACCTTACGACCCAGGTCATCCATAATCTCGGTTTGGTAAACACAGGTGGTCTTGCCGTCCTTCACACATTCGGTATGGGCAATCAGTCGGGTTCCCTTGCTTGCGCTCAGAAAATTGATATTGGCATCCAGCGCTACGGTGGGATGGTGATTTTGGTTGGCAGCCACAGCAAAAGCAAAATCTGCCAGGGTGAAAAGCACCCCTCCCATCACGCCACCAATGGCATTCCGGTGGTCTTCCCGAATCGCCATACCGCAAACGCATCCCCCATCGTTCAATTCGTCGATGGTCATACCGTTTACCATAGCAAACCGATCGTCCTTGAAATACGCTCTTGCTTCATCAACGTTTTGAAATTTTCCCATACTTACTCCTCATTCCACCACAAAGTCGGTCCATTCAATTTGATTCAGGACGAATACATCCTCAGGCCCCTGCTCCATACCCAGCTTTTTGTAAAAAGGTATCGCCTTGTCGTTAGCGCAGGTGTAGACGATGATATTTTCAAGACCCCCAGCTTCTTCAATGGCGCGTTCCACCAGGGCTTTGCCGATTCCCCTTTTCACGTATTCCCGCCGAATACCCAGATCGGTCAGGAACATCCAGTAGGAAAAATCGGTAATGGCGAAAAGCACTCCCACCAAAAGTCCATCCTCGTTCCGGGCAGTTAAGCTGATGGCGGTCTTTTCTACCAGAGTAGCGATTCGGTTTTCAAACCGTTCCTTGGGGTACTGACTTCCAAGATCGGTATGACGAAGAAATTCTATATATTCCTCCGGTGTCAGGCGTTCCGATTGAATGACAATATTTTCCATAGGCTATCCTCATTTGAAAAAGCCGGCACCGATGGCGGTACCGGCTTGGGATTTGTTAGGTTCAGATCTCAACCTCACGGTGGGCAGCGGCGCTACGGTAAATACCATCCAGCATCCGCTGTACGGTAACAGCATCCTCTATAGGTGAAATGGGTGTTTTGCCGGAATTCAGGCAATCAATAAAGTGACGGATTTCTTCCACAAAATAATTATTTTTTCCGGTTTTCGGCTGAATATCGGCTAAATACCCCGCTTCATCTTCGGTGTAGATAGTCAAAGGTTCAAACGTACAGCCCGCCTTTGATCCAAAGAGCTGGGTACCATTGACCTCCGGTCCGTTGATAGCCCAGGCGATTTCTGCCATCATGGTTTTCCCGCCTTCAAAGCGGAACAAAACGGTGGCAGAATCCTCGGTATCAAATACACCGTTTCCGCCGCCCAGTGGGGTCCAGCGGCTGATGCCCTTGGTTTTGAAATCACCAATGCGATAGGAGGTTTCGGCAGAAACCGTCAGGGGCTTGGGACGGTCCATCAGGTACCAGGTACGGTCGATGGCATGAACCCCAATGTCCAGCACCGGTCCACCGCCTGCCAGGGATTTATCGGTGAACCAACCACCCGGTGTGCCCCGGCGACGCACGTACTGGGTCTTGGCGGCGTAGATTTCCCCGAAGACACCCTTGTCGTAAAGCTCCTTGAAGTGCATCTGTTCGGCACCGTAGCGAGTGACCACAGCAATCATGAACTGCACGCCGGCTTCCTTCACAGCCTTCTCCATGGCAAGTCCCTGTTCCAGGGTGGCGGCCAGGGGCTTTTCGCACAGAATATGCTTGCCCGCCTTGGCAGCAGCCATACACACCGGCGCATGGGCGGCAGTCCAGGTACAAATATCAATATAGTCTACGTCCACTCCCGCAAGCAATTCCTCCACCGACGCAAAGGCATGGGGAATTCCATACTTTTCGGCGGCAGCCTTGGCCCTTTCGGGAACGATATCCGCAATGGCCACCACTTCCACCAGGTCGGTAAGCTCTGCATAGGAGGGCAAATGGGCAGAGGTAGCGATATTACCGGCACCAACGATGCCAACACGAAGCTTCTTATCCATATTGTATGTTTCCTTTCTGATTCACTGTCGTTCTGGTTGTGATTCTATCACACCAATGGGCTACTGTCAAGGTAAAAGCGTTTTCAAAAGCTTCATATATCGCCCGCCTTCGTCTTCCCCCAGGTACGTTATACGGTCAAATCCTTCCCCTACATAGAGTTTCATTGCCGGGTAATTATCCAGGGTCTACCCCCACCGAAAGCTCGCTGTAGCCCATTTTTCGGGCTTCTTTCACCGCATGACGCAGAAGATTTCGACCGATACCCCGCCGCTGATATTCCTTCCGTACGATTAGGCGGGATGTGTAGATGCGTTTCCCTTTCACAGTGTAATCCGGGTCCCCGGTGTCAAACACCAGGGAGATCTCACCCACAAATATGTTCCCAATGATGTAAACGTAAGTGATACGATTTCCCGACAGGAGCTCGTCCCGAAATCTCTCCGCAAATTCCCGCTGGGCATCCATATCCCAAATCTCATCACATTTTGGAAAATCTCCTGGAGCAAGGCGGATAATTTTGTATTCCATTGCTTCTCCCTTTCGTCACGTACGCCGTACATAACGCAAAATCCGATTCCGGTATTCGCTCACACGGATGATTTCGTAGCTTCGGTATTCAATATCCAAACATTGCTTATTCGAGTTCATAATCTCGGCATACACCGAGTCGGTCACAACAATCAGGAAATTGCTGTTCTCTTTTCTTCCTTCTGCCTTTTCGTGTTGGAATGTCTCCATTTCCATCGAAACCCACTTACTGCTCAGGTATTTCAAGTCGGATACAACCACAACGAAATGCCTGGAGTGATCCAATGCCTGCATAATGGCTTTTCGGTACTCCGATTCCCCGAACTCCTGTAAGGTAGCCTGATCAAAAAAGGGTTCCAGCATATTCTCTCGGAAATAATCGTACATTTCTTCCGCAATATCCCGATCCTCCGATTTATGACAAATAAACACGTCGAAATTGCCCGTCTGCGGTCTGGATAGGCCGAGCAAAGTTCGAATCCCCTCTTCTGCCTTGGTGGATGTTCTCTTACCGTTATCTTCTATGGTACCCAATTTTTCTTCCAATTCCACAATCCGGTCCAGGCACTCAAGACATATTCTCTGCTCCCCAATCACCTCACAATATGCGTGCAGACGTTTGTAGCTTGTCAAAAGGCACCGTAGGAAATCTTCTGCTGCCTCATCCTCGCCAATCATGTCCAAGACTTCATTGCCCTGCTTCATGAAATCCGCCACCTTTTTCAGGCGTATATCTTCTTCGCTTTCCGGTTTTGGCGGTTCCTCCACTTTTGGTTTTTCTGACTTTTTGCCAATTTGGGTTAACATCCACCCACCAAGGACAGCAGCACTACCCCCAATGAGAGCGGGACCGCCAAACAAAGCGGCTCCTGCTCCCGCCAGAATAGCCGCCATCACACCAACTCCACGCCCTGTTTTTTCCGTGGCATTTCTTGCTGTTTCAAGGTCTTTTTCGCGGATCACAAACCCCCGGGTTCCAAGCCAGAACAGCGTTTCTCCCGAAAGTTCCTCCTTCTTTTCTATGGCTTCGGAGGAAAGCTGGATGTTTTTGGTGACAGCAAACAACACTTTCAGATACTCTAACTGCTCATCAGCATATGTGTCATCGCTTTTCCCGCCACCTGCCCAACTCAGGATTTCGCGCTGATACCAGATAAATCGTACCGCAAAAGACAGAAACCATGGATCCTTTTCCAGGATTTCCTCCCCGTCAATCATGCCTTTGATTGATGTGATTTCTTCCCAAATATCCCGTTTTTCGGTAAACAGTGCCGGATAATAGAGATTTGCCATGCGTTCAACGATACGATAGAGTTCGCCGTACAGGCTCTTTCTTCCGGTCGGTTCTGTTTCATCCCTGATTTCTTTCCGGACCGCTTCTGCCAACAAGCATAGAATCTCTGCCGCTTTTCCTGCTCCTCCTGCTTTTTCATAGGCAGGAAGCCGCTCATACAGCATACGCTTTTGGGCTTCCATATCCTGCCCTTTTGCTATGTGAAGAGCCAATTCTCCTAAGGTATCAGGCGTTGAACGAAGTATAGGCAATTCCCCTTCCAGCTTTTTGACCGGGGAATCCTCCCCATCAGGAAGTAGGCAAATAACCTGGCACCTTTTGGCCCGATTCTCTGCCACCTCGAAAACCCCAAGGAGTTCATACGCCATGTGGCCTGTACGAATAGCACCGGATGCTACAAGCAACAGGACCCCCCGGGCTTGCCGAACCGCTTCTTCCATGGCTTTTTTCCACTCTTTTAGCTGTTCCATATCCTTGGGGATCGGCGGCGGGAGCAGGAGACCGACCGAAGTACCACATTGATACAATTCTTTTTTCAGTCGAATTGCCATTTCCTGATCTTCCTGCACGTATGTAACTATGATCTTTTTCTTTTCCATACTTATTCTCCGTCCCTGTCCATAAAGCGTTCTAGATTGACGGCATGTCCATATTTGACCGATGCTTTCTTGTCCTTTTCCAGAATAACTTCATCCAGTGGAATTCCATTGATTGCCGCAAGGGCAACAATGTAGTGGAGCATATCGGCTAGTTCCACCCCAAGCTCTTCGTTCATTGTTCCATCTTCGTTGGCTTTTCTTCCGGCCCGCTTATTCAGAATTTCGGCCACCTCGCCCATTTCCTCCACAAGCTTCATAAACAAGCCCTGTTCATTTGCCCATCCACCATACCGGTCAGCCAGATAGGCCTCCAGGATTTCTATGGTTATTTTCTTTTCCATTTATCTTTTTCTCTTCCTGTATATCCGTTCTATCACATTGCCAATTACCACCAGGACAATCATACTCACAGTCCAGATGATCCAAAGGTTATTGGTGCTCCCGCCGCCTGGGTCGGTACCATCGGTTTGGAAAATAACACCGATCACGAAGGAAAGCAGATAGGAAACAGATGCTATAATCGGCAGAATTCTTTTTTTCAAAAAGAAAGAGATTGCGATCACAATCATCCCGAAACCTAACAGCATAACCGGCCATTGATACATTCCATGCAGGCCGATCAAGGCATATCGTACCAAGAGGTATTCCACCAGAAGTACCAGTAGAGACAACAAATGCGTCATTGCATTCTTTTTTTCAATCATTATGCCACCCTCCAAAAAGCTTACTTATTTACAATTCCACGCTGGTACTGAAGTCCTCGCCGTATCCCATTTACGTTTCACCGTTCCTTACTACCCACTTCCATCTCCGTCATCACGTACCAATCTTCATCCAGCGGCGCATCCATGGCAAGCTTAACCAACGGCGCTTCGGGGTAACTTCCACCAATGCGAAGTTCCACTCGATAGGTGCCGGTGGGAATCCCTTCCGGGAGATGAACCTTGAAGCGCTCACAGGTATCTCCCGGCATCCAGCGGGTAATATCCAATCCAGTCTCGATCTCCGACTCAAAGGAGGCGTTTTTCAATCGCAGGCGAAGGGGGATCCGGTTATATATCGGAGCGTTGCCTCGGTTTTCCAACCACATATAAAAGTCGATTTCTTCCCCTGATGAAGCCCTTAAAGGACACTCAAATGCTCGAATTACAAAGCGATACCCCATACCAATCAATAGCTTCCGAATGGCAGGATACCATTTGTAGGGAATTGGGCTATGCTTATTGTTGAAGGTACTGATATGCCAACGAATGGCCTGGTCCGCCAGTACATCAATATCCCATCCCTGGCGCTCCCATTCGTTCATGTACCAAAATGCTTCGCAGGAAACGGGCGCTTCTTTCCAATAATCGCTCATTTGGGGATGGATGCGCTTGGGTAGGTAATCCTGCATATGATAAGGTTCCCCAAATCCATCTGCACGCCAGCCAATGGGGTGCGTTTGTCTGCAATATTCGCTAAACTCCGGCGCGCATATCTGGCCGAAAAGATGGGTGTTACGGAACCCTTCGCAATAACTATCCAGCAAAGCCCTGGCAGCTTCTTCGGGAATCAGCTTGTAATTGTGACCCTCTCCCCACGCACCACTCAAGGCAATATCCACCGCATACAACACCGGATCGGAATCATAGCGCTTTGCAATCGCACATATGGCCCGTGCAAACTTTTCATAAAATGTCGGATCGGTTGGGGAATCCTTTACCCGCGCTCCATCGGGGCGATCGGGACATGGAATCTGTTCCCGTAGCCAATCGGGCACATCTTCAAAGGACATGGTGGTGTGAGGCATCAAGCGAAGCATCACGTATTGCCGGTGGGTTTTCGCCTTTGCCAAAATATCATCCATCAGTTCATAACAATATTTCCCCTCTTCGGGTTCAAAATCCCGCCAAAGGATGCGGATATACGCCATTTCGGTATCCGGATGCCAACCGACTAAATCTCCTTTTTCTTCCACAAAGTCATATACCGGATACCGTTCTTTTTTCCATCCATCAATGGTCCCGGTTTCGGAAAACAGAGGATCTCCCCGAAAATGATTGAAGCTGACGAAGCCAATAAACGGATTCCCAAGAATCTCGTCGGTCGGTTGAAAATACGATTTGGAAACCGGCCGGACATCATCATTGGTAGGCCGCTGGTAGGAGTCCGCCATAACCTGCGAAAGATGATAGGTGTCTTTCCTTTCCTTTTTGCCTTCCGACAAGATCTTTACTCCCATACGCATCTCCTTCTCTTTTGAAAACCGCAAATTTAATTTGCTCGCTTCTATAATTAGGAGCTATTTGCTTGATTCTATATTAGCGATTGCAATCGTCGACCTTTTCCCTACTCAAAAGAACAACCGTCTCCACATGGCCCGTCTGGGGGAACATATCATAGGGGGCTACGTTGGTGAGGGTGTACCCCCACTCTTTCATGATGGCCACATCCCGGGCCAGGGTGGCGGGGTCACAGGAAACGTAAACCACCCGTGGAATCCCCACCTTTGCAATGGCATCCAGAAGTTCCCTTCCACAGCCCTTTCGGGGCGGATCCAGGAAAATGACCGATGCTTTTTTCAATGCTTCATCCTTGGGTAGGATCACTTCACAGCGCCCGGCAACAAAATCGATGTTCTCAATGCCATGCTTTTTCGCCGCAAGTTTAGCATCCTCCACTGCGTCGGGAATCAATTCCACACCAAATACCTGTCCGGCCGCTCCCGCTGCCAGCATACCGATGGTACCTACCCCACAATAGGCATCGATGGCGGTTTCCCGGGACTTCAATCCGGCAAGCGATACCGCCTTCGTATAGAGCTTTGCGGCAATGTCCCGGTTGATTTGAAAGAAGGATTTCGGGGAAAGCTTAAAGGTAAGTCCGCAAATTTCTTCTTCAATGGTAGTAGCTCCCCACAGGTGGGTAATCTCACCATCCAAAGCATGGGTCATACGGGGCTTTTGCTTGAGCGCCCAAAGTGACGTTACGCCGTATTCCGCAAGGGCTTCTCCCTTCACCTTACCGAGCTTGCCATCATGGGACAGGACAAGCATACTCTCACCCCGATAATTGGTTCGAATAACGGCCCCCCGAAGCCCCTGCGGGTTCATCTTTTCAATCGCATCCAGAAGGCGGCGGGTTTCCGGTTTCATGAGAAGGCAATTCTTCACCAGACAGAACTTACCGTTTCGACCCACGTAGCCAAACCCATTCCGGTATATGACTTCCACTTTTCCCCGATAAGCTTCCCGCTCACCACCGGTAATCGGTTCCAGGTGATAACTCCCTTTGGGAGAATTTCCCAGACGACCCAGGCATTCCATCACACGCTGTTCCTTAATCGCTAACTCGCGCTCCCGTGTCATGTGCCCCAGGGCGCACCCACCGCACACATCATGATAGGGACAAACGGGCAAGATCCGGTGGTTCGATGCCTTCTCCAACTCTATCAGGCGGGCATGATTCATTTTTTTGTCTTGCTTTTCCAATACGCAAAGCCCGGTTTCTCCGGAAAGCAACCCCCATACAAAAGTGACTTTACCGTCCAAGCGGCATACACCATCCCCCTGAATGGTTTCATTTTCTGCTGTCAATCTGATCTGATCCATTTTCATCCCGTCCTGTTTACTGATATTACTATCATAATACATTTTGCCTCCGTAAGCAAGTCAGGAATAAAGTTTTTTCTTCGGATCATACTACCGTTACTCAAATTTGATACAGGAGGATCATCTTCCATGAAAAAAAGCATTCGTATTCTGACATTACTCCTATGCTTTTCCCTGCTCATTTTTTCCATTGGTGCAGGAGCGGCCGTCAAACGTGGAGACCGGGGCAACGACGTAAAAAAGATACAACAGCGTCTTTCCGATTGGGGATATTACGAGGGATCCATTGACGGCATTTATGGAGCCCAGACTTACAACGCCGTACGTTATTTCCAATGCAAAAACGGACTCAAGCAGGATGGGATTGTGGGCAAGGCCACCGCCGCTGCCATGGGAATCACTCTATCCTCTACCTCATCTTCCGGAGGGTCTTCTTATCAAAATAATATCGAACTTCTTGCTCGAATGATTGCCGCCGAAGGTCGGGGTGAACCTTATCGGGGACAAGTGGCCATTGGTGCGGTTATCATGAATCGGATCGAGCATCCATCTTTCCCCAACACCCTGTCCGGGGTACTTTTCCAAAAGAACGCCTTCTCTGCTGTGGATGACGGCCAATTCAACTCCACTCCCATCACCGATTCCGCCCGTCGGGCGGCGGTGGAAGCCTACAATGGTTCCGATCCCACCGATGGATGTGTATATTACTACAACCCTGCCAAAACATCCAACAAGTGGATGCTATCCCTGCCGGTTTACACCACCATCGGCGCCCACCGTTTCTGTAAGCCCCAATGAGCATACGAACCGATCTTGCCTACGAATCCTATGGCGCAAATCAAGCTGCATCTATTCCCGGAGTTACCGTCTCCGAATCCCATCATTCGCTATACGGAATCCATCGGGTCAGCATTACCTCCAAGGAGGGTGCCGAAACACTCGGAAAGCCCATGGGGAATTACGTTACCCTGGAACTTGCAAAACACTATAAATATGATCCCAAAGGGGCTGAAATCCTATTCCAAGCCTTGGGTGATCTGCTTGTCGAATTCATCCCCAAAGAGGGTTCCTGTTTGATTGCCGGTCTTGGGAATGCTTCTATTACCGCCGATGCCATTGGTCCCGGAGCGCTTCATCATCTTCTTATTACCCGGCACCTCAAGAATAGTCTTCCGGATTCATTTTCTCACCTTCGCTGTGTGGCGGCGTTAGCTCCCGGTGTATTGGGAAACACCGGAATCGAATCGGGAGATATGCTCCGTGCCATTGTTAACGAAATCCACCCTGATTTTTTGATCTGTGTCGACGCTCTGGCGGCAGCGGATCCTTCCCGCCTGTTGGCCACCATCCAGGTTTGCGATACCGGGCTTGTTCCCGGATCGGGAATCGGAAATGCCCGGGCTTCCCTGACCCCTGATGTGCTTGGAATTCCGGTGATTGCCATAGGCGTTCCCACAGTGATCTATGCCGACACCATTTTGAAGAATCCCCAAAACCCCGAGCACGAGTTGATCGTCACCCCAAAGGAAATCGACCAGGCGGTTGCCGATTTATCCAAGCTCATGGGGTATGGCTTGAATCTTGCACTTCATCCTGAGCTCTCCCTTTCCGATGTTACCCACTTTCTTTCCTGATGGCATACCCAGGTGTAACTCCGCATAAGATACCAATACGAAAGGAGCGGATTTACCATGCGAAAAAGCCGGATGAGTTTGCCACTTCGGATCACTTGGTTTTTGATCTCTGCGTTTGCTATTTGTTACCCTTCTTATTATGCCCTTTACCGCCTTCCATTTTTGTTGGAAGGCGGTAGTGAGGGTGTTTTTTCCTTTTTTTCCGGTATCCCTCTGACGAAGAGTTCCGATAAATCATCGTCCGTTACAATGTTGGAAGATGATGATTGGTATGCTTTCTCCCCTGATGAGGGCGCCATCCCCTACATTGCCCCCGTCACCACTCGAGAAGATACGGTAGAAACTCCACCCGAGGAAGCCGAGCCCCTAAAAGTCATCACCATCGAAAGCAAAATCAAACCCAAAAACAATCCGGAGCTTCCATTCGACCAAAATGCCCTCCTGCTTCAACCCCTTTCCTTTGACCGAACAACGCAAACAGTATTGATTATACATAGCCATGGCAGCGAAAGCTACAGTCAATATCAAAGCGCTTTCTGGGCCGAGAATAAGGACGTCAGAACCACCAACCCGGATAAAAACGTAGTTGCCGTGGGACGTGTTCTCCGTGATGAATTGATTGAATACGGATTTCGGGTTATTCATGATGAAACCCTTTGCGATCAGCCCTATAACACCTCCTATAAAACTGCTCTTACATTGATTGAGAAACACATGAAAGCCGACTCCTCCATTGGTATGGTTCTGGATCTGCACCGGGACAGTTTGACTGCAACCGATGGCATCCGCTACAAGGTTCTCTCTTCCGATGGAAAATCCGCTCAACTGATGTTTGTGGTTGGTAGCAATAAGCTCCTTTCCCATAACGGATGGCAGGACAACCTTGCCTTTGCCCTCCATCTGCAATCCGATCTGATGGAACATCACACCAATCTGATGCGCCCTATCAGCATCTCCAAAAACAGATATAATCAACATGTAACGCCATTTTCCCTGATCATCGAGTGCGGAACCGAAGCCAATACCCTGGCAGAAGCGAAAGAGAGCATCAAAAGTTTTGCCGCGGCCTTGGACCGGGTCCTTCCCGAAAACTAAATCCTCCCGATCATTTTGTGATCCGGAGGATTTATGGTTTCTCTTCTTTTTGCAAACTCAGTTTCACCCGATCCACGCGTATCTTGTCCGCCAGTTCTCCCGGCAAAGCTGAAAGTAACAAGGTCAGGTTTTCTTCACTGCCTGGTATCCGCAGTGCCTGCGCGGAAATCGGCATCCGATATATATTGCGAATATACAAAGGTCTCAGCGGCTCCGCCGAAAGATAAATCCAATCAAGCCGTCTTGCATGGGAATCATCCAAATCTCCATGGACATACTGGCATAAGCCGGCATCCCGGAAGCGATCGTAACGCAAATACCTCTTTCGTGAAAAGGCAATTTGCAAAAACAAGCCGTCTTTTCCCAATTTGACCCAGGAATAGAACTGATTTCGAAAAGCGATGGTAAATATAGCCAGAAACACAGCAACTCCCAGCATAGATAGCGACAAAAACAAATGTCCCATGCTATTACCGTTCAAAAGTGTTTCTACTGCGCCGGCTGCAAATCCCATAATAACAACAGGAAGAAGAATAGCCCAACATGCGCTATATATCCCACCAAGGTACATCCAATGATTCTTATTCATTTGTCTGTATCCCTTCCAATTCTAAAAGAATTCTTTTCATTGCAATCCCTGTACTGAATCCACCTATCCCGCCATCCGACCGAATCACCCGATGACACGGAACCAATATGGGAAGCGGATTTTTATTCATTGCGTTACCCACTGCTCGGGCACCGCCGGGTACCCCTGCCTTTCGGGAAAGTTCAGCATACGATATGGTTTTTCCATAAGGCACCTTCAAAAGGGCAGTCAGGCATGCCAACTGAAATCCCTTAGCATGGATACGATATGGAAAGGAAAAGCTTTTTCGCTCCCCCGCAAAATATTCCATAATTTCCTTTTCCGCTTCCATCAGAAAAAACACTTCATCACAGGCATCTCTTTCTTCCCCAAGCACAATCGCTTCTACTGCACCGTCACAGCCCCAAATTCCCAATTTCCCTATGGGACTATCAAATACACGACCCTTCATGTCTCTTCTCCTTTTTGAAAAAACGCCGCAAAAAATCTTTGCGGCGTTTTTTGGGTATATGATTGCTTATTTCTGGTCCAGAATCGATACGGGATAATGTCCGTAGAGAATATTCTGAGGTGCCGGGGTGTATGCCCACTTTGCGGCATTGCAAAGGAGGCGCTGAACCTTCTTGTCATGGTACACCGGGAAGGACTCATGGCCCGGTCGGAAGTAGAAGATCTTGCCCTTACCGCGCTTGTAGCAACAGCCGCTACGGAATACTTCACCGCCGGAGAACCAGCTAATCAGCACCAATTCATCCGGTTCCGGGATGATGAAGTGTTCACCGTAAGTTTCTTCATGCTCGATGATAATGTTTTCCCCAATGCCTTCCACGATAGGATGTCCGGGATCTACTACCCACAGGATTTCCTTGTCTCCTGATTCACGCCATTTGAGCAGACCGGAATCGGTCCCCATAAGCTTGGTAAAAATCTTGGAAGCATGACCGGAATGCAGGACTACCATACCCATACCTTCCATCACACGCTTGTAGACCCGTTCTACGATCTCATCCTGTACGTCGCCATGACGCATATGTCCCCACCAAAAGAGAACATCGGTATTGGCCAAAACTTCTTCGGTCAGACCGTGCTCCGGCATTTCCAGCGTTGCGGTTTTTACGTCAAACCCATTTTCACGTAAAAATGCCGCTACCGTTTCATGAATGCCGTCTGGATATATGGCCTTAACCGCTTCATCGGTTTTTTCATGGGCAAATTCATTCCATACAGTAATTTTCATACGCAGACCTTCCTTTTTCATAATAATGGCACCCATCCCGTGCCCTAAGTTGTTTTCATTATAGCATGACTTACTTCCTGATGCAAGTAAAATTATATGAAAATGGCATGAGCTTTTAACCCATGCCATTTTGTAAACGCTATTTTCTTAGCCCTCAGAGGAGGATGATTCGGGGGCCGGCGGAGTCGGATCAGGATTCGGAGTCGGGTTCCGGAGCCGGTTCCGGTTCCGGGGTAGGAGC
>SVKS01000167.1 GCA_015068345.1 Oscillospiraceae bacterium
TTGGTGCCTGGAAAACTGAACCCACCATGACCGAAGCGGCTTACGAGAGTCTGCTGACTATCATTCGTGCCGCCGGCGTTATTGATGAGGCTCCGGAGTTTTCAAGCATCGTGGATAACCGCTTTGCCCAGGCAGTGAAGTAACGGGAAAGGCAGGAAACTACATGGCAGCTCCTGTCGTATCCTTCGATCACGTATGTCTTCGTTATCATTCGGCTGCCGAAGAGACCCTCGCCCTGGAGGATCTGAGCTTTCAGGTGGAACCCGGTGAATTCTTGGTAATTCTGGGGCCCTCCGGGTGCGGGAAATCCACCATTTTGTCACTGATTGCCGGGTTGCTTTCGCCGTCGGAAGGGACCATTCGCATCAATGGAATAGAGCAATCAGGCGCGGTGAAATCGGAAATCGGCTATATGTTTCAACACGATCACCTTTTCCCCTGGGCGTCCCTTCGGGAAAATCTGCTTCTGGGATTGAAGGTTCGTGGTGAGTTATCGCCGCCCAAAAAGTCCCGGGTGGATGATATGCTCAGACAATATGGTTTACTGGAGTTTGCCAATCGAAGTCCACGGGCACTTTCGGGTGGTATGCGTCAGCGGGCGGCTCTTATCCGCACGCTTGCTACCGAACCGGAAATCCTCTTGTTGGATGAACCGTTTTCTGCCCTGGATTATCAAACCCGGATTCTGGTATCGGAGGATATCGCCTCCATCATTAAGCAGGAAGGCAAAACCGCTATTATGGTGACCCATGATATATCCGAAGCACTCTCCTTGGCAGACCGAATATTGGTGCTTTCTCCCCGGCCTGCACGGGTAAGCCTGGAGCTTCCCATTGATATTCTCGGCAAGGGCGTCATCTTACGACGGGCATCTCCGAAATTTTCAGAGTATTTCAACCTCATTTGGAAGGAGTTGGATTCCTGTGAAGGATAACCATTCCGCCGAGCATATCGGCTTTTTGCGAAAACTGCAGGCCAAACGGCGGATGGTGAGTCTGCTGCGGGGTCTGATTCTGGTGGGGTTTTTCCTGCTTTGGGAAGGAGCCGCACGTTTTGGCTGGATCGACGCATTTATCTTTTCTTCCCCCTCCAGGGCAGTTTCCTCCTTGTGGCGGATGATTTCGGAAGGATCTCTTTGGAATCACGTGGGCACCACACTGCTTGAAACCTTGATTGGCTTTTTTCTTGGGACACTTATAGGTTTTGTGGCGGCCATTCTCCTTTGGTTCTTTCCTACAGCCGAAAAGGTATTGGATCCCTATCTGGTTATCCTAAACAGCCTCCCAAAAATCGCACTTGGTCCAGTCATTATCGTATGGGTCGGTTCCGGGATGTCATCTATCATCACAGTAACCCTATTGATCTCGGTAGTCTCCACCACCATGGGAATGCTAACCGGATTTCAAGAGGTAGATGGAGAAAAGCTGACACTAATGAAAAGTTTTGGTGCAAATCGACTCCAGACTCTGACCATGTGTGTTTTTCCTGCCAGTACGCTTTCACTGATTTCGGTTTTGAAAATCAACGTGGGCATGGTCTGGGTGGGTGTCATTGTGGGGGAATTTCTGGTTTCCCGGGCAGGTCTCGGTTACCTAATCGTTTACGGCGGGCAGGTATTCCGGATGGACCTTGTGATGGGAAGCGTTTTGATCCTCTGTGCCCTTGCAGCCCTGATGTATTACATGGTTGCAGGAATGGAGTCCCTTTTGAAACGCAGATTGGCTGAATAAAAAAGATCCCCGGCTCCTTGGGAGTCGGGGAATCCATTTTTTAGTTCAGGTGGATTTTGATGCCGTCTTCAGCATATTCCACTGCATCCAGGTCGCAAACGTTAGCGTCCACGGCAGCAAAGTATTCTTCCTTGCTCTTATAACGCAGTTCGGTGGTTTCCATAACTTCTTTAGCCTTTTCGGCATCGTTTTCCAGGAGCTTGGCAAGCAGGATCAATTGGAACCGCATGGAATCCATCAGGGCCCATTCACGGTTTTCGATGTGGTAGTTATTCCCGTGACCGATCCCAGCTGCACCAGCGCAATAGAAATGGACCGCCGGCATGACAGCCGTGATGTCCCCCATATCGGTACAACCGGTATCCCAGCCTCCGGTCATGGCATACTGTCCTTCCTCCATGAATTCCGAAAGGGCTTCCATGCCAAGCTTGGAAAGAGGCTTGCTGTTGTTCAGGGGGAAGTAGCCCACCCGATCCATCAAGCGTACGTTGCCTCCCATGGCAAGAGCCGCTCCTGCAAAGGCGCGGTTGATCTTCTTATTCACTTCCGAAATGCTTTCAATGTCCGAACCACGGACGTAGCTTTCGGTTACCACTTCGGAGGGAATGGCATTTACCGCTTCGCCGCCTTTGGTAACGATGGGATGGAAACGAATGTGTTTATCGTCCCAGAAGGTTTCCCGCAGAGCGTTGGCTGCCGTAAAGGCTACGTTTGCGGCGTAAAGGGCGTTGATTCCGTTCTCGGGAGATCCGCCAGCATGGGATGCTTTGCCCTTGAATACGGTATTCTTTACCACACAGCCGTTTCCGCCGTCGCTGACGCCTACAAAGCGCTTGTCACCACCGGAGGTGTGCACCATGTAGCAGATATCGCATCCATCCAGATAACCACGATAGAGGAATTCAACCTTGCCGCCGTAATACTTGATGGTGCCCTTCTCCCGAAGGGTTTCCCGCCAACCGGTTTCAATGAGTTCTTCAGCAGGCACAGCACACAACCGAACGGAGCCCGAAAGGCCTTCCAGAACACCCGGTTCCTTCAGGGCAGCCGCAAGACCCAGGAGAACCGCCGCCTGGCAATGATGGCCACAGGCATGCACGGCACCGGTACCCGAAGCAGCATCGGGATGGTCAAAGCAAATCAAGGAGTCCAGTTCACCGAAGATCAGAATTTTAGGTCCGGGTTTTCCGGTGTCAATATCGGTGTAAAACCCGGGAATGTCCCCTGCTTTGGTCAAGGTGTAACCCAGTTTTTCGAACCGTTCTGCCAGATAGGCCTCGGTATTCCATTCCCGATAACCTGTCTCCGGATGCTTCCAGATATAGGCTTCGGCTTCGTAGGCCAGTGTTCTTGCATTTTCGCATGCTTCCAGATAGAGTTTTGTATTCATATTCCATTCCTTTCCTTCGGTAGTTTCCCGAAATAAAAGTCTTTTCTCCCGCCGCCTACAGCGCCTTGGGCCTTCATTTCCTCGTTCTTCGTACCGAGATCTATCTCCGCCTTTGGATGCTTTGCGATCACATATGCATCGGTACCGATCAGGAGGACTGCTACTCCTTCTTCCTGTGTGAGTTTCGACGCCACTTCCCGTAGTACTTCCCCGCCATAAGGAAGGGCATACTCGGTAATCTCACCCTTATTTGGGGGGGCCAGCTTGGCAGTTACCAATCTTGCCAGTTCACGGTTCAAACCGGAAAGCGTCTGCTTCATGTTTTTGACCTCCTCCTTTTGGGCGGCGGCCAATTCAGGTACCTTTTCATTCTTAGTGGAATATAATTTTGCAGTTTGGGACAGTGCGCGATGCTCCGCCTGGATCAGTTCCATGGCTTCCTTACCGCACAAAAATGCAATGCGGGTTCCACCACGGAATTTCTCTGCGCTCAGGATTTTCAGGATTCCCACTTCCCCACTTCTTTTTCCATGGGTTCCGCAGCAGGCGCAAACGTCGGCTCCCACCACCGTTACCACCCGAAGTGCTTCACTGGTTTCAGGTCGCTTCCGAAGGGGCATGGTTTCCAATTCCCCGTCGTTTGGGTATTCCACCAATACCGGAGTATTTTCCCGGATTTTTTCGTTGACCGCAAGTTCCAGGCGATCCACTTCTTCTTCGGTCAGCACTCGGTCGAAGTCGGCGGTGGCAAATTCCCGGCCCATGTGGAATCCCACGTTTTTTACACCCAAAAGCGACAGAGCCATCCCCGAAAGGATGTGTTCCCCGGTGTGGATTTCGATATCCCGCCGCCGCTTGTGACCGTCAATGGTAATCATGACCCGCTTGCCTTCGGAAATTGGCTGATCCACCACGTGGTGAATCACACCTTCTTTCTCAAAAACCTTTCGAACCTGCTGTCCATCCAGGGTACCTGTATCCCCATCCTGACCGCCACCGCCCGGGAAGAAACAGCTTCGGTCCAGGATGATAGCAAAGCCTTCCCCGAAGGAAAGGCTTTGGGTGACACAGGCTTCGGCTTCGGTCAGATAGGGCTCCGAATCGTAAAGTCTTGTCGTATAGTCCATATTTACTTATTCTCTTCCAGACGATGTGCGTCGAGGAAGGTTCTGATCTTTTCTTCCGGATCCAGCAGGCCAGAGAGAGAATGGTCGTGGTTGAGGCTGTTGATGATGTAAGCCAGATACTTGGACATATCCACTTCGTGATACCACTTTCTGGTAGCAAGTTCGGGTCTTCTGTAAACCAGGTTGGTGGTGTAAATACCGTCGAAAAGACCGGCGGCATAGGCTTCGTC
>SVKS01000168.1 GCA_015068345.1 Oscillospiraceae bacterium
CAATGTTGCCCCCCACGAAGAGCACCGAGGGCGCCCCGTGGCTTGCGGCAATGGCGGCATCCATGTCCACCTCGCCAATATAGCTCCCATTCCACTTATAAAACTGCAGGGTGGCACTGCTCATGGTGTGGGCCAAAACGCCCCCCAGGGTTCCCTCCATGGCGTGGTAGCCAAAGTAGAGGATGCAGTCGTAGTCCCCGGTGAAATACTGACGGGGCTTTGCGAGATCGCAATCGATGAGGTCGATTCTGGGATCCAGGTCGGCGGGATCCACGTTGTTTGAGCCCCCGTGGTTGTCCCAAAGGGCCACGACTTCGGCCCCGGCGGCAAACAGAGCGGCGGCGGCCGTATTGACTTCCCGTGCTCCCTGGCGGCGGGCAATTTCCCACTGTTCACTGCCTTTTCCAAGTCCCTTGTAGGGTTCCCCCACCACAAGATTGACCCCTTCCAGGTCAAGAGCCAGCAAAATGCGCTTTCTTTCCTTCATTGTCCTTATCCCCCATCAGTTTCTTTGTTTTTCTCTCCGTCCACCGGAAACGTCCATGTCGGTCTGCTATTCCTGTTCCGAACTATTTTCCTCCATCTTTTCGGTCACACTGCCCACCCGGCTGTCCTTGTGCTTTTCCTCCTCCGAAAGGGCAGCATAATCCACCAGATCGTGGTGCATTTTCCCAAGGTCGTTGCGGCTGGATTTTTCTTTGGAACCGCTGAACACGTAGCCCTCGGCCCGCATATAGGCATTCCAGCGGCGGTGTTCCAGAGTTTCGATGTTCTCCTTTTCCTTGGGGGTCATTTCGCTTTCGGGCTTGTCCGCCCCGGGAATTCCGCAGGCGATGCGGGCCCGCAGGTGGATGGCGGAGGCCATGGAGGAGCGGTAGTTATATTCGTAGGTCCAGAATTCCTCTTCCTTGCCCCACTTCAGGTGCCGTTCCAGGGCTTCCTGCTCCAATTCAGAGTCGATGATCACCTTTTCGGTGTAGGAGGTTTCCACGTCCCCGATGAAAGTCAGGTCGTAGGGCTGACCCCGGAAATTCCGGATGCCTTCCAGGGCTTTTTTCTGTTCCGAATGAGTGACCACCGCCTGGATCACCGGGTGGATCTTCATCCGTTCAAAGTACATACGGAGGGCAACGGCGGTTTTGATGTTGAGTTGGTCACTGCCCAGGGAAATAAAGACGTAGGTGGCGTCGGCGATTTTTGAAATGGCATCGGCAAAGGTAGCGGTATCCACGTCCACGTCGGCATGCACCGTGATCTTATACCGGGCTTCCCCGGGAAGCTCCACCCCGTTGTATTTGGGGGACATAAGCTCCGGGGCCAGGGCTTTGAATCGATCCTCCGCCAGCTTATCCTTGTCAAAGGCGTGGATTTCCAGCTTGTAACCATCCATTTGCCCAAACCAGGCCAGCGCCTTCACCATTTCGGTGCCATGGGCACCCATGCCCACCACCACGGCCGAGATCTTCTTTTCCCCATCTCCGGTTTTTCGGGCTCCCCGGAAAAGGAGCTCGCCTTCTTCATAGAGGATCCGGCTGACCAGCGACTGCACCTCGTTGACCCGGCGGACCTTGATCTGCCCCTTGTCCACGGCGGTGAGCAGGAGCTCGCTTTCCACCTTGGCGGAAAACACGTAGAGATGGGTGTTGCTTCGATTCCGGTATCTTTCAATCAATTTGATGGCCTGATTCAGGTTTTCGCTTTCGTTTTGGCCGATGGCAAAAAAGGAGATGGGTTTCGCTTTGGCGTGGAAGCCCACGGGGGCTACCAGAATATCCTTTTTGAAGGAGATGGCCCCCAGTTTCCGGGCCTCCTCCATCATCTCAAAGGAGCTTTCCTCCTTTTCCTCAAACACGTCGGTGAAGACGATGGCCGCCTTGGGATGGTTTTTTCGGAGGTCGCTTGCCAAAGCCAGCGAACGGTCATTCAGCTCCGAAAAGACGTAGGTCTCCTTTCGGAAACATACCGTGCAATAGCGTACGCTGGCACAAAATCCCTTGAAGAAGGACAGCACAAAGCCGAAGGTCAACGCCGGTGCCAGGGTAAACAGGAAGGCAAACCAAACCTGGTAGCCGACGAGCAATTCTTTCGGACAGTTCTCAAGACCGGGTTCGATCACCCCAAACTCACACCCGGCGCCCATGGCCTGGATGGTGTTGAAGGACGACAGGAAGAAGGTGCTCCCCATGTTTCCCGTCACGCTCCAATGCACCGGCAAAAGCACTAGGAAATTCGCAAGGGCAACTCCCCCAAGCAGAATATAGATCGGACGAATGGAAGCCTTTTCCTTCCACGTTTCTCCCCGTGCGATTAAGAAAAGAATCACCGTCAGGAGCATACAGGCTATCGATCCGCCCAGGCAACCGTTCCACATATCCCATTCCCCTTTTCTTTCGTTTCTTGGTTCTTTTATTTTACTGGATAGCGCCCGGGATGTCAAGATTGGGCTTGCGCCCCATCCCGGTATTCGGGATAAAACCCGTCCGGGTCATCCACAAAAAACAAAGGGGCTTCTTTCATTTTTCCCAGGGCCTTTTCCCGGAGTCTTGCGGCATCGATCAACACCGCATCCGCCCCGTGGATGGGAGCCCGGACAAAGTCCCCCTCCCCCAGGATTTCAAGCAGCCGGTCGTAGCGCTGGATCAGGGCCCCATCCGCCCGGTTGAAGTTGTGGCGGCGAACCGATCGGGTGTGGCGTCTGCCGTCCGCTTCCACCACGGTGTAGGTCTGGTGTCCCCGCAGGGCGTAAAAGAGATCCCCCTCCTCCTCCAGGGCGTGCAGGTAGGAGGTATGCCGCAGGGAACAGCCCAGCATCAGAATCTTCGCCCCGTATGCCCCAAGCTTGCGGTAGGGGGAATGGGGCCCCATGGGGGTATCGTCCTCCGCCTCCCCGCTGATGAGCGCGCCAAGCAGTCTCCCCCGGATGGCCACCGAGTGGGTGGGATGGGCGGTGCGGTAGACCCCCGGTGTCTTCCGGAAGGTTTCGGAAAGCAGGCCCACGCAGGAGGGGGTGTGGGCATGGGAAAAGAAGGAATCGGCGTAGGAGGATTCGTAGGTGAAGGTGGGCATCAGCAAAGTCCCCTCCTCCCCCAGGGTGTCCAACATGGCCCGGATGACGCATTCCGGTCCCCCCTCCACCCATCCCATGGAGCGCATGGAGGAATGGACCACCAGGAAATCCCCCGGACACACCCCAATGGCCGCCAGATCGCGCTTTATGATATCGTAGGATTGATTCATACCAAAATCCTCCCCCTGTTTCTGTGGTTTGGTTCTATTCTACTGGATAGCGCCCGGGATGTCAAGAATACAATAGGCAATGGACAATTGAGAATGGGCAATGGACAATTTTGGTGTGCGCCGCGAAAACGGCGCATTTTTTATTGGGAAAACCGACCGGGTGCGTGCGCAATGACCTGGTTTCCCGAAAGGGAAATTTTCGGGCCGGTGGGGCCCGAAAAAAACGGTCATATGCGATCGATCCGCATTTGCGGAGCGATCATGTAGGGGCGATTCACGAATCGCCCGCCCCGGGCCGTTTACGGGCCAGGGGAATGAAAACCGTACAAAACCCGGTCCGCCGCACCTATGGTGCGGACGGCGGGACGGGAAACCCGTCCCCTACTACCCCTCAGTCGGCGTTGCTGACAGCTCCCCTGACTTCATCCGCCAAAGGCGGATGCGTGGAGCCAAGGGCCATCCGGTGCATGATCGTCCGCAAGGCGATTGACCATGCGGGGGGGTTATTGACAATCCCTCCGTCATTTGCTTCGCAAATGCCACCTCCCTTTACACAAGGGAGGCATTGGTGGGTGCGTTGCAGGGGGGTATCCTTATCGTAGGGGCGATTCACGAATCGCCCGCTCCGGGCCGCCTGCGGCACGGGGAATGGGATTGCAAAATCGTACAAACCCTCTCCAAGGTCCGCCGCCCCTGCGGCGTGGCGGCGGGCCGATGTGGGCATCGGCCCCTACAAAAATGGCGGGGATCTGTGGATCCCCGAAAGGGGGGTACGGCAGGGGCGATTCATGAATCGCCCCTACTCAACTTTGTTCCGCAAGGTAGAGGGATATGCGGTTTTGGGTGTACTCGGCGGCTTGCGAGGCGGTAATATCTCCGTCAAAATAGCGGTAGGCTTCCTCTACCATGACATCAAAGATGACGTTTTGGTAATTCTGGAAGTGGTCCGCCTGACGGATGATTTGCCAGGTATCTTCGTACCGTCTCTGTTCCAGGGGAAGTCTGGTTTCCTTGTCCTCCCCATCCCAAGAAAGGTTCCGTCCAACATACCTCTCGCACTCCGCCTGGTTGATGGAATACTCGTACACGCCCTTCAGAACAAAGTCCTCATAGTCCTCCTCTGGGTCGTCGGGAGCAATTTCCCCCACCACGTTCTCCAGGAAATGCCAGCGAAGGAATTCCCCTGCCGCCTCCCGGCTTTCCTCCTTA
>SVKS01000169.1 GCA_015068345.1 Oscillospiraceae bacterium
ATAATTGTATTGATTGTATCCTTTGCAATCATTTTAGGCTGTATGCCCACACATGCTGAGCTTGATCTTGACGCCAAAAGTGTTGTTTTGATTGAGTGCGAAACAGGTAAGGTGCTTTATGAATACGCATCCCATGCCATGTCGCTTTTAAGTTCGGTGGAAAAGCGGTTTGCCGCCATTGCCTCCCTGGAAGAAGGCGAGCTTCTGCTTGGGGCCAGTGATACCCTGTGCCGCCATTATCTCATGCCGGTTTTGGAGGAATTTCACACCCGCCATGAGGGCATTAAGCTCAACATCACAAATGGTGTCACCACCGAAACCATCCGAGACTTGAAAAACGGCAAGATCGAGGTGGCCTTCATCAACCTCCCCTATCCCCATGCCGAAGAGGATGAAACCCTTTCCATTCGTCCATCCATCCCCCTGCATGATGTGTTTGTGGCGGGCTCCCGTTATGGAGCCATGCCTGCTAAACCCTTGTCCCTTGCAGATGTGTCAAAACTTCCCCTGATTATGTTAGAACGAAAGAGCAATACACGAAACTATGTGGATGCTTATTTTGCCGAAAACCAGGTGGTACTCAAGCCGGAGTTCGAGCTTGGATCCCACGACCTGCTTCTGGAGCTTGCCGCCGCCAACCTGGGGGTTGCTTGCGTCACCCGGGAATTTGCCGGGGAAAAGCTGGCAAATGGAAGTTTGGTGGAACTCCCTCTGGCACAGCCAATTCCACCTCGGGCAGTGGGCATCTGTACCCTGGCTCACGTGCCACTGAGCCGTGCCGCCGAGGCATTTCTGGAAATTTTGAACCACGAATAACCAAACCGAAAGGAATATAAATATGAAATACGCATCCTTTTTTAAAACTGCTGCTGTGATATTGCTTGGAGCCTTTGTTTTCATCCGTACCTTTGTGGAAAACGGTATTGTCAGCGACATTACCCTGTCGGCCACCCTGGTGGGTTTCTTTCTGCTTTGCGGAGGCGGCATGATTTTTGACAAAGCTGCTGATGAAGCCGAGCGCAAGGCATACAAAAACTTCACCATCGCCTCGGGGGTGGTCGTTATTCTTTGGGGAATCATGCTTCTTTCCCGCTACGTGTTTTTTGCCTAAATAACATAAACTCTATCGAAAATGCCACCTGTCTTTCTAATAGACGGTGGCATTTTATGTTATATAGGTATAGTATTGATTTGTAATTTTATTATGTACAGCGGTTGCTATTCTTGTCAATATGATTTCTTCATCTTCATAATTCCTTAATAATTTGGTTTAGTCTGTAGGTAGACCCACCTATACTCTCTTGAAATTTTACAAAGAAAAAGCCTGTCGCGATTGGACAGGCTTTGTAACGATTCATTTGCGAAGGCCCGCATAGACAGCATCCCGAATTTCGGTATGGTGCCAGGGGGCTCCGAATTCATGTTGGGCATACATAACGGAAACTTCGTTTTCTGGGTCAATGATCAGGTAAGCACCGGCGGCTCCGTCCCATCCAAATTCGCCAAAGGCGGAGGGAGATTTTGTTGCATCCACCAGAGTTCGTACACCAAGACCATAGCTGTAACCCGGACGGTTGATTTTGGTATCAAAATCCGCCCGACAGGCAGGAGAAAGCTGGTCTTTTCGCATCAGGTCCACGGTTTCGGGTTTCAGAATCTGCTCACCGGTGCGGGTCTTGCCATGGTGAGTCATGGCGTCTACAAAGAGAGCATAATCGTTTACAGAGGAAATCAATCCGGCCCCGCCGCTTTCGTAAAGAGGTCCAAAGACGAAGGGGTTGTCCTTGTATTTCCGATCCCAGGAGCCGTCCGCGTGCTGATAACCGGCGTACTGGTAAGCCACCCGGCTCATGACCGCATCGGTGCGGGCAAAGCCGGTTTCGGTCATACCGATGGGATCGAACAGGGCTTCCTTCATGCACTTTCCAAAGGTTTTTCCCGACCAGACTTCAATCAATGCGCCCAAAACATCGTGGCAAAGGCTGTAGTTATAGTGAGTTCCCGGTTCAAAAATCAAGGGATTTTTGGCAATGGCACCCACGTAGTCCCGGGTGGTAGCAGAATCGCCCTTTTCCGCACGGACCGCACGGATGTAGGGGGTATCCAGATCGTAGGTCAATCCGGCAGTCATGGTGAAGAGCTGACGAATGGTGACGGGGATCTTTGCCATTACCAGCTCGTCGCTTCCTTCTTTTTTTACCCACATTTCCCGGAATTCAGGCAGATATGCATATACCGGATCATCAAGCTTATAACACCCCTTGTCCAAAAGGGTCAGGGCTGTAGCACAGGTCGCCACCTTGGATGCGGAATAGAGATTATAGAGATGCTTTTCGGTGAGCTTCTCCCCTGCTTCGATGTCAGCATATCCCGTCATGTGGCGGAATACCGTCTGCCCCTTATGGATCACGATGCAATCGGCCGCAGGAATGTCATAGGATGGCATGCGATCAATCAATGCTTTCAGTTCGGTGAAGTCCATGGTTTTCCTCCGTACACGTTATTCGTAAAGTTCTCCGTCGAACACAAACTCGGCGTCACCTTTCATGGTGAGGGAACCGTCGGAATCGTATTTGACCGAAATGTCGCCGCCCCGCAGGTGGACCAGCACAAACTCGTCCTTTTTCACGTATCCTGCTTCGGCCGCTGCTGCCACAGAAGCACAGGTACCGGTACCGCAGGCCAGCGTTTCACCACTCCCTCGTTCCCATACCCGCATTTCCAGCTCGGTATCCGAAATGACCCGAACAAACTCAGTGTTGATACGTTCCGGAAAAAAGGGAGCGTTTTCGTGACAGGGGCCGATGGCTTCCAGGTTCAGGGAAGCTACTTCGTTGGTGAAAATAACACAATGGGGATTTCCCACCGAAAGGCAGGTGCAGATTTCTTCCTTGCCATTAAATACCAGGGGGGATTTGATGATGGTTTCCCGGTCGGTGATGACCGGGACGTTGGCGGCGGTAAAGTCCGCCTTGCCCATGTTCACTGTTACCGATTTGGTGATGCCATCCTCCACTTCCAGGTGTAGGATCTTAATACCGCCCAGGGTTTCCAGGGTGAAGTCGGTTTTGTCGGTCAGACCCTTATCATGGACGTATTTCCCCACACAACGGGTACCGTTGCCGCACATTTTGGCTTCGCTGCCGTCGGCATTGAAAATACGCATACGGAAATCCGCCACATTGGAGGGCAAAATCATCACAATACCATCACTGCCGATGCCAAAATGGCGTTCCGACAGGCGGATGGAAAGGGCTTCAGGATCAGAAATCTGAAAGTCGCCGGTGCAATCGAAATAGATGTAGTCGTTACCGGCGCCATGCATTTTGGTAAACTTCATGGGATTCTCCTTGGTTTGTAATCAGATTCTATCATTATACCATGAAGTAGTTCACTTTTCAAGAAGTGGGAGCTTTTTCTTTTTTTGGCAAGATTGGGTTCCAGTCGACCAGAATGATATCGTCCCCGATGCGGGTAATGGCTTCCCAGGGAATGACAATATCCTCCCTCCGTCCAACAAACCCCATCAAGCGAGCTGTTCCGGGGATCACAATGGATTGAATACGACCGGTTGTATAGTCCACCACTGCATCGCACACAAATCCATAGCGGGTACCGTCCCGTACGTTGATCACCTCCCGGCATCGCAGGTCCATCAATCGAGTACCGGCTTCATTCATAGAGCATTCCTCCCTGGTTGATTTGTTACACTATATGCCACTTCTTTTCCGATTATCCCAATTGAAGGAAGTGACATATACTGTCAGTGAGCGCTCTTAAAGCGCTTGATCAATCAAAGGAGGATCCTACTTATTTTGAAACGTATTATATCCTTGTTTCTGGTTTCTTTCTTCGTGTTCACTCTTGGGGCTTGCAACCCAGACAACGCTGACGCACTACGGGAGGTGCGGGTGAACGAGGTGACCCATTCGGTTTTCTACGCTCCCTTCTATGCCGCTATGGAATTGGGGTATTTTGAAGAAGAGGGCCTTACCATCACCCTGACCAATGGTGGTGGGTCGGATAAGTCCATGACCGCCCTCCTGACCGGGGATGCCGACGTAGGGTTGATGGGACCCGAAACTGCCGTTTATGTGGCAAACGAGGGTCGGGAGGACTACGCCGTCATTTTTGCTCAGCTTACCCAGCGGGACGGTTCCTTTCTGCTCGGTAAAACCCCGGATGATGATTTTTCCTGGGATAAGCTGGAGGGAACCAGCGTCATCGGCGGACGAAGCGGTGGCATGCCCCAGATGACCCTGGATTACGTTCTGCGTCAAAAGGGCTTGATTCCCGGTGACAACGTCACGGTTCGTACCGACGTGCAGTTTGATCTAATGGGTGGGGCATTCATTGCCGGAGTGGACGATTACGTCACCATGTTTGAACCCAGCGCCTCTGCCATGGAGCTTGCGGGCGAGGGATACATCGTGGCCTCTATT
>SVKS01000170.1 GCA_015068345.1 Oscillospiraceae bacterium
GAAAACACCGCAAAGGATATCTACGTGTACAAAGCCAAAAAGAGCGCAGACATTGTGGATACCATGGCCGAAATGGCCGACCGGATCTCGGGCCGTTGCCGCCTGGGGGACGAGGTGAAGCGGGAGGGGAACAACGCCCTGAAATTCACCACCCAGGTGCCCCTTCTGAATATCGCGGTGCTTTGCCAAAACTCTGCCGCCGCCCTGGAAAGTGCTGTGGGTCCCGATGGGGATCTGAGCATCAGCCGTACCGTTTCCATCCGTTACCCGGAGGTGCAGGGGTGGAAAACCGATAAAAGCCTGGTGGGCTCCGCCTTTGTGGCCGGGGGCACCGGCAACCTGCCTGCCGGGGAATATACCCTGACCTTTGCCGACGGCATCAACCCCAAGGACGTGGTGGTGATGATCGAACCGGCATTGGAAATCCGCTTGACCATTTATCGGGGCGGCATCGAGGTAAAACCGGAGGATTTCCAGGATCTGGCCGCCGGGGAAAGGCTTGACGTGAAGGCCACCATTTACGAAAGCGGCACCGACAAGGAAATCGATCCCGCCCTCCTGCCCGAGAATACCACCTATAAAATCGTGGCGGAGGAAAACGGAAGTGAAGTCCAATCCAGCGAAACCGCCGATATGCTTCTGGAGGGTATCACCCTGAATCAGGTACCCACCGAATTCCGTGCCCAGGTGGATATGGAGGGCTTTAACCCCATCACCCTCACCAGCGGCATCTTCACCCCCCAGCGGGCCATTGAATACACCATTACCGCCACCGCTCCCGACTATTGGAAAATGGATATAGAGGGGCTCAAGCAGAACACCGACAAGGTGGTGTTCACCGTATTCGCCGACGGCATCCAGGTCACCGAGGAGCTGGATTACCTGGGTTTCCGGGTATTGACCGAGGTACCCGGTGACGTGGCCTTTGAAGCCGACGGCACCATCACCTTCCAGCCCAAATACCAGGATCCCATTACCGCCATTCCCACCGGGGATCTGGAGATCAAGGGTACCCTGCCCTCCGGTGCCGAGGCGGCGGTAACCCTGACCATCACCCCGCCGGAATATAAGCTGGAAGCCGAGGTTCCCGTGGACGTGTCGATTGCCCGCACCGATCTTGGCACCAACACCACCGGTGTCACCTTCCGCCTCTTTGTGGATGGGGTTCAGCAGGACAAGGCCGCTGTGGAGGCGGCGGAGCTGGAAATCAGCATTCCCGAAAGCTTTGGTCGCCACGTCACCCTGACTACCGAGATCTCCGACGACGGGGAAATCAAGGTGATTCCGGGGTACGAGGGATGGAAATGGCTCGCCGCCTGGCGAATTCCCACCGGTGATCTGGTGATCACCGCCGCCGCCCTTGGGGAGGAAGCCCAGGGAATCCTGCCCATCACCTGGGACTGGTCCTGGGAAATCCCCTTCAACTACGTAATTCCCCTTTTGATCATTGCTTTTATTCTGGGTCAGATTTTCAAAAAGCGACTGCCCTATGGCAAAAAGGTCCACTATAACTTCGGTACCCTCACCGGTAACTATATCACCGGCCCGGGAAACGGCTGGAATACCGAATCCCTTTGGACCTGGACCGCACTGATTCCCTTCATCACCGACGTGAAGAACGTGAATGGGGCCAAATTCTACGGCACCCGCATGTTTGGTTCCCAGCTGGTGAATCTGAAGTGCAAGCAGTACCCGGTTCCCAGCGGTGTGGTGGAAGGCGACGTGACCGAGCAGGGACCGGTTCACATCCATCGCAGCTCGGTGGATGCCTTTGAAGAGGGAACCAAGAAATGGCCCATCTTCCCCGGCACAGCTCTTGTGGTATCGGCAGACCCCAACTACCGCAGCTGCCAGATTTACCTTTACGGCGACGAATAAATTACAGATTCAAAATACATCCAAAATCGAAAGAGAGAGGAAAACAATATGGCTATTAAAACCCTTTTGGTTGGCCTTGGCGGCACCGGCTGCGAAATCGTGGCCCGGGTCAAGCGCCTGATCAACACCAATGACCCCAACGTGCAGTTTGTCGGATTCGACACCGACGGCGGCTGGGATGGGGTGGAAGGACTTCAGGTCATCTACACCAGCCGGGAAATGTCGGTTCGCCAGTATCTGGCCGATCTGGACGGTTGGGAAGATTGGTTCCCCGACAATGCCCTTTTGAAGGGCCGCAACATGATCAAGGGTGCCGGTCAGGTTCGTCCCCTGTCCCGCCTGGCTTTTGCGGAAACCTGCAGCTCGGGCCGCATCGGCAAGCTGGATAATGCCATCCGGGAACTGCAGATTGCCCGGGGCGAAGTGGAACCCAGCAACTTCCGCATTATGATCGTCTCCTCCTTTGCAGGCGGCACCGGTTCGGGTATGTACCTGCAGACCGCCCTCTTCCTGCGTCAGTATATCCGCAAGCACTACGGTGGCGAAGTCATCGTCCGTGGCCTCTTTGCTCTGCCCGATCTGTTCCGGGACACCAACCCCTCCCCGGTGCAGAAGGAAAGCATGTATGCCAATGCCTACGCAGCCCTGAAGGAGCTCAACGCCATCAACCAGGTCTGCCTGTCGGATGACCCCTCCGCCGACGCCATCAATATGCAGATCCTGCCCCTTTTCGACAGCAAAAAGGACCGGGGTAACGTGCAGAAAAAGCCCTTTGACTTTATCTTCTTCGTGGACGACATCAACAGCCGCGGCATGGTGCTGAAATCTCTGGAGGATTACAAGCGCCTGATGACCACCGCCACCTACATGCAGGTCTATTCTCCCATCACCGCCGCCGGTGACTCCCGGGAAGACAACGCCATCCTCACCGTCATCGACGGGGACGGCAAGCCCCTGTACGGCGGCGTAGGCGCCAGCAAGATTATTTACCCCTACGAAGACCTGGTGGAATACTGCGGCACCCGTGCCACGGTGGAATCCATCAGCGACCTGTGGACCGTGGTGGACGAAGACTTCAACAAGGCCGATGCGGAAAACAAGGCCCAGATGAAGGTGGATCCCACCCTCAAGCCCCTGTCCCGCCAGGATCATTTCATTGCCACGGTGGAAAACCTGCTGGCTGAAGGTGCCAACCGCTTCAACTTCCTGCAGAAGGCCATCACCGACGTGACCGAAGACGGCACCCGTATCGACCGTGCAGACGACTTTTACGGCATCGTCCACGAACGCATTCTGAGCATTATCCAGAAGGACAGCGAAATCGTCACCAAGGCCAACAATGCCGGTGTCACCGAAAAACAGCTGAAAAAGGAACTGGCAGGCCGGGTTACCACCAATGAAACCGCCCTGAAGAACTATCTGGATACCGTCAATGAACGTATCATTCTGTTGAAGAGCTCCATCGTCCAGTCCATCCTGCCGGATGACCTGAACTCCGCTCTGTCCAGTGAAAACGAATGGAACATCCGCCGTCTGGTAACCCAGAATGGCAGTATTGCCCATCCTTTGGCTGTGCGGCTGTTGCTTTATAAGTTCCGCGCCGCCCTGCAGCTGGAAATGGATGACCGTTCTAGCAAGGCCAAGCTGGGCATCAAGAAGATCAACGATTACTTCAAAAAGGCCTACGACCTGCCCGAAACCAAGGAAACCATTGAAACCGCCGCCGAGCGGGCCGGCAATGCCAAGGGCGGCAAGAAGAGAAGCTTCCGGGAAGACTACTTCATGAAGTCCACCAAGCAGAAGAAGCTGATCACCACCTACCGGGACGACAAGGCCATTGCGGTTGTGTTTGAAGAACTGATCAAGCGTCTGAACAGCCTGCTCGAGCAATACGAACGCCTCTTTGACAGCCTGGAAGACATCACCAAGGAATTGGGCAAGGAAATCCTGGCTATGGAAGAAAAGCGCCACAATAACTCCGCCGAGGCGGCTGTCTATCTGTGCGCTACTGCCGAGGAAAAGCGGGAGCTTTACGAATCCCTCCGCTTCAATTGCTCCGACAGCAACGACAACGGTGTTTATAACGGCATTTTCGATTCGCTTTACAAGATCGCCAACGAAGCCCGGGAAGCCGCCACCAAGAAGACCCTGCATAAGAAGAGCGAAAAGGCCATGAAGGAAGAACGCAACGCCACCATGGGTCAGCTCTTCCGGGAAAGCGTGGTTGCCCGCAACATCAAGGATATCGCCGCAGAAGAAGCCGATAAGCTGGATCTGCACGTGCTTACCGCCCTGGAAAAGGACCAGAGCGAAGATTCGGTGAAGGACGTCATTGAAAAGGCCTTCGACAAGGCCCGTCCCTACCTGATGACCAACCTGTCCCGCAAGATCCTCTCCCTGTCGGAAGCCGGCGGTGCCGACGACGAATCGGGTTCCGCCTACACCCTGACCTTCTGGGGCATCAACCCCGAAGTGAAGGATGCCATTCTGGCCGATGGATCCCTTACCGACGTGAAGGAATCCATCGGCCAGAATGGCATCC
>SVKS01000171.1 GCA_015068345.1 Oscillospiraceae bacterium
TATCACAGTCTTTCCAACCACGTCCAACGCCTCCGCCTGGGCTGGAGAGTTGCCCATATCAAAGCCTGGCAGAATCTTTCCTCTACGTTCCCCGGCCAGAATCACATCGGGATTTTCCTCCTTCAGCCGGCGGGCCAGACTTTCCTCCCCCACCGGGATCACTTTCTCAGCCCCCCGGGCTAACAGGTAAGCTTCGGTGGAAAAGGCCCGGAATACATCGATAATCACGGCGATTCCCCGGGCTTCCCTGGCCCCTTCGATCATGTGTAAGGTTCGAATGTTCATAGCTTTCCTCTTAATATTCTGCGCTCCGTTCCAAATTGGGGTAGGCGGCATTCTGAATGCGGATAGCTGATCCACCATTTCAGCCGGAACGTACACTACTTGTCCCAAAAGTTTCCCGGTCCTACTTTATCATCAGCGGTACACAAATACGGCGTTATAGTCCTGCGTTCTCCCGGGCTTGCTTTTCTTTATTCTACCATGAAGCCACCCTCCTTGCAACAGCTTTCCACCAATTTATTGACAGAAGGAGCAAAAGCGATTATAATGAAATCAAATATCCAACAAAACGAGGAAGTTTCCATGATAGAAAATCCCATTATGCCCCTGCGGGGCCCAGAACGGGTGCGAAAACGCCCCAACGTCATTTTTGGATCCAATGATGACGAGGGCGTTGCCCATGCCCTGGAACTTTTCGTGAGGCTTTTCGCCCTGGAAGGACGCCTTGGCAACTGTTCCTGCCTTACCATCACACTCTCCCCCGACGGTAGCATCACCCTGGAGAGCCGGGATACCGGCTTCGCCATGGAGGATAGTGCCACATGGCAGGAGATTTTCACCGGACTTCAGCCCGGCCCCCAGCTGTGGGACGAAGCCTTTTCCCAGGCCCTTGCCACCGAACAAAGCAGACTTTACGGCCGAAGCGAGCCTATCCCAGCGAAGCTTCTTGCCCCAATCATGCCATTCTTTGACCTTGCCGTGGTGCAGATGGCATCCCAATGGATGAAAGTGGAATCGGTTCGCCACGGTACCCTTTCCATCCTGTCCTTCCGGGATGGTTACCCGGATGGGGAGTTGAAAATCACTCCATCCAATGCCCCCACCGGCACCACCATCCGCTTCCGTCCTGCCCCGGATGTCTTCACCGAGCTTACTCCCTCCCTTCCTCTCCTGCGCCGCTTCCTTTGGAAAGCCGCAGACGGAGCTCCCAATCTCCGCTGCATTCTCCGGATCGGCTGAAACAAAGCAGAAATTATCAATCCTTCCCCCTGAAATCGTGGTAGAATGAAAGGGAAATTTGGATATGGATCGAGCCATTATGGAGCCCATTATAACCTACATTGAAGACCATCTTTCGGAGGAACTGGACAACCGGCTGCTTGCTTCGGTTTCGGGCTATTCGGAAAGCCATTTCATCCGCCTGTTTCGGCAGACGACCGGCCTCTCCCCCACCGACTATGTCCGCAAGCGCCGTATCACCGAAATTGTCCGTACCGTTGGCCATGAAAACCGTCCCCTGTCGGACGTTGCCTTTTTCTACGGCTTCAATTCCAAGGAGAATTTCACCCGGGCTTTCAAATCCGAACACGGCATTTTACCAACCGAATGGAAACATGCAGATTGCAGTCTGCGGTTGTTTGAACCCCATTGTTTTCATACTACCGCCCCTGTTCCCCAGATTGCTCTGTGTCACCTGTCTCCCTTCACCTTGAGGGCGTACGATTTTGCCGATACCTACCCGCCAAGCTGTTGGAACCGCTATAATGCAGAGGGCAGATCTTCTCTGCTTTCGGGCGGCCGGGTGGTCACCGATTACGGTGTGATGACACGGGGTTCTGACGGAAAACGCAGTTCCTACGCCATCGGCATACGTTCGGAACATGCTCAGGGAGACAAGCAAGGAACCATTTCGGTTGCCATTGACGGCGGACTATACGCCGCCTTTGAAACTCAGGCCGCCGACCCCATCTCCTTTGTGGCAACCATCCACCACACATGGGATTGGATCTTTGAAAGCTGGCTTCCCGACAATGGTTATGTCCGCCGGGAAGGATTCGAGTTTGAAAGCTATGTGGAATCCAGCAGGCTCTATTCCGAAAGGATCTATATCCCCATCAGGAAGGAGTAATATCATGGCAGAAATCATCAAAGTTTTTCGGGAGAATATCCCGACCCTGAAATTCATCGGCAAAAAATACGCAGATTTTGGCCATTGGGACGAATGGTGGGAACACGGCTGGTTCGACCTTTTGGAATCCACCATGGGTGGCACCGACGCCATCCTGGCCCTGTGGGAAAACGGCGGCGGCTACCTGGGACTGGAACGCCGGGCGGAAGGACAACCCTTTGCCTACTATATCGGCATGCTGACCCCGGCGGACACCCCGGTTCCGGAGGGATTTGAAGCCATCCTCTTTGAAGAAGTAGACCTTGGCACCGTCTGGATCTATGGGTCAGAGGATGCGGTACACGATACCTCTGCCGCCCGGGGAAAAATCACCGATGCGGGCATGAATATCTGGCAGGACAAAAAAGGCGCCGTCTGGTCCTTTGAAAACTGTCTTTGTCCCCGTTTCACTACCCCCGATGAAAAAGGAAATGTGATTCTCGATTATTGTTATTTCATCGAAAAGCAGTAACCTCACCGCCGTGCAAAAAGAGATTGCACGGCGGTCTTCTTTTGCATTTAGGGGATGCGAAAATCCAAATTTTATGATACAATAGACTCAAATCACCAAAAGGAGTACCACATGACCAATCATCCGATCCTTGACGAATTGGACCGCTATTTACATAGAAATGATTATGCTTCCGCCGAAGCTTTTCTGCTTCGGAAGCTTCCGGAGGCTGATATTCCCACCGAGGTTTTGCTGCGAAACGAGCTGATGGGGCTTTATCGCAAGCTTGGTCGGCGGGAGGAAGCGTTGGATATGGTTGCCGCCGCCCTGGCTCTCATCGACCGGCAACGACTTTCCCGCAATTTGGGAGCAGCCACCACCTTTTTGAATGCTGCCACGGTGTATAAAGCCTTTGGCCTGGCCGAAAGGGCTCTCCCCCTGTTCGAACGAGCCAGGGAGCTCTACGAAGTCAATCTTTCCCCCAGCGACAGCCGCCTCGGGGGCCTTTACAACAACATGGGGCTGGCGTTGGTAGACCTTGGCCGCTTTGAAGAGGCCAAAACCCTCTACCGCAAAGCCATCACCATCATGGAGCCCACCGAAAACGGTCCCCTGGAAGTGGCCATCACCCTTTTGAATCTGGCAAGTGCGGCAGAGGCTGAGTTGGGACTTCAGGAGGCGGAGGATGCCATCACCGACTACCTGACCCGGGCAGAATCCCTTTTGGAAAGTCACCCCAGGAAGGACGGTTACTACGCCTTTGTTTGCGAAAAATGTGCCTCGGTCTTTGGCTATTACGGTTGGTTTGTGACCCAAAGAACCCTGACAGAGCAGGCAGAAAGGATCTACGGTGCATGAACGGATTGACCCTATCTCGAAAATTCTACGATACCTACGGAGAACCCATGCTCCGGGAGCAGTTTCCGGAGCTTTTGTCCCGCATTGCCGTGGGGCTTTGCGGAAGCGGATCGGAATGCTTCGGTTTTGACGACGAAATCTCACAAGACCATGATTTTGAGCCTGGCTTCTGCCTGTTTATACCCGATGAGGAGGTCATCGACCGACGTACCGCCTTCCTTTTAGAGCGGGCCTACAGCAAGCTCCCTAAGGAATTTCTGGGGTATCAACGCAATCCCCTGGACCCGGTGGGTGGCAACCGCCATGGCGTCATCCGTATGGCTGATTTCTTCCGGGATAAAACCGGTTCCCCCGACGGTACTCTTTCCCTCATGGATTTTTGCCGCATTCCGGAACAATCCCTGGCAGAAGCCACCAATGGAGAGATTTTCCGGGACGATGCGGGCATCTTTTCCTCCATCCGGGTTAGTCTTTCCTACCTACCGGAGGACGTACGGCGGAAAAAGCTTGCGGGAAACCTACTCCTGATGGGGCAGGCAGGCGAATACAACTACCCCCGCTGTATCGCCCGTGGGGAAACAGCCGCCGCTCAGCTCGCCGCCGTGGAATTTGCCAAAAGTGCCCTACACACCATCTTCCTTTTGAATCACACCTATCTCCCCTACTATAAATGGAGTTTCCGGGCGCTTCGGAGTCTGCCCCTGCTTTCCGACCTTGCCGACCCGCTGGAATATCTGATTTCCAGCGGAAACGTCCCGGGGGAAGTTCCCCAAAAGACCGCTACCATAGAGGAGGTCACAGCTTCCGTCATTGCCCAGCTTCGTACCCAATCCCTGACCCAATTCCCTGGGGATACAGCAGAGGGGCATGCCTACTCGGTGAATCACCATATCACAGACCCCACTCT